>NZ_JBKOUE010000021.1:0-537 GCF_046765995.1 Methylophilus sp. 'Pure River' | reverse complement strand
AATCGCGCTGGACGCTAACTTCGGTGGTGATGGCATCATCAACATTGAAGAAGCGAAAGCGACTTCAATTACGCCAGTGACTGGTACCGTTGGCGGTGACGCTAAAGTAGGTGATCCAGTCGTTGTGACCATCAATGGTAAAGACTACAACACGACAGTGATTACCCGTACTGATGGCAAGTTGGGCTTCAGCGTCAATGTGGCTGGTAACGAACTGGCAGCTGACCCTGACAAGACCATCGATGCAAAAGTGACTGTGACTGACAACGCCGGTAACACAGCGAGCCAGTCTACCCAGCTGACTTACAGCCTGGACCTGACACCGCCTAAAGCTGAAATCGCGCTGGACGCTAACTTCGGTGGTGATGGCATCATCAACATTGAAGAAGCGAAAGCGACTTCAATTACGCCAGTGACTGGTACCGTTGGCGGTGACGCTAAAGTAGGTGATCCAGTCGTTGTGACCATCAATGGTAAAGACTACAACACGACAGTGATTACCCGTACTGATGGCAAGTTGGGCTTCAGCGTCAATGT
>NZ_JBKOUE010000020.1:0-778 GCF_046765995.1 Methylophilus sp. 'Pure River' | reverse complement strand
ATTACTCGATGATTTTGGCAACGACGCCAGCACCAACGGTACGACCACCTTCACGGATAGCGAAGCGCAAGCCTTCTTCCATCGCGATCGGAGCGATCAGTGCAACTGAGATAGATACGTTGTCACCTGGCATTACCATTTCGGTACCTGCTGGCAATTCAACTGCACCAGTTACGTCAGTTGTACGGAAGTAAAACTGTGGACGGTAGCCGTTGAAGAATGGTGTATGACGACCACCTTCATCTTTACCCAACACGTAGATCTCTGCTGTGAACTTGGTGTGTGGCTTGATAGAACCTGATTTGGACAATACTTGACCACGCTCAACTTCTTCACGCTTAGTACCACGCAGCAATACGCCTACGTTGTCGCCTGCTTGACCTTGGTCCAGCAGTTTACGGAACATTTCAACACCAGTACAGGTGGTTTTCAATGTTGGCTTGATACCTACGATTTCGATTTCGTCGCCGACTTTAACGATACCACGCTCGATACGGCCTGTTACTACAGTACCACGACCAGAGATAGAGAATACGTCTTCCACTGGCATCAGGAATGCGCCGTCGATTGCGCGCTCTGGCGTTGGGATGTAGCTGTCTAATGCGTCAGCCAATGCGAAAATCGCTGGTTCGCCGATTTCTGATTGGTCACCTTCCAGTGCCAATTTTGCTGAACCTTTAACGATTGGGGTGTCATCACCTGGGAAGTCATACTTGCTCAGCAAGTCACGCACTTCCATCTCAACCAGTTCCAACAACTCAGCGTCGTCAACCATGTC
>NZ_JBKOUE010000019.1:0-1124 GCF_046765995.1 Methylophilus sp. 'Pure River' | reverse complement strand
GCTTTAACGAGGTCAATGCCTTCATTTGCAGCTTCAATGACTTCATCATCTTCATCATCGACGATATAAGTATCGTTGCCTTTGCCACCGATGAGCGTGTCCGCACCAGCGCCGCCATCGAGGATGTTGTTAGCAGCATTACCTGTGATGATGTTGTCTAAACCATTACCGGTGCCATTGATCGCAGCGGTGCCAGTCAGTTCCAGGTTCTCAATGTTTGCGCCTAGCGTATAACTGACGCTGGCCTTGACGAGGTCAGTGCCCTCATTCAAGTCTTCGGTCACGATATCAGCGATGTTATCGACGATGTAAGTATCATCACCATCTCCACCGATCATAGTATCTGCGCCTGCACCGCCATTAAGGATATCGTCGCCAGTGCCCCCGGTCAGGATGTTAGCGGCAGCGTTACCAATTAGAGTGTTGCCTAAGTTGTTACCTGTGAGGTTGAGCTTGGTTGAGCCTGTTGCAGAAGCATCCAGTATCTCAATGTTAGCCCAATCGCCAGTGAGTGAAAGCTCTGCGGTAGTAGCGAGTGCAGCGGTGCCGCGCAGTTTAATGGTATCAATGCCATCAGTTGTGCCATTAAACTCTTCTACTGTATCTTCAATCGAAAGAATTCCGGCTGTGGCTTTGAGGTCCAAAATGTAGGTGTCATTACCTTCGCCACCACGCAGGGTGTCTACTCCAGCGCCGCCATCAAGGATGTTATCTGCATCATTGCCAGTGAGAGTGTTAGCGAGTGCGTTACCTGTGAGGTTGAGTTTGGTTGAGGCTGTATCTGAAGCATCAAGATTCTCGAGGTTAGCGCCTAGGGTGAGAGTGGTTGCGTTAATGTGATCAAAGTTACCACGTAACTTGACGGTGTCATCGCCTGCATTGGCAACTTCAGTGATGGTGTCTTGCAGTGCGACCCTGTATGCAGCGGCATTGGTGCCGGTCTGAATGAGGTCGACGATGTAGATATCATCACCGGCCCCACCGATGAGTTTGTCTACGCCATCGGCGCCATCGAGGATGTTATTGCCAGCATTGCCTGTGATGGTGTTTGCCAGCGCATTGCCAGTGCCATTGATATGATCATTGCCGGTAAGCGTCAGGTTTTCGACAAAGTCAGTGAGTTC
>NZ_JBKOUE010000018.1:0-1232 GCF_046765995.1 Methylophilus sp. 'Pure River' | reverse complement strand
TGAATCGCCACTAATTTACTAGACACCTTTAAGCCGTAATAATGGCAATAAAAGAAAGGTGCAGTATGAGTGGTAAACGTTATCCAGAAGAATTCAAAGTAGCAGCAGTCCGTCAAATCACAGAAGGCGGATATGCGGTCTCTGAAGTGGCGCGCAGGTTAGATGTCACTGTCGATAGTCTGTATGCCTGGGTCAGGAAGTACGGCCCAGATGCAGCAGAGCATCAAGCAAAAACAGCTGAGCAGGCAGAGTTGCAACGTCTGCGTAAAGAACTCAAACGCGTCACTGAAGAGCGGGATATCTTAAAAAAAGCCGCGGCATACTTCGCGAAGCAGTCAGATTGAGGTATGCCTTTATACAACAGCATCAGGACTGCTGGCCGATACGGTGGCTTTGCAAGGTGTTGGATGTTCATCCGAGTGGGTTTTATGCGTGGCTGAAACAACCATATTCCAAGGCTTATCAAACCAACCAGCGGCAATCTGGCCTCATCAAGCAAAGCTGGTTGGAGTCTGGTGGGGTGTACGGTTACCGCAAAGTGCATAGCGATTTGCGCGCCTGGGGTGAGCTCATTGGGATCAACCGCGTTTATAAGCTGATGCATCAGCATGGGCTCAAAGCATTAGTTGGCTATCGCAAGCCACGTCACTCTAGTGGCAAGTTGCATGTGGCCTCACCCAATACACTGAACCGACAGTTCAATCCAGTGATGCCGAATCAATCATGGGTCACGGACATTACATATATCCGCACACATGAGGGCTGGCTGTATCTGGCAGCGGTAATGGACTTATTCTCCCGCCGGATTGTAGGCTGGTCTATGCAGTCGCGTATAACCAAAGAGTTGGTATTGGATGCATTGCTAATGGCTGTGTGGCGCAGAAAGCCTAAACAAAAGGTGCTGATTCATTCGGATCAGGGTAGCCAGTACACCAGTGAAGATTGGATGCTGTTTCTAAAAGCACATAACCTTGAGTCCAGCATGAGCCGCAGAGGTAACTGCCATGATAATGCTGTGGCTGAGAGCTTCTTTCAACTACTAAAGCGGGAGAAGATTAAACGTAAAATATACAACGACCGGGATGAAGCAAAGAGGGATATCTTCGATTACATAGAGTTCTTTTACAACTCAAAGCGAAGACACAATTCCAATAACTTGCTATCTCCGATAGACTTTGAAAAGCAGTTCAATCAATCGGCTGAACAGTGTCTACAAAGTTAGTGGCGATTCA
>NZ_JBKOUE010000017.1:0-2342 GCF_046765995.1 Methylophilus sp. 'Pure River' | reverse complement strand
ACCAGCATGGACGAAACCACGCAACAGAACGCGGCCTTAGTGGAAGAGGCTGCAGCTGCGGCTGAATCCCTGGTCGATCAGGCCAACCAGCTGGCCGGGGCGATTAGCCAGTTTAAACTTGACGGACGGGGCGGCAGTGGTGTTGCATCATCCAAGGCAAACGCTGGGCGCAAAGCCTACAACGCTGGTCAGAAACCACTCGTTGCGCATTTGCCGAAACCAGTGGCGCCGAATCACTCGCCGCATGTCAGTAACTCCAATCCTGCACCCAAAATACCTGCCAGGACAGGCACTGATGACGGTGATTGGGAAGAGTTTTAAACAAGGTGTTTAAGGGATGCCCATTTAAATTCAAACCGGCTGCCAAGGCAGCCGGTTTTTTATGCTTTAAGCAAGAATAAGACAGGAATTCCCTGTCTTATTTCAACATCTCGTTTGAACCATTTTTGCCATAATCAGAGCGTGAAAAAGTAATTTTTAAATCTATATTTTTAGCTCTCTTTATCTTAGGAATCCATGATGACAATTGCAAAACGCATGTATCTTTTGATTGCCACTTGCGCGTTAGCGATGGTGGTTCTTATCGGGGTCACTTTAAACGAAATCGTTAAAGTGTATGACACGACCAATCAGGCCAACGTCAACACCATCCCCAGCATTCTTGAACTGTCCAAAGCGCAAAACTACTATCAAAGGTTGCGCCTGAATGTGTTGCGCCACGTGAGCGTGACCACGCCTGCCGAAAAGGAAAAGTTGGCAACGCAAATTCAGGATCGTAAAGCGGTTGTCGAAGAGTCTCTGACGCACTACCAGGACCTGGTGTCTAGTGATCAGGACCAGGCATTGCTGACAGCTGAAAAAGAGATGCTGAATCGCTATTTTGTGCAAATGACGGATGTGTTGCGTTTGTCAGACATCGGCGCGCCTGAGGCGCCTGAGGCCTTGAAACAGGCAGACAAGCTGGCACTGGAAGTGGCTGACAAGATGGATGAGCATATGCTCTACAACCAGAAAACCAGCCTGGAGCTTGCTGCGAATGCAGCCAGCATCAAGCAGAGCGCTGTATGGCAATCCTCTGCCATTGCCTTGCTATGCCTGGCGGCAATTGTTGCTTTTGGCATGCTGATTACCAAACGACTGCGTGCGCAACTGGGTGTTGAGCCGGGTGAGTTGGCACAGATTGCCCACAACCTCGTAGAAGGTAACCTGAACCAGAAAATTGCACTGGCGACTAACGATAAGTCTAGCGTTGCGTACTCTATTGTGAGCCTGCAACGTACATTGGATGGCCTGGTGCAATCACTGAATTACGTGAGCCAACAACATGATGAAGGTGATATTGATTGCAATGTCGATCAGTCACGCTTTAAAGGTGGTTACTCTGAAATGGCCGCTGGCATCAATAAAATGGTGGCTGGCCATATTGCCATGAACCGTAGTGCGATTGAGGTAGTAAAAGCTTTTGGTGAAGGTAATCTGGATGTGCCATTGCAGAAATTCCCTGGCAAAAAAGCCTTTGTGAATGAAGCCATTGAGCAAGTCAGAGCCAATATCAAGGCATTGGTCGCTGATGTTGACGCATTGGCACATGGTGCGGTTGAAGGCAATTTATCCGCACGTGCAGATGCCAGCAAATACCATGGTGATTTCCGCACCATTGTGCAAGGCATGAATAACACGCTGGATGCGCTGATTACGCCACTGAACGTGACCGCACGCTATATTGCGGATATTTCAAAAGGCGAGATCCCAGCCAAAATCAGCGATCATTACAATGGCGATTTCAATACTATTAAAAACAACCTGAATCAGTGTATCGATGCCATCAACACATTGATTTCAGAAATGACACACATGAGTTCCGAGCACGATATTGGTGAAATCGACGTGCGGATTAATGCCGCCAAATTCGATGGTGCCTACCGCGTGATGGCCGAAGGTGTGAATGAAATGGTTGAAGAGCATATCAACACCAAGAAAAAAGCCATTGCATGTGTGAGTGGTTTGGGTGAGGGTAATTTTGATATGCCATTAGAGCAGTTCCCACGCAAGAAAGCCTTTATTAATGTGGCGATCGAGCAGATTCGTAGCAACCTGAAGGCATTGAATGACGATACCTTGATGTTGGCGGATGCAGCTAAAGAGGGCCGTATTACCGTTCGCGCTGATGCCAGCCGCCATCCGGGTGGTTTCAGCGATATCGTCCAGGGCATCAACAGTACCCTGGACCTGATTGTCGAACCGATTATGGCCGTATCTGAAGCCGTAGAAACGATCACGACGGCGGCGAACGAGATCTCCAGCGGTAACTCCGACTTGTCAGCGCGTACTGAGCAACAGGC
>NZ_JBKOUE010000016.1:0-3212 GCF_046765995.1 Methylophilus sp. 'Pure River' | reverse complement strand
AGTGCCGCCAAAGAGATCAAAGAACTGATCACTGACTCTGTGAATAAAACCACAGAAGGCACCAAGCTGGTAGAGAACGCTGGTAACACCATGGACGAAGTTGTTTCTTCAGTACAACGTGTGGCAGACATCATCAGTGAAATCTCTGCTGCTTCTACAGAGCAGACCACGGGTATTGACCAGGTGAACCAGGCGGTGACCAGCATGGACGAAACCACGCAACAGAACGCGGCCTTAGTGGAAGAGGCTGCAGCTGCGGCTGAATCCCTGGTCGACCAGGCCAACCAGCTGACTGCAGCGATCAGCCAGTTTAAGCTTGATGGGCACAGTGCTGGTGGCCACGCAAGAAGTAGCGCCCAGCATTATCAGGCACCGTCCAAAACAGTCACGAGCTTTTCCGGTGCACATGGAGGAGCCGTCGCAAAAAAGTTCTCTTTGGATGACGCGGGCAAGGCGCATGACCAATGGAAGGCGCGCCTGGTCGATTATATGAACGGGCGGCATAAAGAGCCTATCAATCATGCCGATGCCGCCAGTGACCATAAATGCGATCTGGGTAAATGGATATACGGCGAGGGCAAGCAACATAGCCATCGCAAGGAGTACAGGGACCTGAAAGATGCGCATGCACATTTCCACCAGAGTGTCGGTGAGATTGTAGAGTCGGTCGCTGCCAGGAATCTTGATAAAGCCAAGTTTTTGTTAGGCGGTGATTTCTCCAGGCGGTCGAAAGAGACGCATGTCGCGATTGATCACTTGTCCAGGGTCATTTCTGGAGGCGGTGGTAGCGCCCCGCCCGTGAGCAGGCCCGCCATGACCAGTACCAGTACCTTTAAGAAAACAGGGACAGATGATGGTGATTGGGAAGAGTTTTAGCCTTCATTGAATGAAAAAAGCCGACTGATAAACAGTCGGCTTTTTTATTGTAACTAAAGTGTTAAAACGCCTTTTTGCAGCTAAAGAAACGTCTGAAAGCGTCGTAAAAGTAACTAAGTGGTAAAGAATAACCACTGTTATTCCCTGTTAAATTGTATGGAGACTTTATGAAAAAAACTTTGAACACAGCCCTGACCATCGTTGCATTATCCGCGTTCTCGGCCCCAATTTTCGCCGCTGAAGTGTGTACTGTTTCGATGATGGGTCGCGTTTGTTATGAAGAGGGTAGCGCTGAACTGACTTCTTCACACATGAAAGGCGACGCAGTTGCAGAGGCCGGTGCTGCCAAGAAAAAAGTAGAAGTTGCCGACGCTTCAAAAGCGAAGAAATAATCGACTTTTTTCTGTCAGAGAATCCCCCTGTTGCAGGGGGATTTTTTATGACTTTTCATACTGGATACTCGGCAGGACAGGTGAAAACTTGAGCGAAAACAGAGAGGCGAAAAGCGTTTTTATTGCAGTTTAGTTTGCCAAATTGTTAACCGAAAATATAAGAAAGCCAAAAAGGTTATAGAGATTAAAAATGGATTTAGGAGTCTAGATTATGAGTGTTGCTAAGAGAATGTACATTCTGATTGCCGTCGCAGCTTTGGGGTTGTTCCTGCTGGCGGGAGTGAGTTATTTCCAAACAGATCGAGTGTTTAAATACACCAATTACGCCAATGAAATGGCTGCGCCGAGTATCGAGATATTGGATGATACATTGGGCGAATTTGAAAAATTGAATAGCCTGATTTGGCAGCATATGCTGAATACAGACAATTCAAAAATGCAGGTCATCGAAAAAGAAGTGGCTGAAACCCATGGCAAACTGATGGCCGCATTAAAGCGCTATGATAACTTTATCAGTGATGCGCAAGATAAACAGTTACTGCAAAAAGACTATGATGCGATCAAAGCTTATGATGTCCTGGGTAGCAATACCTTGACCTTGTCTCTTTCTAACAAGAAAACAGAGGCTAGGGATGCGTTGCTGGCGAACCAAGCGGTGATTGAAGGTGTGCAAAAAGCCATTCGCGAACATAGACTGTTTAACAATACACAAGCCAAAGACAGTGCCAAACAGGCGGCAGCGGTGAAACAAACGGCCATCTTTATGTTGATTGCAATTGCTATTGCTGCGTTAGCCGTAGTGGTTTCGATTGGTATCTATATCAAGCGCAATATGTTCAAGCAATTGGGCATGGAGCCTTCTGAGTTAACGGTGATTGCCCGCAACTTCGTTGAAGGCAATTTGAACCAGAAAATTACCTTGCCTGAAGATGACAAGTCCAGCGTGGCTTATTCTATCCGTGTATTGCAACGCACACTGGATGGTCTGGTACAGTCTCTGAACTATGTCAGCCAACAGCATGATGAAGGCGATATTGACTGTAACGTTGACCAAACGCGCTTTAAAGGTGGTTACTCTGAAATGGCCGCAGGCATCAATAAAATGGTGGCTGGCCACATTGCGATGAACCGCAGTGCGATTGAAGTGGTAAAAGCCTTTGGTGAAGGTAACCTGGATGTGCCGCTGGAGCAGTTCCCAGGCAAGAAAGCCTTTGTGAATGAGGCGATTGAGCAAGTGCGTAGCAACATCAAACGCCTGGTAAACGATGCCGATCAACTGGCACACGCTGCGGTGGAAGGTAATTTGTCTACCCGTGCCGATGCCAGCAAGCATCAGGGTGACTTCCGCGCGATTGTGGAAGGTATGAACAGCACGCTGGATGCCGTGGTAAAACCTTTGAATGTGACTTCAAACTACCTGGATAACATTGCCAAAGGCGTGATTCCAGCCAGTATTCAAGAGCAATATCAAGGTGATTACAGCCTGATCATCAACAACCTCAATACTTGTATTGCGGCGGTGAATGCACTGGTGGCCGATGCCAATAAACTGGCACAAGCTGCGCAGGATGGTCAGTTGTCTACCCGTGCAGATACCCATCAGCATAATGGTGACTTCCGTAAGGTGATTGAAGGCCTGAATGGCACGCTGGATGCAGTGGTCAAACCACTGACAGTGACTTCAGAATATCTGGACGATATTGCCAAAGGCCATATTCCAGCCACGATTTCTGAGCATTATCCAGGCGATTACAGCCAGATTATTACCAACCTGAATACCAGCATTGAGGCCGTGAATGCCTTGGTGGCTGACACCAGCATGCTGGCAGAAGCGTCTAAAGAAGGCCGCATTACCGTGCGTGCCGACGTGGATAAACACAACGGTGACTTCCGCAAGATTATCGAAGGTGTGAACAACACGCTGGATTTGATTGTAGAGCCGAT
>NZ_JBKOUE010000015.1:0-5662 GCF_046765995.1 Methylophilus sp. 'Pure River' | reverse complement strand
AAAAACCTCTGTATAATGCGCACCTCGTTACGAAATAACGGTAACGAAAACAGCGAAAAGCTGATGTTCTTTAAAAATTAGGATGACTGATAAGTGTGGGTGTTTGTAGTTGGGTGAAGCGCATTTAATGCGTAGAAACTCAGAAAATACAAATGCTTTACACTTAGATTTATGACAAGTATGTACAGTGTAGTTTACACACATACCTTGAAATGAATTTGAGATATAAGCGAATCGAATACCGCCTCTTAATTGAGGTAAAAAGTAATAGTTAGGAATTAAACTGAAGAGTTTGATCCTGGCTCAGATTGAACGCTGGCGGAATGCTTTACACATGCAAGTCGAACGATGAACCTTAGCTTGCTAAGGGGATTAGTGGCGAACGGGTGAGTAATATATCGGAACGTACCTTGTAATGGGGGATAACTAGTCGAAAGATTAGCTAATACCGCATACGCCCTGAGGGGGAAAGTAGGGGATCTTCGGACCTTACGTTATAAGAGCGGCCGATATCTGATTAGCTAGTTGGTGGGGTAATGGCCTACCAAGGCGACGATCAGTAGCTGGTCTGAGAGGACGACCAGCCACACTGGAACTGAGACACGGTCCAGACTCCTACGGGAGGCAGCAGTGGGGAATTTTGGACAATGGGCGCAAGCCTGATCCAGCCATTCCGCGTGAGTGAAGAAGGCCTTCGGGTTGTAAAGCTCTTTCGCAAGGGAAGAAAACTTACATTCTAATAAAGTGTGAGGCTGACGGTACCTTGATAAGAAGCACCGGCTAACTACGTGCCAGCAGCCGCGGTAATACGTAGGGTGCGAGCGTTAATCGGAATTACTGGGCGTAAAGCGTGCGCAGGCGGTTTTGTAAGTCAGATGTGAAATCCCCGAGCTCAACTTGGGAACTGCGTTTGAAACTACAAGACTAGAATATGTCAGAGGGGGGTAGAATTCCACGTGTAGCAGTGAAATGCGTAGAGATGTGGAGGAATACCAATGGCGAAGGCAGCCCCCTGGGATAATATTGACGCTCATGCACGAAAGCGTGGGGAGCAAACAGGATTAGATACCCTGGTAGTCCACGCCCTAAACGATGTCTACTAGTTGTTGGTGGAGTAAAATCCATGAGTAACGCAGCTAACGCGTGAAGTAGACCGCCTGGGGAGTACGGTCGCAAGATTAAAACTCAAAGGAATTGACGGGGGCCCGCACAAGCGGTGGATTATGTGGATTAATTCGATGCAACGCGAAAAACCTTACCTGGCCTTGACATGCCACTAACGAAGCAGAGATGCATTAGGTGCTCGAAAGAGAAAGTGGACACAGGTGCTGCATGGCTGTCGTCAGCTCGTGTCGTGAGATGTTGGGTTAAGTCCCGCAACGAGCGCAACCCTTGCCATTAATTGCCATCATTTAGTTGGGCACTTTAATGGGACTGCCGGTGACAAACCGGAGGAAGGTGGGGATGACGTCAAGTCCTCATGGCCCTTATGGCCAGGGCTTCACACGTAATACAATGGTCGGTACAGAGAGTTGCCAACCCGCGAGGGGGAGCTAATCTCAGAAAGCCGATCGTAGTCCGGATTGTTCTCTGCAACTCGAGAGCATGAAGTCGGAATCGCTAGTAATCGCGGATCAGCATGTCGCGGTGAATACGTTCCCGGGCCTTGTACACACCGCCCGTCACACCATGGGAGTGGGTTTTACCAGAAGTAGTTAGTCTAACCGCAAGGGGGACGATTACCACGGTAGTATTCATGACTGGGGTGAAGTCGTAACAAGGTAGCCGTATCGGAAGGTGCGGCTGGATCACCTCCTTTCTAGAGAAGATCACTCGGCTTCAAGCATTCACTCTTATCAGTCATCTGAAAATAAGCAGCAACAAAGATTTAGGCAAACCGCCTTAGGGTCTGTAGCTCAGCTGGTTAGAGCACCGTCTTGATAAGGCGGGGGTCGTTGGTTCGAGCCCAACCAGACCCACCACACTTATATGGGGGATTAGCTCAGCTGGGAGAGCACCTGCTTTGCAAGCAGGGGGTCGTCGGTTCGATCCCGTCATCCTCCACCATCAATTGTTGGAAACTTTGTTGCGGTTTAGAGATTAGAAGCAAACGTTAGTTAAAGTTTGAATAGTGTTTGCTTCTGGTTTTTAAACGTTAGTTTAATAACTAAGACTGCTCTTTAACAAAATGGAAGAAGTAAAGGAATATAGGTTGTGTGATGACAACTTATATTCAATGGGCGATATTATTTTTTAACCGGAAATAATATCGATTGATTGCAAAATCATAAATATATTAAACGCAAGTTGAGACGTTTAGATTGTTGAGAAATCAATAATTTAAGCAAATCTAACGAGGTTTGATAGTGCTTTAGAATTACCTGTAACGCGTGTCTCATGCACGACGAAATCTAGATTTAAAAGGGTTTAGGTTTTAACGTTATAGGGTCAAGTGAATAAGTGCATATGGTGGATGCCTTGGCGATATCAGGCGATGAAGGACGTGATAGCCTGCGAAAAGCTTCGGGGAGCTGGCAAATAAGCTTTGATCCGGAGATGTCCGAATGGGGAAACCCGGCCGTAAGGTCATTCTCTTCTGAATATATAGGAAGAGTAAAGCGAACCGAGTGAACTGAAACATCTAAGTAACTCGAGGAAAAGAAATCAACCGAGATTCCGTAAGTAGTGGCGAGCGAACATGGAACAGCCTGTTACTTTTAGCAGACGCGATAGTAGAACGGAATGGAAAGTCCGACCGTAGTGGGTGATAGTCCCGTATACGAAATCCCGTTTGTGGAACTAGGGTAACGAAAAGTAGGGCGGGGCACGAGAAACCTTGTCTGAACATGGGGGGACCATCCTCCAAGGCTAAATACTCGATATCGACCGATAGTGAACCAGTACCGTGAGGGAAAGGCGAAAAGAACCCCGGGAGGGGAGTGAAATAGATCCTGAAACCGTATGCATACAAACAGTGGGAGCCTCGTAAGGGGTGACTGCGTACCTTTTGTATAATGGGTCAGCGACTTACATTCAGTGGCAAGCTTAACCGATAGGGGAGGCGTAGAGAAATCGAGTCCGAATAGGGCGTCTTAGTCGCTGGGTGTAGACCCGAAACCAAGTGATCTATCCATGGCCAGGATGAAGGTGCCGTAACAGGTACTGGAGGTCCGAACCCACAAATGTTGAAAAATTTGGGGATGAGCTGTGGATAGGGGTGAAAGGCTAAACAAACTTGGAGATAGCTGGTTCTCTCCGAAAACTATTTAGGTAGTGCCTCGTATATCATTCTCGGGGGTAGAGCACTGTTATGGCTAGGGGGTTCATAAGAACTTACCAAACCATTGCAAACTCCGAATACTGAGAAATGCAATTACGGGAGACAGTCCATGGGTGCTAACGTCCGTGGACAAGAGGGAAACAACCCAGACCGACAGCTAAGGTCCCAAATGACGTGCTAAGTGGAAAACGAAGTGGGAAGGCATAGACAGCCAGGATGTTGGCTTAGAAGCAGCCATCATTTAAAGAAAGCGTAATAGCTCACTGGTCGAGTCGTCCTGCGCGGAAGATGTAACGGGGCTAAGCACGTAACCGAAGCTTCGGATGCCAGTTTACTGGCATGGTAGGAGAGCGTTCTGTAGGCCTGCGAAGGTGTGCTGTGAGGCATGCTGGAGGTATCAGAAGTGCGAATGCTGACATGAGTAGCGATAAAGGGAGTGAAAAGCTCCCTCGCCGAAAGCCCAAGGTTTCCTGCGCAACGTTCATCGGCGCAGGGTGAGTCGGCCCCTAAGGTGAGGCAGAGATGCGTAGCTGATGGGAAACAGGTTAATATTCCTGTACCTCTATACAATGCGATGTGGGGACGGAGAAGGTTAGGTCAGCCGGGTGTTGGATGTCCCGGTTCAAGCGTGTAGGTTGGTTCTTTAGGCAAATCCGGAGAGCTAAGACTGAGACGTGATAACGAGTCTGCTTGCAGACGAAGTGATTGATACCATGCTTCCAAGAAAAGCCACTAAGCTTCAGTTGTATAAGACCGTACCGCAAACCGACACAGGTGGGCAGGATGAGAATTCTAAGGCGCTTGAGAGAACCCGGGAGAAGGAACTCGGCAAATTAGCACCGTAACTTCGGGAGAAGGTGCGCCCCGGTAACGTGTATAGACTTGCTCTAGAAGCGTGATGGGGTTGCAGTGAAAAGGTGGCTGCGACTGTTTAATAAAAACACAGCACTCTGCAAACACGAAAGTGGACGTATAGGGTGTGACGCCTGCCCGGTGCTGGAAGATTAAATGATGGGGTGCAAGCTCTTGATTGAAGTCCCAGTAAACGGCGGCCGTAACTATAACGGTCCTAAGGTAGCGAAATTCCTTGTCGGGTAAGTTCCGACCCGCACGAATGGCGTAACGATGGCCACACTGTCTCCTCTCGGGACTCAGCGAAGTTGAAATGTTTGTGAAGATGCAATCTCCCCGCGGCTAGACGGAAAGACCCCATGAACCTTTACTGCAGCTTTACATTGGACTTTGACAAGATTTGTGTAGGATAGGTGGGAGACGTTGAAGCGGAGTCGCTAGATTTCGTGGAGTCAACCTTGAAATACCACCCTGATGTTGTTGAGGTTCTAACCTAGGTCCGTAATCCGGACTGGGGACCGTGTATGGTAGGCAGTTTGACTGGGGCGGTCTCCTCCCAAAGAGTAACGGAGGAGTGCGAAGGTAACCTAGGTACGGTCGGAAATCGTACTGATAGTGCAATGGCATAAGGTTGCTTGACTGCGAGACGGACAGGTCGAGCAGGTGCGAAAGCAGGTCATAGTGATCCGGTGGTTCTGTATGGAAGGGCCATCGCTCAACGGATAAAAGGTACTCTGGGGATAACAGGCTGATTCCTCCCAAGAGTTCATATCGACGGGGGAGTTTGGCACCTCGATGTCGGCTCATCACATCCTGGGGCTGTAGCCGGTCCCAAGGGTATGGCTGTTCGCCATTTAAAGTGGTACGTGAGCTGGGTTTAAAACGTCGTGAGACAGTTTGGTCCCTATCTGCCGTGGGCGCTGCAAGTTTGAGGGGACCTGCTCCTAGTACGAGAGGACCGGAGTGGACGCACCTCTGGTGGACCAGTTATCATGCCAATGGTATAGCTGGGTAGCTAAGTGCGGAAGAGATAAACGCTGAAAGCATCTAAGCGTGAAACTCGCCTCGAGATGAGACTTGCCTCTGGCTTTAAGCCAGCTAAAGAGTCGTTCAAGACCAGGACGTTGATAGGTCAGGTGTGGAAGTGCAGTAATGCATTAAGCTAACTGATACTAATTGCTCGTGAGGCTTGATCCTATAACCTTAAAACTTAGACTAAACTCTAAGCCAGGTGTAGTTCAAAGCAATATGATTTGGCAATCATCTAAGATATAGAAACAATATGTTTCATACCCTAATCCCATTGAAATACTTAAGCCAACAAGCTTAAATCCTTTACTTCTTCCAATTTGTTAAAGCAGGCTGACTCACGTCAGCACCATGCATAACATTACCAGTTATGTTTGGGGACAATAGCGGTTTGGAACCACCCCTTCCCATCTCGAACAGGGCCGTGAAACGAACTTGCGCCAATGATAGTGTACTCTTCGTATGCGAAAGTAGGTCATCCCCAAGCTCCTATTCTAAAAA
>NZ_JBKOUE010000014.1:0-15614 GCF_046765995.1 Methylophilus sp. 'Pure River' | reverse complement strand
TTACCGTGGTCAACGTGACCAATCGTACCAACGTTCACGTGTGGCTTGGTACGTTCAAATTTGCCTTTTGCCATGATTGTTTTCCTTTAATTCAATACTGTAATAGATCAATTATTTTTTGTTGATGATTGCATCAGCAACGTTTTTCGGCGCATCAGCGTAATGCTTGAATTCCATGCTGTAAGTTGCGCGACCTTGTGACAGGGAGCGAACCACAGTGGAGTAACCAAACATTTCAGACAGTGGCACTTCAGCCTTAATGGCTTTACCACCGCCAGGCATGTCATCCATGCCCTGGATGATACCGCGACGAGATGACAAGTCACCCATCACATCACCCATGTACTCTTCAGGCGTTTCAACTTCAACGGCCATCATAGGCTCCAGCAAGACTGGATCTGCTTTACGCATACCATCTTTAAAGCCGATAGAAGCAGCCATCTTGAAGGCGTTTTCGTTGGAGTCAACGTCATGGTATGAACCATCAAACAACGTTACCTTTACGTCAACGACCGGGAAGCCAGCCAAGATACCGGCAGGAATGGTTTCACGCAGACCTTTTTCAACCGCTGGAATAAATTCACGCGGTACGGTACCACCTTTAATCTGGTCAACAAACTCAAAGCCTTTACCAGCTTCGTTAGGCTCCATTTTGAGCCATACGTGACCGTATTGACCCTTACCACCGGATTGCTTAACGAACTTGCCTTCCACTTCAACAGATTTGCGGATCGCTTCACGGTATGCCACTTGTGGCGCACCCACGTTCGCTTCAACGTTGAATTCACGACGCATACGGTCTACCAGAATTTCCAGGTGCAATTCACCCATACCGGAAATAATAGTCTGGCCAGACTCTTCATCAGAACGGACACGGAAAGAAGGATCTTCTTGTGCCAAACGACCCAATGCCAAGCCCATTTTTTCCTGGTCACTCTTCGTTTTTGGTTCAACAGCCACGTGAATCACTGGCTCAGGGAACACCATACGCTCCAGAATGATAGGCTTGTCTGGAGAACACAAAGACTCACCAGTCGTCACGTCTTTCAAGCCGATACAGGCGGCGATGTCACCAGCCAACACCTCTTCAACCTCTTCACGGTTGTTAGCGTGCATTTGTACGATACGGCCGATACGCTCTTTTTTACCCTTCACAGAGTTGAGCACGGTATCACCCTTGTTCAACACGCCAGAGTAAACGCGGATAAATGTCAGCTGACCAACAAACGGGTCTGTCATCAATTTAAATGCCAAAGCAGAGAAGCCTTCTTTGTCGTCGGCTTTACGGCTAGCCGGCTTACCATCATCATCTTCACCAGTCACATCATCAATGTCGATTGGGGATGGCAAGAAGTCAACAACTGCATCCAACATACGTTGAACGCCTTTGTTTTTAAATGCAGAACCGCACAGCATCGGCTGGATTTCACCAGCAATCGTACGCGTACGCAGACCTAATTTGATGTCTTTTTCTTCCAGATCACCATTTTCCAGGTACTTGTTCATCAGCTCTTCGCTGGCTTCTGCAGCAGACTCAACCATCTGCTCGCGCCATTTGCCTGCCGTCTCAACCAGATCAGCTGGAATGTCACCATAAGTGAACTTCATGCCTTGAGAAGCTTCATCCCAGATGATGGCTTTCATCTTCATCAAGTCAACCACGCCGGTGAAAGTATCTTCACGGCCGATAGGGATCACCACTGGTACTGGGTTTGCGCGCAGACGCGTTTTCATTTGCTCGACCACTTTGAAGAAGTCAGCACCTGAACGGTCCATTTTGTTTACAAATGCCAGACGTGGCACTTTGTACTTGTTGGCTTGACGCCAAACAGTTTCTGATTGTGGCTGTACGCCACCTACTGCACAGTACACCATGCAGGCACCATCCAGCACACGCATGGAGCGCTCTACCTCAATGGTAAAGTCCACGTGCCCTGGGGTATCAATAATGTTGAATCGATGCTCAGGCAAAGACAAGTCCATGCCTTTCCAGAAACAGGTGGTCGCTGCAGAAGTAATGGTAATACCACGCTCCTGCTCTTGCTCCATCCAGTCCATGGTCGCTGCACCGTCGTGCACTTCACCAATCTTATGGTTTACACCAGTGTAGAACAGAATACGTTCTGTCGTGGTTGTTTTACCTGCGTCAATATGCGCAGAAATACCAATATTACGGTAGCGTTCAATAGGGGTTTTACGTGCCACGATGCTTTACCTTTGCTATCAATTCAACTAATTATTAAAGAACGAGGTCGTTTAATTAAAAACGGAAGTGTGAGAAGGCTTTGTTTGCCTCTGCCATACGGTGAACTTCTTCACGTTTTTTCATTGCAGAACCACGGCCTTCAGAGGCTTCGATCAACTCGGCAGCCAAACGCAGGCCCATGGATTTTTCGCCACGCTTACGCGCTGCATCACGCAACCAACGCATTGCCAAGGCACTACGACGGCTAGGACGCACTTCTACAGGCACCTGGTAGTTTGCACCACCGACACGGCGGCTCTTCACTTCAACAACAGGACGCAGATTATTCAACGCTGTGGTGAATAATTCCAGCGGGTCCTTACCGCTCTTGCTGGCCACCTGATCAAAGGCACCGTAAATGATACGCTCGGCAACAGATTTTTTACCACCTGTCATCAGCACATTTACAAACTTGGATACTTCCTGGCTACCAAATTTTGGATCCGGCAAGATAATACGTTTGGGGACTTCTCTACGTCTAGGCATATGATTCTCTTTTCAATTAAATTTTTGCTAGCAATGACACTCGCAAGGCATTTCAGCCGCTATAAAAATGGACAAACTGTCCGCTTGCACCTAATAAATTAAGCTTTAGCTTCTTTAGGACGTTTAGCACCGTATTTGGAACGGGACTGCTTACGGTCTTTCACACCAGCCGTATCCAAGCTACCGCGCACCATGTGGTAACGCACACCTGGCAAGTCTTTTACACGACCGCCGCGCAACAGCACAACAGAGTGCTCCTGCAGGTTGTGGCCTTCACCGCCGATGTAGCTAATCACTTCGTAACCGTTGGTCAGGCGCACTTTAGCCACCTTACGCAACGCGGAGTTTGGTTTTTTTGGCGTTGTGGTATATACGCGAGTACATACACCACGCTTTTGAGGACAAGCTTCCAGGGCTGGAACCTTGCTCTTGGTAACCACTTTAACGCGTGGCTTACGTATTAACTGATTAATGGTTGGCATTGCCTTAACCTCTTCACCTTTAAAAAACCACCATTTGAGCAGGAAGACTCAAGTTTGGCGGCATATCAACAATAACGCCCTATTGAGACAATAAGGCTATTCTGAGAAACCCGGCATTTTAATAAATGAGTCAAGGGGTGTCAAGCATTATTCATACTTGACACCCCTTGCACACAGAGACAACAGTGATCGAATTATTCGCTCGGTTGATCGTCTGCTGCGGTTTCCTCAACAACTTCTTCTGTTGCAAACATCGCTTCTGCTGCCAACAATGCTTCAGATGGCTCTGCTGCATTTGGTGTCAGTGAAGCCACGGCTGCACGCTTGCGGGACTCGTGATAAGCCAGACCGGTACCGGCTGGAATCAGGCGACCCACAATGACGTTTTCTTTCAGGCCACGCAAATCGTCGCGTTTGCCCAAAATAGCCGCCTCGGTCAACACGCGCGTCGTTTCCTGGAACGATGCCGCAGAGATGAACGAATCGGTAGACAGCGATGCTTTGGTAATACCCAGCAACACGTACTCGAAAGTTGCCGGACGTTTGTCTTCGGCAATCACGCGTTCGTTTTCTGTCAACAAATCAGCACGCTCTACTTGCTCACCCGGGATGAAGCCAGTGTCGCCTGCATCTTGCACTTTTACGCGACGCAACATCTGGCGCACAATCACTTCAATGTGCTTATCGTTAATCTTCACGCCTTGCAAACGATACACGTCTTGCACTTCGTCGATGATGTAACGGGCCAGTGCTTCACGACCTTGCAGGCGCAAGATATCTTGCGGATCTGCCGGACCGTCGACAATGGTTTCACCTTTGGTCACCACTTGACCGTCATGCGCAGTCACGTGCTTATCCTTGGCAATCAGGAACTCGCTGGTAATACCGTCCAAGTCAGTGATGACCAGACGTTGTTTACCTTTGGTGTCCTTACCGAACGAAACCGTACCAGTCACTTCAGCCAGCATACCGGCGTCTTTTGGTGAACGGGCTTCGAACAACTCGGCCACGCGTGGCAGACCCCCGGTAATATCACGGGTTTTGGAAGATTCTTGCGGGATACGTGCCAGCACTTCACCCACGCCAACTTCCTGACCATCTTTCACGGTAATGATACAACCCAGCTGGAAAGTCACGTTGACCGGTGTTTCGGTACCAGCAATCTTCACTTCCACGCCATTCGCGTCCAGCAGCTTCACTTGTGGGCGCAAGCCTTTGGTTGAACCCGCACGTTGCTTAGGATCAATCACCACCAGTGAAGACAGGCCAGTCACTTCATCCACCTGCTTGGCCACGGTCACGCCTTCTTCGACGTTCTCGAATTTCACACGGCCCGCGTACTCGGTAATGATTGGACGGGTATGTGGATCCCAGGTAGCCAGGGCTTGACCGGCTTTCACTGTTTTACCGTCGGTGACTGTCAATGTCGCACCATAAGGCACTTTATGACGCTCACGCTCACGACCATTATCATCAGCAATAATGACTTCACCATTACGGGAGATCACAATTTGCTCGCCACGTGAGTTGGTCACGTAACGCATGGTAGAAGTGAAGCTGGCAATACCGTTAGACTTGCTCTCAACCTGAGAAACAGACGCCGCACGCGATACCGCACCACCGATGTGGAACGTACGCATGGTCAACTGTGTACCCGGTTCACCAATGGATTGCGCCGCAATCACGCCCACGGCTTCACCCATGCTGATGAGTTTGCCGCGACCCAGGTCACGACCGTAACACTTGGCACAAATACCGTAACGGGTATCACAAGTCAGCGCAGTACGCACTTTCACTTCATCAATGCCCAGGGCATCGATTTTCTCGACTTCGTCTTCACCAAGCAATGTACCTGCCGGGAAAACCACTTCTTGCGTTTCAGGATGGATCACATCCAGCGCAGAAGTACGGCCCAGGATACGGTCATGCAACGGCTCTACCACTTCACCGCCCTTGACCAATGCCTTGGTGACCAAGCCTTCAACCGTACCGCAATCATGCTCAGTCACGACCAAGTCTTGCGTCACATCGACCAGACGACGTGTCAGGTAACCGGAGTTCGCTGTTTTCAGCGCCGTATCGGCCAGACCCTTACGCGCACCGTGCGTAGAAATAAAGTACTGCAACACGTTCAGGCCATCACGGAAGTTCGCCTTAATTGGCGTTTCAATAATGGAACCATCCGGTTTCGCCATCAGGCCACGCATACCAGCCAGCTGACGTACCTGCGCCGCAGAACCACGGGCGCCGGAGTCGGCCATCATGTAAATCGCGTTAAACGATTCCTGACGTACAGCTTTACCGTCTTTAGTGACAACCTTACCGTCAGCGTCTTTAACATCTTCTTCGCGCAATTGCTTCATCATGGCATCAGCCACTTTGTCACCGGCACGACCCCAGATATCGACTACCTTGTTGTAACGCTCACCCTGAGTCACCAGACCTGAGACGTATTGGTCTTCAATCTCTTTCACTTCGGCATCTGCCGCAGCGATCAATTGCTCTTTCTCTGGCGGCACCAACATATCGTTAATGCTGATAGAGATACCGGCTTTGGTCGCGTAGGAGTAACCGGTGTACATCAGTTTGTCAGCGAAAATCACTGTTTCACGGATGCCCACTTTACGGAAGCTGGCATTGATCAGGCGTGAAATTTCTTTCTTCTTCAGCGCTTTGTCGATGTAGCTGTATGGCAAGCCTGGTGGCAGGATTTCAGACAGCAAGGCACGGCCAACCGTGGTGTTATAACGGTTGATTTTTTCCACTTTTTGACCAGCAACATCCAGCTCAAACTCACGGATACGTACAGTGACTTTGGCGTGCAAGTCGATCAAGCCCTGATCGTATACACGTTGTACTTCTTTAATGTCACTGAAGATCATGCCTTCACCGCGTGCAGCCACTTTCTCGCGGGTCATGTAGTACAGACCCAACACGATATCCTGTGACGGCACAATGATTGGTTCGCCGTTGGCTGGGGACAGCACGTTGTTAGAAGCCAGCATCAGAGTGCGTGCTTCCATTTGTGCTTCCAGGCTCAATGGAACGTGTACCGCCATTTGGTCACCGTCAAAGTCGGCGTTAAAGGCTGAACACACCAATGGGTGCAACTGGATCGCTTTACCTTCGATCAATACTGGCTCAAATGCCTGGATACCCAAACGGTGCAGCGTAGGCGCACGGTTCAACAACACCGGATGCTCGCGGATCACGTCTTCCAGGATATCCCAGACTTCTGGTCCTTCTTCTTCCACTTTCTTCTTGGCGGCTTTGATGGTTGTCGCCAGGCCTAACACTTCCAGCTTGTGGAAAATGAATGGCTTGAACAGTTCCAGCGCCATTTTCTTCGGCAGACCGCACTGATGCAGTTTCAATGTTGGGCCCACTACAATCACGGAACGACCGGAGTAGTCCACGCGCTTACCCAGCAAGTTCTGACGGAAACGACCGCCCTTACCTTTAATCATGTCAGCCAGTGACTTCAGCGGACGCTTGTTGGCGCCAGTCATCACTTTACCGCGACGACCGTTGTCCAGCAGTGAGTCTACCGCTTCTTGCAACATACGTTTTTCGTTACGCACGATGATTTCCGGGGCTTTCAACTCTAACAAACGCTTCAAACGGTTGTTACGGTTGATCACGCGGCGATACAGATCGTTCAGGTCAGACGTCGCAAAACGGCCACCATCCAGTGGTACCAATGGACGCAACTCTGGTGGCAATACTGGCAGGATTTCCAGGATCATCCACTCAGGCTTGATGCCAGACTTCTGGAATGCTTCCAGTACTTTCAGACGCTTGGCGATCTTCTTGATCTTGGCTTCTGAGCTGGTTGCAGACAATTCGCTACGCAATCTTTCGATTTCGCGCTCGATGTCCATCGTACGCAACAGTTCGCGCACGGCTTCGGCACCCATGACAGCATTGAACTCATCACCGTACTCTTCTACCTTGGCCAGGTAGTCATCTTCAGTCAGCAACTGACCACGGGTCAGTGGCGTCATGCCTGGATCGATAACGATAAATGCTTCAAAGTACAACACGCGCTCAATGTCACGCAGGGCAATATCCAGCACCATACCCAAGCGGCTAGGCAAGGATTTCAGGAACCAGATGTGTGCCACTGGTGAAGCCAGCTCGATGTGGCCCATGCGCTCACGACGCACTTTGCTCAAGGTGACTTCAACGCCACACTTCTCACAAATGACACCGCGGTGTTTCAAACGCTTGTATTTGCCGCACAAGCACTCGTAATCCTTGATCGGGCCAAAGATTTTGGAGCAGAACAAACCGTCCCGCTCAGGCTTGAAGGTACGGTAGTTGATGGTTTCTGGCTTTTTCACTTCGCCATAGGACCATGAACGGATTTTTTCAGGTGAAGCCAACGCGATCTTAATCGCGTCAAACTCTTCTTCTTGCGTAACCTGCTTAAATAAATCTAATAACGCTTTCATAGAGACTCTCCTTAATGGCGGGCTTAGTTACGGTCCAAATCAATATCAATGGCCAGTGAACGGATTTCTTTCACTAACACGTTGAATGATTCAGGCATACCCGCATCAATTTTGTGCTCACCTTTGACGATGTTTTCGTACACTTTGGTACGGCCATTCACGTCATCTGATTTCACTGTCAACATCTCTTGCAAGGTGTATGACGCACCATAGGCTTCCAGTGCCCAAACTTCCATCTCACCGAAGCGCTGACCACCGAACTGGGCTTTACCACCCAACGGCTGTTGTGTCACCAGGCTGTAAGGACCGGTAGAACGTGCGTGCATCTTGTCGTCGACCAAGTGGTGCAGTTTCAGTACGTGCATGTAACCAACGGTAACCGGACGCTCAAAGGCATCACCGGTACGGCCATCAAACAGTTTGACCTGTGTTTTACCTGCGTGGAACTGCAATTTCTTGGTGTGCTCGTCTTCATCCGGGAACGCCAGATCCAGCATAGCGCGAATGTCAGACTCGGCAGCACCGTCAAACACTGGCGTTGCAAATGGCACACCGTGTTTCAGGTTGGTTGCCAGGTCAATCACTTCGACGTCAGTCAGGCCGGCAATGTCTTCTTTCTTGCCAGTGCTGCTGTTGTAGATCTTGTCCAGGAAGCCACGGATCTCGGCCACTTTGGCTTCGGCTTGCAACATGTCGCCCAGGCGTTTGCCCAAGCCTTTAGCTGCCCAACCCAAGTGCGTTTCCAGAATCTGACCGATGTTCATACGTGAAGGCACGCCCAGTGGGTTCAACACGATGTCTAACGGTGTACCGTCAGCCATGTGCGGCATATCTTCAACCGGGCAAATCTTGGAGATCACACCCTTGTTACCGTGACGACCCGCCATCTTGTCACCAGGTTGAATACGGCGTTTCACCGCCAGATATACTTTCACCATCTTCTGTACGCCTGGTGGCAATTCGTCACCTTGCGTCAGTTTGCGTTTCTTCTCTTCGAACTTGTTGTCAAACTCAACACGTGCCTGGCTCAAGCTGTCCTTCAGTTGCTCCAGTTGGCGTGCGGCTTCTTCATCGCTCAAACGAATATCAAACCAGTCATAACGGCCAACGCTTTCCAGGTATTCCTGGTTCAGCGTGTCACCTTTTTTCAGCTTGTTCGGACCACCGGTCGCCACTTTACCAGCCAGCAAACGGCTGATACGGCCAAAGGTATCGTCTTCTACAATACGCATCTGGTCGCCCAGATCTTTTTTGTAGTGAGACAACTGGTCGTCAATAATCTGTTGTGCACGTGCATCGCGGTCAATGCCTTCACGGGTGAAGACTTGCACGTCGATGACTGTACCGGTCATGCCTGATGGCACGCGCAGTGAAGTGTCTTTTACGTCAGACGCTTTTTCACCGAAAATTGCACGCAGCAATTTTTCTTCTGGCGTTAAAGTGGTTTCACCTTTTGGTGTCACTTTACCCACCAGTACGTCGCCAGCTTCTACTTCAGCACCGATGTAGATAATACCGGAATCATCCAGACGGCCCAGCATACGCTCGGACAGGTTGGAAATATCACGGGTAATCTCTTCAGGCCCCAGTTTGGTGTCACGGGCAACCACTGACAACTCTTCAATATGGATAGACGTGTAACGGTCATCTGCCACCACGCGCTCGGAGATCAAGATCGAGTCTTCGTAGTTATAACCGTTCCATGGCATAAAGCCCACCAGCATGTTCTGGCCCAGCGCCAATTCACCCATGTCAGTTGACGCGCCATCCGCCACCACGTCGCCGCGGGAGATGATGTCACCGACTTTAACCAGCGGACGCTGGTTGATGTTGGTGTTCTGGTTAGAACGTGTGTATTTGGTCAGGTTGTAGATGTCCACACCGACTTCGCCTGCCAATGCTTCCGCATCATGCACGCGAACCACGATACGGCCTGAGTCCACATAGTCAACCACACCACCACGGCGGGCAGTAACCACAGTACCGGAGTCAACCGCTACCGTGCGCTCAATACCTGTACCGACCACGGCTTTTTCAGCACGCAGACAAGGCACCGCTTGACGTTGCATGTTGGCGCCCATCAATGCACGGTTCGCGTCATCGTGTTCCAGGAACGGAATCAGCGAAGCCGCCACAGACACGATCTGGCCTGGGGCCACGTCCATGTACTGTACGCGACCAGGTTGCGTCATGGTAAATTCGTTGTGGAAACGCGCTGACACCAGGTCTTCTTTGAAGCCACCTTCTTTAGACACTTCGGTGTTAGCCTGTGCAATCACATACTGGCTCTCTTCAATCGCAGACAGGTAATCAATCTTGCCGGATACCTTGTTCTCTTCAACCAAACGGTAAGGCGTTTCCAGGAAACCGTATTCATTGGTACGTGCATACAGCGCCAATGAGTTGATCAAACCAATGTTTGGACCTTCCGGTGTTTCAATTGGACAGACACGACCGTAGTGGGTGGTATGTACGTCACGCACCTCAAAACCGGCACGTTCACGGGTCAGACCGCCTGGGCCCAGAGCGGAGATACGACGCTTGTGCGTAATCTCTGACAATGGGTTAGTTTGGTCCATAAACTGTGACAACTGGCTGGAACCGAAGAATTCACGGATCGCGCTGGACACTGGTTTCGCATTGATCAGGTCATGCGGCATCAGGTTCTCAGATTCAGCCTGAGACAAACGTTCTTTCACAGCACGCTCAACACGCACCAAACCGGCACGGAACTGGTTCTCTGCCAATTCACCGACAGAACGGATACGACGGTTACCCAGGTGATCGATATCGTCGATTTCGCCACGGCCATTGCGCAACTCGATCAACACGCCAATCACGGCCAGGATGTCTTCGTTAGACAGCACATTGCTGCCGGTATCGCCTTGTGGGCCGACGTTTTCATAGAAACGGCGCATCCAGGCAGCGGTACGGTCTTCCAGCTTGCTTGGATAAGCACGGCGGTTGAACTTCATGCGGCCAACCACAGACAGGTCGTAACGATCTTCTGTGAAGAACAAGCCCTTAAACAAAGCCTCTACCGCTTCTTCGGTTGGTGGCTCGCCTGGGCGCATCATGCGGTAAATCGCCACACGTGCACTGTACTGGTCAGGAATTTCATCACTGCGCAATGTTTGCGAAATGAAGTTACCGTGATCCAGATCGTTGGTGTAAATCGTGTCGATTTCAGCAATCTTGGCAGCAACCAGTTTTTCCAGCAATGAAGGTGTAATTTCATCGTTGGCATTGGCAATCAATTCACCGGTATCGGTATCAATGATATTTTTCGCAACTGCACGACCCATCATGAAGTCGGTCGGCACAGCCATGGTGGTCACGCCCGCTTTTTCGATATCGCGGATGTGTTTCACAGTAATACGCTTGTCTTTGGCGACCAGCACATTACCGTCTTTGTCAGTGATATCAAACTTGGCCACTTCGCCACGCAGACGGTCAGCGACCAGTGTAAATTCCACGCCTTTAGGGCCAATATGGAAAGTGTCTGTATCGTGGAAAGTTTCCAGAATTTGTTCCGGGTTATAACCCAATGCCTTCAGCAAGATCGTGACTGGCATCTTACGACGACGGTCAACACGGAAGTACAGGTAATCTTTTGGATCGAATTCGAAATCCAGCCAGGAGCCACGGTAAGGAATGATACGTGCTGAGAACAGCAACTTGCCGGAGCTGTGGGTTTTACCACGGTCATGCTCAAAGAACACGCCTGGGCTGCGGTGCAATTGCGACACAATCACACGCTCGGTACCGTTAATCACGAAAGAGCCGTTTTCAGTCATAAGCGGCAATTCGCCCATATAGACTTCTTGTTCTTTCACTTCTTTCACGGTAGGTTTGGACGCTTCGCGGTCCATAATGGTCAAACGTACTTTGACGCGCAAAGGCACGGCATAAGTCAGACCACGTTGTTGACACTCTTTGACATCAAATGGCTCTGCGCCCAATTGATAGCTCACATAATCCAGACGTGCATTCTCAGAATGGCTAACAATCGGGAAAATGGAACGGAAAGTCGATTCCAGACCTTCGTTTTTACGTTGGTCGAGTGGAACGTTTTCCTGCAGGAATGATTTGTAGGATTCCAACTGCATGGCTAGCAGGTAAGGTACCTCTTGAACACTGTCGCGCTTAGCAAAGCTTTTGCGGATGCGTTTCTTTTCGGTAAAGGAATAGCTCATAGCGTCTCCTGAAATTTTTGAGGGTAGAAGACAAAACACTTTTCATCCACTGCAATGTTTTGACATCTAACTTCGATTAAAAATCAACCACTTAGTTTTCACTATATGTGGCCATAACACCGGATTTACAACATTTTTTCTGGCCAGTCAGCGCGTTAAAAATCTGCATGCGCCAGAAATGGCGAAGGCCGACGGTTTCCCGTCAGCCCAGCCAGATTCACAATTGTGAATTATTTCATCTCAGCAGTAGCGCCCGCTTCGATCAATTTCTTCACAGCTGCTTCAGCGTCAGCTTTGCTTACGCCTTCTTTAACTGCTTTTGGTGCGCCGTCAACCAGGTCTTTAGCTTCTTTCAAGCCCAGGCCAGTCAGTTCACGAACAGCTTTAATCACGCTTACTTTGTTGTCGCCAGCGCCGTTCAACACAACGTTGAACTCAGTTTGCTCAGCAGCAGCTGGAGCAGCACCAGCAGCAGCGCCGCCAGCAGCGACTGCAACAGCAGCAGCAGAAACACCGAACTTCTCTTCGATTTCTTTGATGAATGCAGTCAGTTCCAATACGGTCATGCCACCGATTGCATCTAAGATGTCAGCATTAGAAATTGCCATGATATAAATTTCCTAAAATAGTTTGATTAAAAATTAAGCCGCTTGCTTTTCTTGTTCGTCGCGTACTGCTGCAACGGCACGAGCAAACTTGGTTGGGATTTCGTTGAGCATGCCAGCCAGTTTGGACAGCAACTCATCACGGCTCAATGTAGATGCCAACGCTTGTACGCCAGCAACATCAAGACGCTCATTAGGCATTGCGCCTGCTTTCAGTACGAACAGTTCGTTTTCTTTCGCGAAGTTGTTCAATACTTTGGCAGCTGCAACTGGATCGGCAGAAATGCCGTATACCAATGGCCCAACCATGTCGTCAGCCAATGCTGCAAAAGGCGTACCTTCTACTGCACGACGAACCAGAGTGTTTTTCAACACACGCAGATACACACCTGCATTACGTGCATCAGCACGCAGTTTCGTCATATTGGCTACGCCAATACCACGATACTCAGCAAGTACGATTGCTTGTGCATTAGCCACTTGAGCGGCCACCTCGGCAACGACTTCTTTTTTCTCTGTAAGATTAAGACTCAAGGTCTGTTCTCCTTCCGTTAATGAAAGCCAGGTCAAATAACCTGGCCACTCACGGCGTCCTTGTGCAGGGCATGGAAATATCCTGTGTTGGGGATCGCCATCTGCGTTGGTTTCACATTGCTGCAAACAGAGGATTGCTCACCCATTTACATTCAACGATTTATTAAGTTAACCACCAACGGTCTTTGATGCTCTTGAGTGCTTGCTCATCGCAGGCACTCAAGCCCAAAGTTCTTTGCCCGGACGGCGACGTCCGGGACTTTAAATTACGCTACTACTGATGCTTGATCGACACGTACGCCAGGACCCATGGTGCTGGAAACGGACAATTTCTTCAGGTAGACACCTTTAGAGCTGGTTGGCTTGGCTTTGTTCAATGCATCAACCAATGCAGACAAGTTACCTTGCAATTGCTCAGTTGTGAAAGAAGCACGGCCGATCGTGCAATGCACGATACCACCTTTGTCAGTACGGTATTGTACTTGACCGGCTTTAGCGTTTTTAACAGCAGTCGCTGCATCTGGGGTCACGGTGCCCACTTTTGGGTTTGGCATCAAACCACGTGGACCCAATACTTGACCCAATGCACCAACGATACGCATCGCATCAGGCGTTGCAATCGCAACGTCAAAGTCCAGCATGCCGCCTTTAACTTGCTCAGCCAGGTCTTCGAAACCAACGATATCAGCACCAGCTGCTTTAGCCGCTTCAGCTTGCGCGCCTTGTGCAAACACAGCCACGCGCGTTGTTTTACCAGTACCGTTAGGCAATACGATCGCGCCACGCACCAGCTGGTCAGATTTACGTGGGTCGATACCCAGGTTAATCACAGCATCAACAGATTCGTTAAATTTGGCAGTCGCGCCTTCTTTAACCAGGTTCAGGGCTTCAGCCACTGGATATAATTTGTTGCGGTCGATTTTCGCACGCAATGCATCAATTCTTTTAGCCATGTTATACACCCTCCACTTCGATACCCATGCTGCGTGCGCTACCAGCGATGGTACGTACAGCGGCATCCAGGTCAGCAGCCGTCAGGTCAGGCTGTTTTGTTTTGGCGATCTCTTCAGCTTGCGCACGTGTGATCTTGCCAACTTTGTCTGTATGAGGACGTGCAGACCCTTTTTCCAGCTTGGCCGCTTTTTTGATCAGCACGGTCGCTGGAGGGGTTTTCATCACAAACGTGAAGCTCTTGTCTGCAAATGCAGTAATCACCACTGGAATTGGCAAGCCTGGCTCTACGCCTTGGGTTGCAGCGTTAAACGCTTTACAGAATTCCATGATGTTCAGACCACGTTGACCCAGTGCTGGACCGACTGGTGGGCTTGGGTTGGCTTTACCTGCAGGGATCTGCAGCTTAATGTAGCCAATGACTTTCTTTGCCATGTTTGACTCCTAAAATGGGTAATAACGCCTGAGGCAGGCTCCCCGTTAAAAATATCGACCACCGGTCACGGTGGCCGAACAATGCACAACTAGACTTCTTTTTCTACCTGTGCAAAATCCAGTTCAACTGGTGTCGCGCGACCAAAAATCACCACGGAAACACGCAGTTTGTTTTTGTCGTAGTTCACTTCTTCAACGCTACCAGAGAAATCTTTGAATGGGCCATCGATCACGCGTACGCTCTCGCCCTTTTCAAACGTCATCTTCTGCGTTGGATTTGACTTGCTGTCATCCATGCGACGCAGAATGATTTCTACTTCTTTGTCTTTGATCGGGGTTGGACGTTGCGCTGTGCCACCGATAAACGAAGTCACTCTTGGCGTGCTTCTTACCAAGTGCCAGCTCTCGTCAGTCATTTCCATCTGTACCAGCACATAGCCAGGATACAGGCGACGCTCAGAAATAGTCTTTTGACCATTCTTCAACTCAACCACTTCCTCAACGGGCACCAGAATGTCACCGAACTGATCTTGCAAGTTAGATCTGATGATGCGCTCTTCCAAGCCGGCTTTCACGGATTTTTCCATGCCGGAGAAAGCTTGAACTGCATACCAACGCATAGACATTAAGCTCCTTTACCCATAATCCATTGCACCATGTAGGCGAAGCTGATATCGACCAATGCCAGGAATGCTGCCATGATCACAACCAGCACAACAACCGCCAATGTGGTTTGCAACGTTTCCTGACGCGTTGGCCAGACAACACGCTTGGCTTCAGCAACAGACTCATTAAAAAAGCCTAGCGCCTGCTTGCCTTGTGGCGCAGTCCACGCCACTGCTACAGACGCGACAATACCTGCCAATACGGCAAGTATCCTAATAACCATTGCTTTATCTTCAAAAAGATAAAAACCGGCGATCCCTAAAGCTAGTAACAACAGGGATAAAGCCAGTTTGATTTTATCGATCATATACTTAACTTTATGATTAACACCTCAGATTATTCTGGGTGTTTGGCAGGCCAAGAGGGTCTCGAACCCCCAACCCTCGGTTTTGGAGACCGATACTCTACCAATTGAGCTATTGGCCTGTACTCTTTAAAGCGAAAGCTGCACGGGTTGTAGCGCAGCTTTCACATACATCAACTATTACTCGATGATTTTGGCAACGACGCCAGCACCAACGGTACGACCACCTTCACGGATAGCGAAGCGCAAGCCTTCT
>NZ_JBKOUE010000013.1:0-58494 GCF_046765995.1 Methylophilus sp. 'Pure River' | reverse complement strand
TTGCTATCTCCGATAGACTTTGAAAAGCAGTTCAATCAATCGGCTGAACAGTGTCTACAAAGTTAGTGGCGATTCATAGTAAAAAACTAGCGCCTCTATATTTTGATCGAGGCTTTTAAAAAATGAGCTAATTATTTCAGTCATTTGCTCAGCGTTTTGATCTAAGTAAAGTTGCGTTTCAAAACCTCTTTTTCTTAGCAAGATATCCAGCAATACTGCATCAGCCTTACAGTTTTCAATATTAGGGAACTTAGCAGACTGATAATTTGCATTACCAATGAGTAGTGCAACTCTTTTCATTTAAATGACCATTACATAAATAGTTGAATAAAAAAGGAGCCGAAGCTCCCTTTAAATTTAACACTAATTAACCGCACTTACTATCACCACAATTCAAGCAGGTCATGCATCCATCCATTAGGATACTTGCTTTGGTATTACACTTTTTACAAAGTTGAGCCCCTTTGGGGAAGCCTTCGTCGTTTGACTCTTCACCTGACTTGGCGTGTTTTTCCAGGTATTCCGCTTTTTTCTCTTCAACCAGTTTTTGCTGGTGTTCATCCAAACCCGGTTTTTTCAGCATGCCGATTTCTTGCAGGTGTTTTTCTACGACTTCACCAATCTCAGCCACCAGGCTAGGCACAAACTTGCCGCCTTTTTTGAAGTAGCCGCCTGAAGGTTCAAACACGCTTTTCAGCTCTTCTACCAAGAAGGTGACATCGCCACCTTTGCGGAACACGGCGGACATGACGCGGGTCAGCGCGACTATCCACTGGAAGTGCTCCATGTTTTTGGAGTTGATGAAAATCTCGAACGGGCGGCGGTGTTCTTGTGGCGTGCCTTCGTACATGATGACGTCGTTGATGGTGATGTAGAGCGCGTGCTCGGTCACCGGCGTTTTGATTTTGTAGGTGTTACCCACGAGCATATCCGGGCGGCTCAAGGGTTCACCCATTTGAATGATGTTTGCGACAGGCGCTGAAGCGGCCTCGGCTGCTTTTTTGTCTTCATCGGTCACCAGTTTGTAGGCGGTGATTTTTTTGTCGATTCTGATTGCCATGTTGTTCTCCCTATTGGAGTATATTCTTTATCAATAATTCGTTTTAAGCGTCGCGTGTGCAGTGAAGGCTAGGCGCGTTTGGATTTTTTACCGGAATGTACAAGTAGTACATGAGGATTAAAAATTCAAACGTAACAACGCATTCACAAACAAAGCCGCTTAAAACTTGCCGTAATAGCCTTCTTTGAAAGCGTCGAATAAATTCGCCGCCGTGTGAATCTCACCATCGTACTCAATCTCTTCATTACCTTTGGCTTCGATTTCGGTGCCATCTTCCAGCGTGAATTTGTAAGTGGTGCTTTCGAGGTCTTTCTCGGTCACCAGTACACCCTGGAACGCTTCAGGGTTGAAACGGAAAGTGGTGCAACCTTTGAGGCCTTTGTCATACGCGTAGAGGTAGATGTTTTTAAAATCCTCAAAGTCGTAATCAGTCGGCACGTTAATGGTTTTGGAGATGGAGCTATCAATCCATTTCTGTGCAGCCGCCTGAATATCGACGTGCGCTTTGGCCATAATGGTGGATGAATCGAGGAAGTAATCCGGCAATTGCTCTTCCGGTTTATCGCTGAACGGCATGGCGTTAGCATTCACCAGTTCACGGTAAGCCAGCAGCTCGTAGCTGAATACGTCAACTTTCTCTTTGGATTTTTTGCCTTCACGGATGACGTTACGGGCATAGTGGTGGGCAAAGCTAGGCTCGATACCGTTGCTGGCGTTGTTGGCCAAGCTCAGTGAAATCGTGCCGGTGGGCGCGATAGAACTATGGTGCGTGAAGCGTACACCTTTGCTCGCGATCTGGTTACGCAGACCTTCTGGGAATTGCTGCATATAGCGGCTATATTTACCCAGCAACACTTTACCAGCCAGTTTCTGGCCAACCTTGATGCCATCGGCGGCCATTTCCGGGCGTACGCGCAGCATGTCGGCGGTGACTTCAAATTTCTCATCCATGATCGGTGCCGGGCCTTTTTCTTCAGCCAGTTGCACGCCGACTTCCCAACCTACTTCGGCCATGATGCGGGTGACTTCTTCAGTGAATTTCACTGAGTCTTCTTCACCGTATTTCATTTTCAGCATGGTCAGGGTTGAACCCAGGCCCAGGTAGCCCATGCCGTGACGGCGTTTGCGGGCGATTTCCTGACGCTGTTGCTCCAATGGCAAACCGTTGATTTCCACCACGTTATCCAGCATGCGGGTAAATACGCCCACCACTTCGCGGTATTCGTCCCAGTCAAAATGCGCATCGTCAGTGAATGGCTGGCGCACGAATTTGGTCAGGTTGACGGAACCCAGCAAGCAGGCGCCGTAAGGTGGCAATGGTTGCTCGCCACAAGGGTTAGTGGCGCGGATGTTTTCGCAGAACCAGTTGTTGTTCATCTCGTTGACGCGATCGATGAGGATAAAACCTGGCTCGGCAAAGTCGTAGGTGGAAGACATGATCACATCCCACAGACGGCGCGCTTTGATGGTTTTGTAAATGCGGCAAGCGACTTTACCGGCTTCCGGGCCTTCTGTTTTGGTCAGGTATTTATTTTTGATTGGCCAGTCACGCCACACCACTTGTGACTCGTCATTCACATTGAGGCCATCAATAATGGCTTCTTTCTCGGTCACCGGGAACGCCAAACGCCATTCGTCATCGGCTTTGACGGCTTCCATAAATTCTTTGGTGATCAGGCAGCTCAGGTTGAACTGGCGCAAACGGCCATTTTCACGTTTGGCTTTGATAAAGTCAGTCACGTCCGGATGCGAAATATCAAAGGTCGCCATTTGTGCGCCGCGACGGCCACCGGCAGATGAGACGGTGAAACACATTTTGTCGTAGATATCCATAAACGACAGCGGGCCGGAAGTATAAGCCCCGGCACCGGCGACAAATGCGCCTTTTGGACGCAAGGTAGAAAACTCGTAACCGATACCGCAACCGGCTTTGAGGGTCAGGCCAGCTTCGTGCACTTTGCCCAGAATATTGTCCATGCTGTCTTCGACCACGCCGGAAACAGTACAGTTAATGGTAGAAGTGGCTGGCTTGTGCTCTTGCGCACCGGCGTTGGAGGTAATGCGGCCTGCCGGAATCGCGCCACGGCGCAATGCCCACAAAAACTTTTCGTGCCATTCGGCTTTTTTGTCTTCGGTGGTTTCAACATCAGCCAATGCGCGTGCCACGCGGCTGTAAGAATCGTCCATGTCTTGATCAACATGCTCACCAGATTTAGTTTTGAGACGGTATTTCTTGTCCCAAATATCAAGCGAGACAGGCTGCACCGGAATATCGACGGCGACCTCTTCTGACTGGACTTTCTTTTGTTCAACGGCTTTCAGCATCGAGTTCTCCCACCTTTGGTGATTCTTATTAATTGATAACGCGTTGTGAACCGGAAAAACCCTGCGGCTGACAACGCGCTGGCACGAAAGATTGGCTTAAAACAAGCGTTTACACGCCATTTTTGCCGCACGCTATGGCTTGCGATTAGGCCCCAATCAAACACAACATCTTGTGTTGGTGGCAGTAATTTATGCCTATATTTTGTTGACGTCAACCCATTTTTTACGCCTTTTTTTGGTGCGTATAACTTGCATTCCGGCAATCACTTTTACTACAAGGCCTCAGGCATAGGTGAGTCATCACTCTCGTGTTTTGCATGCATTTCATTGGTGCGTGCCGACGAGATGTCAGCACAAATATGCGAGAATATCGCCATGCCAAGATTCGTCTATACCCTGCTCATGTTCGCGGTAGCCGCCCTGCTGCCGCTCAAGCTATTCTGGCGGGGCCTCAAGCAACCCGAATACCGCCAGCATGTGGGTGAACGCTACGGCTTTTACACGCAATCCGTTAATGCACCTGTCATTTGGCTGCATTGTGTTTCGGTGGGTGAAACACGCGCCACACAACCACTGATTCAAGCCCTGCTGGCACACTATCCGCAACACCAGCTCTTGATCACCCACGGCACGCCCACCGGTCGTGACACCAGCAGTCAGCTCTTTAAGCAGGAAATTGCCAATGGCCGTGTGCTGCAAGCCTACCTGCCGGTAGATACGCCGGGCGCCAGCAAACGTTTTCTGGCGCACTTCAACCCTGACTTAGGTTTGTTAATGGAAACCGAGCTATGGTTCCATCTCATTAACCAGGCCACGCGGCTAGGCATCCCCATGGCATTGCTGAGTGCCCGACTCTCGCCCAAATCAGCCGCTGGCTACGCCAAACTCGGCAGCCTGACGCGCAAAGGCCTGCAACAATTATCATTGGTCGCCGCACAAACGGCCGCCGATGCCGAGCGCCTGCAAGCACTGGGGGCACAACACCCCATCATCTGCGGTAATTTGAAATTCGATGTCACGCCGCCCGCAGACAGTGCAGAAAAAGGCGCCGCGCTGCGCCAATTGCTAGGTAAAGACCGCACCGTGTTCATGGCAGCGAGTACGCGTGAGGGTGAAGAGTCATTAATCCTCGACGCCGTACAAGGCACCGATGTACTCACCTTGTTAGTGCCACGCCACCCGCAACGTTTTGCTGAAGTAGAATCGCTGCTTAAGGCACGCGGCTTGCGTTATGTATTGCGTACGGAGCTGGTGCAACCCTTGAATGACGATGTCCAGGTGGTGCTGGGCAATAGCATGGGTGAGATGTACACCTATTACGCCGCAAGTGATTTCGCGGTGATGGGTGGCAGTTTGCAACCGCTGGGCGGGCAAAACCTGATTGAAGCAGCGGCCATGGGTGTACCGACGATATTAGGGCCAAATATGTTTAATTTTGCGCAAGTGACGCAAGCGGCTGTGATCGCGGATGCAGCAGTGCAACTAGGCGATGTGACGGAGCTGCATGGCATGATTGTTACCTTGGCGGCGGATAGAAGCAAAGTGCAAACGATGGCGCAAGCGGCGAAGGGGTTTACGTTGCAGCATAGAGGGACAACACAGAGGTTGATGGCTGCAATAGCGCCTTTATTAAAAAGGTAATTCTCCACGTTGAAAGTGGCTTGCGAATATAGAAATATTGCCGAATAAGGTCACATCTAATTTCGCCTATTGGCGAGTCACTTTCTGATGCTTGCCCCTCAGAAAGTAACCAAAGAAGAGGGCACCCAGCCATCACGGCCTTCGGCTTCCTTGTGTTGCTCAACAAAATAAGCCGGTCACGAAACTCAACCTAGCGGGCTGCACACTACGCAGCCCACCGCGGGATTCGGACAGTCGCTCCCTCTACTCTTATTTTGTCTCCGCTACTCAGCGTGATGGAATGGGATTGATCTCACCAAACTAACATTGTCGAAATCTGAACGATTCAAAAACCGGATTCTTTTATTAAACCTGCTAAACGATGGCGCTCGCGGGTGTTCGGGGCCCCCATCTGCCGCGCCGAGCAACGCAGGGTTGACGGGAGTCTTCGGCCATCGGCTGTTCGAGCTCCGCAACAAGCCACGTCTTTTGTGGCTTGTCAGGGCGAGTTTCGATGGACGCCCGGCAAGCCGAGTAGCGCAGGAATCAAGCGGAAGCTGGGGTGCATTTCTTTTGGTTACTTATTCTTTGGGCAAGCAAAGAAAAGTAACTCGCCGAAAAGGCGAAACAAAACGCCACATAAACACACAAACCGAAAAATCACCTTCACCGCGCATCAAAAAAACAAAAAAGGCGCACCTCTCAGCACGCCCTTTTCATTCGACCCAACATACATTAACCCAAGTTTGGCGCTAACCACCGCTCCAGCCAATCCTTATCCACATTGCGCCGTTTCGCCATATCCTCCAGCTGGTCATTGCCTATTTTATCCACACTGAAATACCTGGATTCAGGATGCGCAAAATAAAAGCCGCTTACTGCTGCCGCTGGCAGCATGGCGTAGCTATCGGTGAGCTGCATGTCGATCTCGGTAGCTTGCAGCACCTTGAACATATCCTCTTTCACCGTGTGGTCGGGGCATGCCGGATAACCCGGTGCCGGACGGATGCCTTTGTATTGCTCTTTAATCAGCGCTTCATTGCTTAAGTCTTCGTCTGCCGCATAGCCCCACAGGTCTTTACGCACGCGCTCGTGCATGTACTCGGCAAAGGCTTCAGCCAGGCGATCGGCCAGTGACTTGAACATGATGGCATTGTAGTCATCGTGATTTTTTTCAAAGTCAGCCAGGCGTTTTTCCATGCCCAGGCCAGCAGTCACCGCAAACAGGCCAATGTAATCATCGGTGCCTTTAGGCGCAATAAAGTCAGCCATACACTGGTTCGGTCTGGCGACGCCGTCAATCACCGGTTTTTGCGTTTGCTGGCGCATGCCGTACCAGGTGAGTGCGACCTGGCTGCGGGTGTCATCGGTATAAATCTCGATATCGTCGCTATTGACCTGGTTGGCGGGCAACAAAGCAATGACGCCATTGGCGCTGAGCCAGCGGCCATCAATAATACGCTTGAGCATGACCTGTGCTTCGGCAAACACTTTGGTCGCAGCTTCGCCAACGATTTCATCTTTCAAAATCGCCGGATAGAAACCTGCCAGATCCCAGGTCTGGAAGAACGGGCCCCAGTCTATGTATTGCGCAATCAGCGCGAGATCGATATTTTTAAAGACGCGGCGGCCGATAAACTTAGGCTTCACTGGCGCAGCAGCGCCGGTAAACTCCAATTTCGCGGCGTTGGCGCGCGCATCGGCTAGGCTTAGCATAGGCACACCTTTTTTATTGGCATGCTGATGACGGGCTTTTTCGTAATCGGCTTGAATCTCGGCCAGGTAAGCGCCGCGCGTTTCTGGCGTGAGCAGGTTTTGCATAACGCTGACGGAGCGCGAGGCATCCGGCACGTAAATCACTGGACCTTCATAGTTAGGTGCAATTTTCACCGCCGTGTGCGCACGGGAAGTGGTGGCGCCGCCAATCAGCAACGGCGTCTGGTTTTCGACAAAGTGCGGGTCGCGCTGCATCTCTTTGGCGATATAGGCCATTTCTTCAAGCGACGGCGTAATCAAGCCGCTCAGGCCAATAATGTCGGCGTTTTCACGCTTGGCCATTTCGAGGATTTCCGCCGCGGGCACCATCACGCCCATGTTCACGACCTCAAAGTTGTTGCACTGCAACACGACGGAAACGATGTTTTTGCCGATGTCGTGCACATCACCCTTCACCGTCGCAATCACCACTTTGCCTTTGGGCTTGGCGACCATGCCAGTGCGGCGTTCTTCGGCGGCTTTTTCTTCTTCAATAAATGGAATCAAATGCGCGACGGCAGATTTCATTACGCGGGCGGATTTCACCACCTGCGGCAAAAACATCTTGCCCTGGCCGAACAGGTCACCGACCACGTTCATGCCATCCATCAGCGGGCCTTCGATGACGTGAATCGGGCGACCGCCGTTGTTCATAATGTCCTGGCGCACTTCTTCGGTGTCGGCGACGATAAAATCGGTAATGCCATGTACCAGCGCATATTCCAGGCGCTTGCTCGCAGGCACAGGTTGCTCTGGCGTGCCACGCCAAGCCAATGTGGCTTCGGCTTTCTTGCCACCGGCGACCAAGGTCCCGGCGATTTCAATCATGCGCTCGGTCGCGGCCAGTGGATTGTCAGGGTCAACGACACGGTTGAGCACCACGTCTTCGACGCGCTCACGCAACTCGGCCGGAATATCGTCATAGACGCCAACCATACCCGCATTGACGATCCCCATGGTCATGCCGGCCTGGATAGCGTGGTAAAGGAACACAGTATGGATGGCTTCACGCGCCGGTTCGTTGCCGCGGAAGCTGAAACTCACGTTAGACACACCGCCGGAAATGCGGGCGTAAGGTAAGTTCTGCTTGATCCAGCGCGTGGCTTCGATAAAGTCCACCGCATAGTTGTTATGCTCTTCGATACCGGTGGCCACGGCAAAAATATTCGGGTCAAAAATGATGTCTTCCGGCGGGAAGCCGGTGCCGACTAACAAGTCGTAAGCCCGTTTGCAAATTTCGGTTTTACGCGCAAAGGTATCGGCCTGGCCAGTTTCATCAAACGCCATCACCACCACGGCGGCACCATAGCGCTGGCACAATTTGGCCTGGCGTAAAAACTCGGTTTCGCCTTCTTTCATCGAAATCGAGTTCACAATCGCTTTGCCCTGTACGCACTTCAGGCCTGCCTCAATCACCGCCCACTTGGAGGAGTCGATCATGATAGGCACGCGCGCAATGTCAGGCTCTGAGGCGACCAGGTTGAGGAAGTGCGTCATGGCTTTGACCGCATCCAGCATGCCTTCGTCCATGTTGATATCAATCACTTGCGCGCCGTTTTCTACCTGCTGGCGTGCCACGCTGAGTGCTTCTTCGTATTGCTCGTTGATGATCATGCGCGCGAACGCTTTGGAGCCGGTGACGTTGGTACGCTCACCGACGTTCACATACAGTGAGCTTTCATCGATGATAAATGGCTCCAGGCCTGAGAGCTTGGTTGTGACCGGTAGCTCAGGTACCTCGCGTGGTGGCAGGTCTTTAATCGCGTTATAAATGGCGTTGATATGGGGTGGCGTGGTGCCGCAGCAGCCACCGGCAATATTGATAAAACCGCTCTGGGCAAATTCCTTGACCAGGCTGGAAGTCACGTCTGGTGTTTCATCAAAGCCGGTATCAGACATCGGGTTAGGCAGACCGGCGTTGGGGTAGATACAAACAAAGGTATCGGCCACTTTGCTCAGTTCTTCGGCATACGGGCGCATCAGCGTCGCACCGAGTGCACAGTTCAGGCCCACGGTGAGCGGTTTGACATGACGCACAGAGTGCCAGAATGCAGTTACGGTCTGGCCAGAGAGGATACGGCCAGACGCGTCGGTCACCGTACCGGAAATCATGATCGGCCAGGTTTTACCCTGCTCGTCAAAAAAGCTTTCAATCGCAAACAAAGCCGCTTTACAGTTAAGCGTATCGAAGATGGTTTCCACCATCAGGATATCCGCGCCACCATCGACCAGGCCACGAATTTGCTCCATGTATGACGTCACCAGTTGGTCAAAACTGACATTACGTGCAGCCGGATCATTGACATCAGGCGAAATGGAAGCAGTTTTGGGCGTAGGCCCTAAGGCACCGGCCACAAAGCGTGGTTTGTCTGGCGTGCTGTATTTGACGCAAGCGGCTTTGGCCAGTTTGGCCGACTCGACGTTCATCTCGTACACCAGGTGCGCCATATGGTAGTCGTCTTGCGCGACGCTGGTGGCGCCAAAGGTATTGGTTTCGATGATGTCGGCCCCGGCGGCGAGGTATTTCTCGTGAATCTCCTGAATCACATGTGGCTGTGTCAGCGTCAGCAGCTCGTTATTGCCTTTGACAAACAGCTCGCGCTCGCCCGGCGGGCCTTGAAAGTCCTTGAAACGCGCACCGCGATAATCCGCTTCCGTCAGCTTGTATTGCTGAATCATGGTGCCCATCGCGCCATCCAGAATCAGGATGCGTTTTGAAAGCGCGTCACGTAACCATTGTTCTGTGGCGGAAATCGACAGTTGCGTCATGCGTATCAACTTGAAAACAAAAGCGATATTTTAACACAAGGGCTTTCTGGCGCTGCGGCTAGAAATTGAAACGGAAGGTGGTCATCAGCACGTGGTTTTCACGGTCCGTGGTACGCGTATTCACGAACTGATTCAGGTAACCAACATCAACATTGGAAAAATTACTAAACTTCCAATTCACGCCGAGGAACAAGCGGTTCTGGTCTATGCCACGCCGCACGCCCCATTCGGTCTGGTTCAGGCTGATAAATAACTCGTCATAAACAACCCACTGCAATTGTGGATGCCATTGGCTAGGCGTGGTCGCCCTGACCATCTGCCGCAAACGGTGGCCGACATCCTGAAAGTCTTCGCGGCGACGTTGCTCAAAGCGCGTGCGGCTGGTGAAAGTAACGTTGGCCACCTCGTCAAACTGGTGTTGAAACTGCTGCCACAGGCGGTTTTCACGCTGCGCAGACTGGCCGGACGGATGACTGATAATGGTGTCATAGCCTAACCAGACGCTGCTGTTCGCGTTGAACTTGTAAAACACCGATGGCCGCAAAATCAACTGGTCAAAATGCTGACCCTCGTCACGCCAGCGCGGATGCGTGTCCATGCTCCAGTAAAAGTTGTCGGCAGGCAGCTTGCCCTGGGTGTAGATGCTTAGCCAGTAACGACCATCCTCTTCAGTGTCGGCCAGCGCCTGTGGCAGTCCACACACGGCAAACATGAACAAAATGCGGCTCAAAAAAATATAGCTGAATCGGAAAAATGACATTAACATCGCGGCAATCAACAATTGTAAGAATGGGCCCGTCTGATGGACGGACAGACCTATAGGGGATCGCATGATATCAGGTTTGGTTCAACTCTTTTTATGGCAAGGTCTGGGCGAACTGCTGAGCAAGTTCTTTTTGCCGGGCATTCCGGGGCCGGTACTCGGCCTGCTCTTGCTGCTGACATTTTTATGCCTGAAAGGCCAAGTCAATAGCGACCTGGCCATGGTGGCCGACAGCTTTCGCCAGCACCTGGGACTCTTGTTTGTGCCTGCCTCGGTAGGTGTATTGCTGTTTTTGCCCGAACTGCAAACCCATGCATTGGCAGTCGGCACCGCGCTGGTAGTCAGCGTGATCCTGACCATTGCGGTGACCGCCATCGTACTCAAAGTGTTCTGGTATTTCTCGCTCAAGCGTCACAAACATATCACCATCAACAAGGGGCAGCGCCATGAATAAGCGTATCCCGATTTCCGAAATCTGGGTCTATCTTTCTGGCGACCCGCTATTTGCGCTGATTATTACATTGGCCACTTACCAGATTGGCTACCTGCTGTATGTCCGCGCCAAACGCCATCCGCTGGTGAACCCGGTGGCCATTTCAGTGCTGGCTACTTGCGTGCTCATCAACCTGCTCGACATGCCGTATGAAAAGTATTTTGAAGGCGCGCAGTTTGTGCACTTCTTACTCGGCACGGCCACGGTGGCTTTGGCGGTGCCAATTTATAATGGCTTTAAGCGCATGCAGGGCAAGATTTTTCATATCTGGGTGGCACTCACGGTTGGCAGTACGGTGTCTATCGTCAGCGCGGTGGCCATCGCCAAATGGATGGGCGCAAGCGACAATATTATCGGCAGCATGTATGCCAAATCGGTCACCGCACCGATTGCCATGGGCATAGCCGAGCGACTCAATGTGTCTCCCACCCTAACCGCAGTGTTTACCGTAATCACCGGCATGCTAGGGGCGATTCTGGCGCCCTATATATTAAATAGCGTGAAAGTGCATCAATGGTGGATACGTGGTACCGCCATTGGCGTTGGCGCGCATGGGCTTGGCATTACGCGCGCGTTTAGCGTCAACGAAGAGGCTGGCGTTTATGCCAGCATGGCGATGGGGTTGAATGGCGTGATTAGCGCTATAGGCTTGCCGATTGTGTTGACTTATCTGCGACCGCATCTGGGGTTTTAGCCACTAATAAAACATTCCATTCGCCTCTCGGCGAGTCACTTTCTGGTGCTTGCCCCTCAGAAAGTAACCAAAGAAGAGGGCTCCCAGCCATCACGGCCTAACGGCTCCCTTGCGTTGCTCGACAAAACAAGCGGTCACGAAACTCGCCCTAGCAGCTTGCACACGACGCAAGCTGCCGCGGTGCTCAAACAGTCGCTCCCTTCTCTCTTGTTTTGTCTCCGCTACTCAGCGTGATGGAATGGGATTTATCTCGTCAAACTCACGTCGCATAAATGCGGACGGTTTAAAAACCAGATTCTTTTATTAAACCCGCTAAAGGATGGCGCTCTCTTGGTGTTCGGGGTCCCCATCTGCCGCGCCGAGCAACGCAGGGTTGACGGGAGCCTTCGGCCATCGGCTGTCCGAGTTCCGCAACAAGCCACGTCTTGTGTGGCTTGTCAGGGCGAGTTTCGATGGACGCCCGGCAAGCCGAGTAGCACAGGAAACAAGCGGAAGTTGGGGTGTCTTGTTCTTTGCCTTCTTTCTTATGGACAAGCATAAGAAAGAATGGTCGCCGTAAAGGCGAAACACATCAGTCATAAACTCACCTAGGGCAAACAAAGAAAAGTAACTCTCCAACAAGGCGAAAAAGTAGCTGACCATCTCCAAAACGGCGCAATCTCGCGCACCAAACTGGTGCACCCAAAACTGACAGCCAGCTTACAAAAGGCACTTTTCTTCGAACTCGGCGTGATAGCGTATTGTCATTCGCTATGCATCAGGGTACATTGTAAGCAATGTAAAGAGCTCAATCTGCGTATCACCGAGACTCAACTCCTGCTTGTTTTTAATATTGGCTTTTGATTTCTTTCCATACACTCATCGCATGCAAAAACATCTGAACACCGCCGCGTTGCAGCTCAGACTGTGGGTCGTCACAGTGCTGCTGGCTGTGCTCGGCTTTGCATTGGTGGCTGAGTTTTCAGATCACTCCAGCTACAGTGACGATACCGTGCGTGTACGCGTGGCCGAAGTCGTTGAATACTCCGGTGATGGTGAAATACCCTTTTCTTCCCTTACCCCACTGATTTCCCCACCCGCAAGCATGACAGTTGCTTGCGTGATTCTGTTTGCGTTGCTGGCCTTGCCTCGCCGCCGCGTGACCCCACGCCCGGTGTTTGTTCGTCACCTGCACTCGCGCGCACCACCCGCCAACACCCAGGTGTAATCCGCGTTTGCGCTCTGCACAACGCCGCTGATTGCCACTTTCCCCCTCGTTGTTACCAGCACTCTCATAAGCGTCCTTTCAGGACGGCGCCTAGGCTAGCGGTTGTGGTTTGCAACAAGAAAGGATAGTTTGGCGATCAAGACAGGCCCCTGCAGCCAGGCATCCGCCAACCACCTGTTTTTTGCAAGTATTTCTCTTCATTTTTTAAGATAAGAACACACTATGATTAAACAGAACTTAATCGTTTTAGGCTTGCTTGGCTCCCTGCTCAGCGCTTGTCATCAGGAAGAGGCGCACGAAGAAGCGCCACCAAAACTAGAGGTCACAACGCCATGGCACAAAGACACCATGATTACCAAGGAATATGTCTGCCAGATTCATGCCATCCAGCATATTGAATTACGCGCGCTGGAGCGCGGCTATTTGCAGGACGTCTATGCCGGTGAAGGCCAGGTCATCAAACAGGGGCAACCCATGTTCAAGATTATGCCCAATGTCTACCAGGTCGACTTGCTGAAAGCACAGGCCGAAGCCAAAACCGTGCAAATCGAGTATGAAAACACCAAGGCACTGGCTGAGAAAAACATTGTTTCGCAAAATGAGCTGGCCCTGGGCAAAGCCAAGCTGGATAAAGCCAATGCCGAAGTGCAGCTGGCACAAACCCACCTCAACTTTACCAATATCAATGCGCCGTTCACCGGCATCATGGACCATTTGCTGGTGCGAAAAGGCAGCTTGCTGGACGAAGGTGATTTGCTGACCACCTTGTCTGACAACAGCCGCATGTGGGTGTATTTCAACGTGCCTGAAGCGGAATACCTAGACTTCAAGATTCACCAAAAAAACGAAAAAGGTGTGCCGGTGCAATTGCGCATGGCCAATGGCGCCTTGTTTGACCAGGCTGGTGCGATTGAAACCGTCGAAGCCGACTTTGATAATAAAACTGGCAACATTGAGTTCCGGGCCGACTTCCCTAACCCGCACGGTTTATTACGCCATGGCGAAACCGGCACTATTTTGCTGGAAGTCCCTTACCCGAATGCCATGCTGATCCCGCAAAAAGCCACCTTTGAAGTGCTGGATAAGACCTTCGTTTATGTGGTGAACAAAGACCACAAGATCGAACAGCGCATGATTCAAATTGCCGCTGAACTGCCCCATTTGTTTATCGTGAAATCCGGCCTCAAAGACACCGACACGGTGTTGCTGGAGGGCTTGCGCCGCGTCAGAAACGGACAAAAAATCGACACCGACTACAGAGCACCTGAAAAAGTCGTTCCTGAGCTGGAACTGTACGCAGAATAATCTTAAGGTGAAAAAAACATGTTAAACATCTTCCTCAGACGACCGGTGATGGCGATTGTGCTATCACTGGTGATGATTTTCCTCGGCTTTCTGTCGATCAAAACCCTGCCAATTTCGCAGTTTCCGGAAATTGCCCCGCCGCGCGTAATCGTGACGCTGGCTTTCCCAGGTTCCAGCGCCGACGTCCTGGTGCAGTCTTCCCTGATTTCGATCGAGCGCGCCATCAACGGTGTGCCAGGCATGAAATACATTGTGTCTGACGCCACCAGCGCCGGTGAAGCGACGATACAGGTGATTTTTGACCTCGGCGTAGACCCGAACGCGGCCATGGTGCTGGTGAAAACCAGGCTGGACCAGGTCATGAGTAAACTACCGCCCCTGGTGCAGTTAGAGGGGGTGATCGTCAATACCGTACAGCCAAGCATGCTGATGTATGTGAACCTGTACAGTAAAGATAAAAATGCCGACGAGAAATTCCTGTTTAACTACGTCAACGTCAGCGTGATTCCTGAAATTCAGCGTGTCCACGGTATTGCGCAAGCGCAGAACCTGGGTAGCCGCCAGTTTGCGATGCGTATCTGGCTCAACCCGGAACGCATGCGGGCTTACAAGATCTCGTCCAAAGACGTGATGGATGCCATCAGCAGCCAGAGCGTGATTGGGCGCCCAGGTCGCTTGGGCCAGAGCTCGGGGATTTACGCCCAATCCAAAGAGTATGTACTGGTTTACAAAGGCCGCTACAACAAGCCTGAAGAGTATGGAAACATTATTATCCGTGCCGACTCTAATGGTGAAATCCTGCACCTCAGGGATATTGCCAAGATTGAGTTAGGCAGTGAGTTTTTTGATATTTACTCCAACAAAGACGGCTACCCATCTGCCGCGATTGTACTCAAGCAAAACTATGGCACCAACGCCAGCGAAGTGATTGCTGACGTGAAAACCAAGATGGAAGAGCTGAAACAAAGCTTCCCGGCTGGCATGGATTATGAAATCAATTACGACGTCTCCAAGTTCCTCGACGCCTCGATTGAAAAAGTCATTCACACGCTGGCAGAAGCTTTTGTGCTGGTCGCGCTGGTGGTGTTTATCTTCCTCGGTGACTGGCGCTCAACGCTGATCCCGACACTGGCGGTGCCTATTTCGCTGATTGGTGCCTTCTTTGTCATGAAGGCATTTGGGCTCAGTATTAACTTGGTCACACTGTTCGCCCTCGTGCTCGCCATTGGTGTAGTGGTGGATGATGCCATCGTGGTGGTGGAAGCCGTGCATGCCAAAATGGCCTCTGACCATGTCGGCCCTTACAAAGCCGTACAACGTGTGCTGGGTGAAATCGGTGGCGCCATTGTGGCCATTACATTATTGATGACCTCGGTGTTTATCCCGATCACCTTTATGCCAGGCCCGGTCGGCGTGTTCTACCGCCAGTTCGCCATTACCATGGCCTCCTCAATCGTGTTGTCCGGTATCGTGGCGCTGACATTAACGCCAGTACTGTGCGCCATGATCCTCAAAGACACGCACGGCCAGCCCAAACGCAAAACACCCATTTCGGTGTTTTTGGATGGCTTTAACTGGGTGTTTGAAAAGGTCACTGGCCGTTATACCAACTTTTTGGAAAAAGTGGTCACCCTGCGTACCGTGACCTTTGTCGTGCTGGCGCTGTTCTCGGCCGGTATTTTCTATGTCGACAAAATCCTGCCTGCCGGGTTTATCCCAGGTGAAGACCAGGGCATGATTTACGCCATTATCCAGACGCCTCCAGGCTCAACACTGGAAACCACCAACAAGGTAGCACGTCACCTGCAAACACTGGCCAAGCAAGTGGAAGGCGTGGAGTCTGTCTCCTCACTGGCGGGTTATGAAGTGTTGACCGAGGGCCGTGGCTCCAACGCGGGGACGTGTATTATCAACCTCAAGGACTGGTCTGAGCGTAAACAGTCAGTGAAACAGATCATCGAAGAGCTGGAAGAAAAAACCAAGAACTTCGGTGCGGTGGTGGAGTACTTCCAACCGCCAGCCGTGCCTGGTTATGGTGCGGCGTCTGGCCTATCTCTGCGCTTGCTGGATAAAACCACCAGCGCGGACTACTACGTGTTTGACAAGATCAACAAGGAGTTCATGCAGAACCTGGGTAAGCGCAAGGAATTGACTGGCCTGTTCACATTCTACGCAGCGAACTACCCGCAGTATGAGTTGATTATCGACAACCAGTTGGCAATGCAGAAGAAAGTATCGATCGAAGATGCCATGAACAACCTGGACATTCTGATCGGCAGTACTTACGAGCAAGGCTTTATCCGCTTTAATAACTTCTTCAAGGTGTATACCCAGGCCGGACCTGAGTTCCGTCGTTACCCCAGTGACGTGCTGAACTATTTTGTGAAAAACGAAGAGGGTGAAATGGTGCCCTACTCCGCCTTCATGACCCTCAAGAAACGCCAGGGCCCTAACGAGATCACCCGTTACAACCTGTACAACTCAGCGGCGATCCGCGCTGAACCGGCACCGGGTTACACCACTGAATCGGCCATCAATGCCGTGAAAGAAGTCGCACGTGCCACCCTGCCTAAAGGCTACGATATCGCTTGGGAAGGCCTGTCTTACGACGAAGAGAAACGAGGCAATGAAGCGCTGATGATCTTTATCGTGGTACTGGTATTTGTCTACATGGTGTTGGCCGCGCAGTATGAAAGCTTTATCTTGCCGTTCGCGGTGATCCTGTCCTTGCCTGCCGGTATTTTTGGCTCGCTGTTTCTGCTCAAGATACTGGGACTAGCCAACGATATTTACGCGCAGGTTGGCCTGATTATGCTGATTGGTCTGCTGGGTAAAAACGCCGTATTGATTGTGGAATTTGCCGTGCAGAAACATGGCCAGGGCATGTCTATCCGCGATGCGGCGATTGAAGGCGCCAAAACCCGTTTCCGCCCTATCCTGATGACCTCGTTTGCCTTTATTGCAGGCTTGATTCCATTAGTGATTGCAACAGGCGCAGGCGCCGTGGGTAACCGCACCATTGGTACCTCAGCCATGGGTGGCATGCTGTTCGGTACCATCTTCGGGGTGATTGTGATTCCAGGCTTGTACTATATTTTTGGTACCTTGGCCGATCGTAAATCACTGATCCGCAAAGAAGAGACAGAGCCTCTGACCGAGACCTACAAATACAACTCCCATCAGGATGATGATGACGATGAAGAATAAGCATTTAACCTGGATGGTCGCTGGTGCAGTGTCGTTGATGCTGCAATCGTGCGCCATCCCATTTATCACCAGCAAGCAGGCTGACACCACGCTGCCTACGCAATATCAGGAAACGGCCACGCCAGCAGGCAATAGCGCCAGCGTGAAATGGCAGGACTTTTTCGATGACCAGAACCTGGTGGCGCTGATTGATACCGCGGTGAACAACAACAAGGAAATTCATATCATGGCGCAACGTATTACGGTTGCCCAGAATGAAATCCAGGCCCGTAAAGGTGAATATTTGCCATTCGTCGGTATCGGCGCCAGCGCCGATAAAGAGAAGGTCGGTAAATATACCCGTAACGGTGCGGTTGAAGAAAACCTCGATATCAAGGAGGGCCGCTCCAACCCTAGGTTCCTCGGCAACTACCAGTTTGGGCTGGTGGCGTCGTGGGAGCTGGACGTATGGAAAAAACTGCGTAATGCCACCAAAGTGGCGGTCATGGAATATATGGCCACCATTGAGGGCAAAAACTTCCTGGTCACCAACCTGGTGGCTGAAGTTGCGCATGCCTACTATGAGTTGATTGCGCTGGATAACGAGTTGACCACGCTGGACCAGAACATCAAGATCCAGCAGAACGCGCTGGAAGTGGTGAAGCAGTTGCAACAATATGCGCGCGCTAACTCACTGGCGGTGAAACGGTTTGAAGCTGAGGTACAAAAGAACCAGAGCCGCCAGTACGTGTTGAAGCAAAGCATTGTCGAAACTGAAAACCGCATCAACTACCTACTGGGACGTACTCCGCAACCGATACAGCGCGCCTCAGCCGACTTCATGCATATGCAAAACAAAGTGATGCAAACCGGCGTGCCTTCAGAGCTATTGGCCAACCGGCCGGATATCCGCCAGGCCGAGCTGGAACTCTCTGCAGCCAAGTTGAATATTGATGTGGCCAAAGCCAACTTCTACCCGTCCTTCTCTATCCGGGCGGGTCTGGGCTTTCAGGCGTTTGATCCTAAATATCTGCTCAATATCCCGGCTTCGGTCATGGCCTCCTTCGGCGGCGAGCTGGTCGCGCCGCTGATCAACCGGAACGCGATTGAAGCGCAATACAAGAGCGCCAATGCCGTGCAGATTCAGGCAGCGTATGACTATGAGCAAAAGATTATCAATGCTTATATGGAAGTGGCGAACCAGATTGCCAATATCGACAACCTGGACAAAAACTACCAGTTGAAAAACAAGCAGGTGGAAGCATTGACGCAATCGATTGACGTCGCCAACCAGCTGTTTAAAGCCGCACGTGCCGATTACATGGAAGTGTTGCTGACACAACGTGATGCGCTGGATGCCAAAATGGAGCTGATTGAAACCAAGCAGCAACAAGTGGCTGCCGTGGTGGATTTATATCGCTCGCTGGGCGGTGGCTGGCAAACACCTGACGCAACGCCAACCAAGCAATAGTAGTTAAGTAATACCTAAAAGGGAGAAGTGCCAATGGCCTTCTCCCTTTTTTTGTTTTTAAGGCGGTTGATGTGCTTCTGGCGTTTGTAAATAGCGCAGCAACCAGTGCTCAATCACCACCACGATATACGCCTGCTCTTCCAGCGTCAGCGCACGGCCTGCAGGCAGCCGATGCCATTTAGCGAGGCAACCGCGGCAACAAGTCGCCGTTGCATGCTGTGCCACAAACACCGGGTGGCCGCGCATTGGCGTTTGCTGGCCGTCATTGGCCACCACTGCGGGCGCCAGCCTGTCAGCGATAAAGCTTTCAGCATGATTCAGTATCGTAGGCAGGCCCTTTTGCTGCAAATAGTGCAGGTCTTTTGTGTTTAAGCGGAAACCGGTACGAAAGGTAGAGCGTTGCAGGGCTTGAAACAACGACTCCAGATCGCGCATGATTTTTTAATGCAGATGAGAAAGATGCAGGTCGCGCAATTTAGGCGCCTTGATGGCGGTGACACCGACCACGGCAATCGTCATGCAGCCGCCAAATATGACGGACGGCACCAGGCCCATGAGCCTAGCTGTGAGGCCAGACTCAAACGCACCCAGTTCATTGGATGAACCAATGAAAATACCGTTGATCGCCGACACACGGCCACGCATATTATCCGGCGTCGCCAGTTGCAGAATGGTTTGCCGCAAGATCACGGATACCGCATCCATCATGCCGGAAATCGCTAAAATCACAATCGCCAGCCAGTAAGTATTGCATAGGCCAAAGGCAATCATGCATAAGCCAAACCCGGCCACCGCCAATAATAACCAGCGGCCACTGTGCTCATGAATCGGATGTTTTGCCAGCCAGAGGCCGGTCACAATCGCCCCCAGCGCAGGCGCCGCACGCAACACGCCCAGGCCTTCCGGGCCCATCTGGTAAACATCATGTACAAACGCAGGCAACATGGCGACCGTGCCGCCAAACAACACGGCAAACATATCCAGCAATTGCGCACCCAACACCACCTGCGTGCGCCGTACAAAATGCAAGCCTTCGCCTATGCTGGCAAACACGTTCATGGGCTCATGGTTGTGATGTTCTTGCACGCGTAATGTGGTTGCGGCAATAGCCGCCGCCAGGGCCAGGATGGCAGACAAGCCATAAGCAATCGACTTATCGGCAAAGCCAATGAGTAAGCCACCAATGGCCGGGCCAACAATCAGGCCAATCTGGAACATGGAGCTGCCAATGCCTGAGGCTTTGGCAATGGAGGCACGCGGAATAATCAGCGCAAACAGGGTGTTGTAACTGGGCGAAATCAGCGCCCGCGCAAAGCCGGTAAGCGCCACCGTGCCATAAATCCACCACTCGGTGTGCTGTGGATGATGCTGTGCAATCAACACCAGCAAACCCGCATTCATCGATAGGAATAAAGCCGAAACCATGGCAAAGCCACGCCGCGAGAAATAATGATCGACCGCATGCCCGGCAAACAGGGCGCTGCCCATATAAGGGATGACTTCAGCGAGACCGATCAGGCCTAGTGACCAGGGGTCATGGGTGATTTCATAAATATGCCAGCCGATGGCAACCATCATCATTTGGTACGACAGCACCATAAAAATACGATAGGTCAGCAACTTGGGGAACGCATAGCCCTGATGGGCAAGAATCTGACGAACGGATAAGGACATGGCGTCTATTATACGCTATCCCTACCAGCGGCCTGTGTATTGGCATCTTGCCGCAGAATCCCCTAAAATAGCCAGGCGGGTGCAGTGAATCAGGCAGTAGGCGGTCACGCTGATGAGCCGTCGTTGACCTCGTGCGACCCTGCCGATATAGATGAGGCGCACCCGCCTCAGTCAAATGAAGAGAATAGGCGCACCCGCCCGGACCGCTTGTCAGGAACGCTACTATGCGCCACCTTTATCACTGTTTGCGAAGCACACTATTGCTAGCCGCAATAGCTCTCAGCTTGCCAATGCTGGTGCAGGCACAAGAGGTGATGCAGGTGTGGGTGACGGTCGACTGGGAAGGTTTGTCACTAGAAGACGACAACCTGCAAGCCATACAAAAGTTTAGGCAGCAATTTCCGCAGGTGCCATTACTGCACCTGATTAATCCCGCATATTTTATCCAGCCAGGCATCAACCGCGCGCAAATTGGCAGCCAGATTCGCAGCACCTTGTTGCCACACGACACCATCGGCCTGCATATACACCCCATGCGCACACTGGTGAAATATTGCGGGATCAGCTACCAGGCCGAGCCTTCCATTTCCGGCGCGGACGAGCACTGCACACAGGCCAGTTGCGGCCACACCGTCAGCCTGGAATATGCTTATAGCCAGACGGAACTGACACGCCTGGTCAGTTGCGCCAGCGAGTTAATGGTCAGCAACGGCTTCAAATATCCGCGCCATTTTCGGGCAGGCGCCTGGCAGTTTGGCCCCAAATTGCAAGCAGCACTGGAAGCCAATCATTTCTTATGGGACAGCTCGCGTATTGATGCCAACTTGCTCACCACACGCTGGCATGCTGACAGCCCCTTAGTAAAACTGCTACAGCAATTGCACCCGCAAAGCACTCCCTTCGACCAACCCTATGCGCTGGGCTATCAGTTGATGGAGTACCCGGATAACGCCGCCATGGCCGATTACACCAGCGCCAAACAATTACTGAGCCAGTTTGAGCAATTACTCAGCACCCAACGGCCAGTGATGGTGATGGGCTTTCACCAGGAATCTGCCGCAGAGTATTTATTGCGTTTGGAACGCACCATCCCACGTATGGAACAGTTGGCCAAACAAAAAAATGTGCGTATCGAATGGATGCCTTAAGCCATGGATTTGTTTTCTGAACAAGCAGCAGAACACATCCCTCTCGCCGAGGGGGCTGTCTGGTTACCAGGCTTTGCCTTGCCCTATATGCCAGCGCTGTGGGCTTACCTGCAGCAACACCTGTCTGCACATCCGGCACAACAGATGATGACGCCTATGGGGCATCCCATGTCCGTCAAGACCAGCAGCATGGGCCACTGGGGCTGGGTCAGCAGCCCGCAAGGTTATGGTTACAGCGCACATGACCCGGTAAGCCAACAACCATGGCCAGCGATCCCCGCTGTCATCATGGCCCTGGCTGCAGCCGCTGCCGAAAAGGCAGGCTACCCAACCTTTATCCCCGATAGCTGCCTGATCAACCTTTATGCGCCCGGCAGCAAAATGGGTCTGCACCAGGATAAAGACGAAACAGACTTTTCACAACCCATCGTTTCGGTGTCACTCGGCCTACCGGCGACCTTTATGTTCGGTGGTGCCAAACGTAGCGACAAATCAGTGCGTATTCCCCTGCACCATGGCGATGTGGTGGTATGGGGAGGTGAGAGTCGGCGCTTTTACCACGGCGTTGCCGCTATCAGGCCTAACCAGCACCCGCTCGTAGGCAACAGGCGTATTAACCTGACATTAAGAAAAGCAAAGTAACCCACAATCACCGCCCCGCAGACGCTCATGCGCTCGCAAAAAAGTCTGCACAACTTCTGATTAACATCAAAAATCCGCCTCACTTCCGGGTTGCATCTGTTTCTCAAAAGAGTAAACTGAAACTGTCTTATCGAACTTTCACTTCTTTTTTATAGGTGAAAAAATCCGATGGGATAATTTCAGAAAAAGGAGTTTGTCATGAATTTACAACTTACAGGACATCATTTAGAAATCACTCCGGCACTGCGTGAGTACGTGTCATCCAAGTTCTCCCGCATCAGCAATCACTTCGATCATGTGATTGATGTCAAAGTCACCATGTCTGTTGAAAAGCTTGCCCAAAAGGTTGAAGCGACACTGCATGTACCAGGCAACGATTTGCACGCGGCTTGCAGCGACGAGAATATGTATAGTGCCATCGACATGCTTACTGACAAACTTGACCGTCAGGTATTGAAACATAAGGAAAAAAACGGTGACCACCATAAATCTGGTGGCGCAGTCAAACACCAGTTAAGTTCCTAAGTCTTGCCTACGATTCTCTACCCGTACGGGTAGAGAATTCACCCCACCCCTCAGCACATCACTTTTACGTCGTTTCACCGCTTTTACGTCAATTCACGCCCGACACACCACATTCAGTTGTAAAATGGCTGTCAATTCCATGTTTACATGTTGATAACGCGTATGGCGCAAATCTCAGTCGCTGATTTGTACAAACAGATTCGCAGCAAACTCAAATTGAAATGGGTGGCAGGCGAGTCTGGCAGTCAAAAAATACTGAATTCCGGCACTGTCACCAAACCTTCATTGGCATTGGTCGGGCATTTGAATTTTGTGCACCCTAACCGCGTGCAAGTGCTAGGCTGTGCCGAAATGGATTACCTGGCGGGCCTGAGCATCCTCGCGCTGCAACAGGCGGTGAGTAATTTATTTTCAACTGACCTGGCCATGGTGGTCATCGCCAACGGTGAAAAAGTGCCGCCTATCATGCTGGAAGCCGCCCAGCAAACACAAACCCCTTTATTTACCACGCCCATGATCAGCCCGCAGCTCATGGAGTTGCTCAGCCATTATCTGGCGGTGTCCACCGCAGAAACCACCAGCATGCACGGCGTGTTTATGGAGGTGCAGGGGTTTGGGGTGCTGATTACCGGTAGCGCGGCCATTGGTAAAAGCGAACTCGCGCTGGAGCTGATTTCACGCGGGCACCGCCTGGTGGCAGATGATATTGTCGACTTTTACCGTATCTCCCCCGAGCGCATTGAAGGGCGTTGCCCCGAGTTGTTGCAGGATTTTCTGGAGGTGCGCGGCCTGGGCATTTTGAACATCCGCGCACTCTATGGCGATAATGCGGTCAAACCGACTAAACCGCTGGATATGATGATACAGCTGGAACTGGCCGATGAAATGAAGCCGCAAGACCTGGACCGTTTGAGTGCAAACCGGCAAACCCAGCATGTGCTGGATGTTGAGGTCAGCAAGGTCATTATCCCGATTGCGGCTGGCCGAAACATTGCGGTGCTGGTTGAAGCCGCCGTGCGTAACCATATGCTGTTGCTGCGCGGCGTCAATGCCACCAAGCAGCTCACCCAGCGGCAAAAACAAATCATGCTCAGAGAAAGCAAATTACGATGAACAAAAAGTGGTCACGCGCATGCAACTGGTGATTGTCACAGGCTTATCAGGCTCGGGTAAAACCATCGCGCTGCGTGTGTTTGAAGACAGCGGTTATTACTGTATTGATAACCTGCCCGCCACCCTGCTGCCGCATATTCAAAGCCACGTTGCCGACCGCGATGCCGCCAAAGTGGCAGTCAGCATTGATAGCCGCAGCATTGCCATTGAGTCTTTGGCCGACATCGTACAAGCCCTGAAAACACAAGGCATTGCCGGGCATCTGCTGTTTCTGGATGCCAGCTTGGAAACCCTGGTCAAACGCTTTTCTGAAACACGCCGCAAACATCCACTCAGCACACCTGATCAGGCGCTGGCTGAAAGCATTAACCACGAACGCGACCTGCTCTCTGGCCTGAATAACCTGGGGCATCATGTAGACACCAGCAATTTGTCAGCCAATGCCTTGCGCCACCATACGCGCGACTGGATGCTGCAAATTGAGCAAGGCTACCAAGAGGCACGGCCGCACTCGCTGGTGTTATCGTTTATTTCGTTCGGCTTCAAACATGGTATCCCGCTGGATGCCGACTTTGTATTTGATGTGCGCAGCCTGCCTAACCCGCATTACGACCCGATTTTGCGTCCTTACAATGGCAAGCAGGCGCCAATTCAGCAATTTTTACAAAACGAAGCCATGGTGCTTGAAATGCAGCGTGACATTCAGCACTATATAGAAAAATGGCTACCAAGCTTTTATCACGACCATCGCAGCTATGTCACCATCGGCATTGGCTGCACAGGGGGGCAACACCGTTCCGTCTATCTAGTGGAACAACTGGGGGCATATTTCAAGCAACAGCATCAGGTCATGATCCGTCATCGTGAATTACAGGATGCCCATGCCACGGTTAGCCCTTAAATTACGGAGTCTGAGAGCAAAATTATGATTGGTGTATTGATTATTGCGCATGGCAGCCTGGGCCCCAGCCTGATCGATTGCGCAACCCATGTGATGGGTAATCGCCCGGCACAGCTGGATTTCCTGGAAATTTCCAAACATGACGACCCGGCCAGCGTATTGCCCAAGGCGCAGGTACTGGTGAAGCAACTGGATAGTGGTCAGGGTGTACTGGTCTTGTCAGATATTTATGGCGCGACGCCCTGCAACATTGTCACCCGATTGCTGACGCCTGATGAAATTGAAGGCGTCGCCGGGGTCAACCTGCCCATGCTGGTACGTGTGTTGAATTACCGCCATGAAGGCCTGCACTCCTGTATCCAGAAAGCTCTGAGTGGCGGTCGCGATGGCGTCGTCCACTTTACCAAAACCACTTGTCACCACGCCCAATAACTTAAACATCTATGGCAAAACTCTCTCTCGAAATTATCAATAAACTCGGCTTGCACGCACGTGCCTCCACTAAATTCACCCAAACTGCCAGCCAGTTCAAGAGTGAAGTCTGGGTGGAAAAAAACGGCAGACGCGTCAATGCCAAAAGCATTATGGGGGTCATGATGCTGGCTGCCGCCAAAGGTAGCATCATTGATATCGAAGCCACGGGCGCAGATGAAGCGCAAGCAATTGCGGCGCTGCAGGCGCTGGTGAACGACTACTTTGGTGAGGGCGAATAATTGACCAGTTTCAGCATGCACGGTGTGGGCGTGTCCAGTGGCATTGCCATTGGCCATGCACACCTGATCTCCCATGCCTTGCTGGAGGTGGTGCATTTTAAAATAGATGCCGATGGCGTCGATGAAGAAATCGCCCGTTTTGAGCGTGCCATTGACCTGGTCAAGCAGGACCTGGAACAGCTCAAGTCCCAGCTCCCAAAAAATGCGCCTGCCGAACTGAGTGCATTTATTAATACACATTTGGCCATGCTAACGGATAAGTCACTCTCCGAGGCACCCAAGACGATTATCCGCAATGAGTTGTGCAATGCCGAATGGGCGCTCAAGCAACAAATGGACGATATTGTTGCCCAGTTTGACGCCATTGAAGACGCTTATTTACGTGAGCGCAAACAGGATGTGGTGCAAGTTGTTGAGCGCGTGATCAAGGTATTGCTGGGCCGCGACCAACTGGCTGCCAGCGAAAAGAAACTGCAAGCGCGGCAAGAGCGCGCCATGATCCTGGTCGCACATGATGTGTCACCAGCCGACGCCATCCAGTTTAAACACCACCAGTTTGCTGCGTTTATTACCGATGTCGGCGGCGTCACCTCGCACACCGCCATCCTCGCACGCAGCCTGAATATTCCATCCATTGTGGCGCTGCAACGTGCCCGTGATTTAATCAACGATGGCGAGCTGATGATCGTAGACGGTGCCGCAGGCGTGGTCATCGTCAATCCAGACCCGGAAGTCCTGTCCGAGTATCAACTCAAACAAAACCAGTGGCAACTGGCGCAACAAAAACTGCAACTGATCAAAACGACCAAAGCAGTGACAGTGGATGGCGTGGCGATTGATTTATTCGCCAACATTGAAGTGCCGGAAGACGTGATTAGCGCCAAAGCCTCCGGTGCGGTGGGGGTCGGTTTATACCGGACCGAGTTTCTGTTTATGAACCGTGCAGAAATGCCAGACGAGCAGGAACAATTCGAGGCCTACAAACACGTGGCCGAGGCCATGAAAGGCCACCCGGTGACTATCCGCACTCTGGATATCGGTGCCGATAAACAACTCAACCCGGATGAGGTGGTCACCGCCACCAACCCCGCACTAGGTTTGCGCGCCGTGCGCTATTGCCTGGCCGAGCCACATATTTTCCATACGCAGTTCCGCGCACTGTTGCGCGCGTCGCATTACGGGCAAGTTAAAATCCTGATTCCCATGCTGTCGACGTTGGCTGAATTACGCCAAACAAAACTATTGCTGGAACGAGCCAAAGAGTCGTTACGCCAGCAAAAAATTCGGTTTGACGAGCAGATCCAGCTCGGCGGCATGATAGAAATCCCTGCTGCCGCCATTAATGCAGACGCTTTTGCACAAGAACTGGACTTCTTATCGATAGGCACCAACGACCTCATTCAATACACGCTGGCGATTGATCGCGCGGATGACGCCGTCGCACATTTGTACAACCCACTGCACCCGGCAGTGCTGCGCCTGATCCAGATCACGATTCAGGCCGCCGCCAAATATGGCAAATCAGTCTCGGTCTGTGGTGAGATGGCGGGCGATATCAAATTGACGCGCCTGCTGGTCGGCATGGGTATGCGCCAGTTGTCCATGCACCCGGCCCATATCCTGAGCGTGAAATCGCAAATCCTGCAGAGCGAAGAGAGTGTACTGGCCAAGCAGGCCAAAAAAATCCTGTCATTCAATGACCTGGAAAAAATTGTCCCACTGATTAAAAAATATAACGGCGAGCTGCTTTAGCAAGAGGTGCGCAGCCTCTTGCATTTAGTAAACTCATCACCATCATCAATATATACAATCACCCAAACGCGAACATTTGGCCAATAATAGGCCTCTATCAGATATTGCAACCCTCAAAGGATACCGTTGTGAGCACTAATCCATTACTCGTTTTTAACGGCCTGCCAAAATTCAATGATATCCGCCCCGAGCATGTGTCTCCGGCGATAGACAGCCTGCTGACCGAAGGCCGTGCCCTGGTTGAGCAATTAGCGACCACCAGCGAAACACCTGACTGGCAGAATTTTGTGCAGCCAATTGAGAATTACTCTGAAAAATTATCACGTAGCTGGGGGCCAGTCGGCCATATGAATGCCGTGGTCAACACACCAGAGTTGCGCGAGGCCTACAATGACAACCTGGCCAAACTGACTGACTTTTATAGCGACCTGTCGCAAGATGAGCGCCTGTATAACAAATATAAAGCCATCCAGGCCAGCACAGGCTATGCCACACTCAGCCGTGCGCAGCAAAAAATCATAGACAATGAAGTGCGTGGTTTTAAACTCGGTGGTGCTGAGTTACCAGCCGCAGAGAAAGTGCGTTTTAAAGAAATTGCCGAACAATTATCCAAGCTGGGCAGCAAGTTTGAAGAGAACATTCTCGACAACACCAACGACTTCAAACACTTGGTTGCAACGGCAGACGAACTGGGTGGCCTGCCGGAAGATGCCCTGCAAGCGGCGGCTGAGGCCGCCAAGGCAGAGGGCAAAACAGGCTATCTGTTCACTTTGCACTTTCCCTCTTATATGCCAGTCATGCAGTATTGCGAAAACCGCGCACTGCGTGAAACGCTTTATCGTGCCTATGCCACACGTGCCTCAGAGTTTAGCAAACCGGAGTGGGATAACACGCACCTGATTGCCGACCTGCTGAAACTCAAACGCGAAGAAGCGCAACTACTGGGCTTTGGCAACTATGCAGAGCTATCGCTCGCGACCAAGATGGCCGATACTCCAGCACAAGTGATCGACTTTTTGGACACCCTGGCAAAACGCGCCAAACCCTACGCTGAAAAAGACATGGCCGAGTTAAAAGCCTATGCTGAAAAACTCGGCTTTAGCGATATGCAAGCCTGGGACGTGGCGTTTATCAGCGAAAAACTGCGCGAAGAAAAATATGCTTTCTCTGACCAGGAAGTGAAACAATACTTTCCCGAAGACAAAGTGCTGGCTGGCCTGTTTAAAGTGGTGGAAACTATTTTTGGCGTACAAGTACGCAAAACTGATGCCCCGCTATGGCATAAAGACGCCAGCTTTTACGAGATCAGCGACCAGCAGCGTCAGCCGATCGCCTACTTTTACCTGGATTTATATGCCCGCCAAGGCAAACGCGGCGGCGCCTGGATGGACGAATGCATCACGCGCCGCAAAACCGCCAACGACATTGAACTGCCTGTCGCCTACCTGACCTGTAACTTCTCGGCACCCGTCGGCGACAAGCCTGCCCTGTTTACACACGACGAAGTCATTACCATGTTCCATGAGTTTGGTCACGGCTTGCACCACATGCTGACGCAAGTGGATGAATACAGCGTGTCTGGCATTAAAGGTGTGGAATGGGATGCGGTAGAGCTGCCCAGCCAGTTTATGGAAAACTTCTGCTGGGAATGGGATGTTTTACGTCATATGACTGCCCACGTGGACAGTGGTGAGCAGTTGCCGCGTGTATTGTTCGACAAAATGGTGGCCGCCAAAAACTTCCAGGCCGGCATGCAGACCGTGCGCCAAATCGAGTTTTCGCTGTTCGATATGCGTTTGCACAGCACCTTTGACCCGGCGAGCAAACAAACCGCGCTGGATGTCCTGGAGCAAGTGCGTAACGAGGTCGCCGTGCTGCGACCACCCTCATGGAACCGCTTCCCGAACAGTTTCAGTCATATTTTTGCCGGCGGTTATGCCGCAGGCTACTACAGCTACAAATGGGCTGAAGTGCTGTCTGCCGATGCCTACAGCCTGTTTGAAGAACTGGGCGTACTGTCTGAAACGGCGGGTAGCCGCTTTAAAAACGAAGTGCTGGCGCAAGGCGGTGCCCGCCCGGCCATGGAGTCGTTTGTCGCCTTTAGAGGCCGTGAGCCGAGCATGGATGCTTTGCTCAGGCATAATGGCATGACAAATTAATAAAAAAGCTCCGTTAACGGAGCTTTTTTATTAATCGGGTTAACATTCAGCGAGATTTTCTCATTGAATATAGCGTCATCAATAGCAAGCCCAGTGCAACCAACGAAAGCACGGATGGCTCAGGAACCCCGGAGACTGTCTGCAAAACGATATTATCAAATTGCACGCCAGGAAATGCAGAACTATCAATCGCAAATTGAGTTAATCCGGTAAATCCTACCAATGAATAAGCCGTCAATATATTCTCGGCACTCGAATTGGGTAAAGTGATTACCTGACTAACAATAGTCCCATCCACTTTAAGGCCATAAATAGTGGTTTGATATGGCACTCCTACTTCGCGATCAACGCCAAAAGGATCATTCAACCCCAGCGTCACTGGCGCAAGATCGACTGACAGGAAATCAAAGCTGGTGCCTGTATTGTTCTCCACAAAAACCATACCCGAATTAAAAGTAGTGAGCGCAGTACTCCCGGCAAAACGGGGGTCAAATGCACCTGCACTTGCAAAACTGTAAGGAACAGGATTCGAAGCCGTAAAAGTATAGCCTGAATCAACATAAGGGCCTGCAATGAAGGTATAGCCAATGTCATTCTGCTTTAGGCTTTCGAAATCAATAGTCACTGTCGCAGCATTCACAGTCTTGACTAAAGATACAGCCATCGCTAGCACAATCAAAAAACTTTTAAATTTATACATGTTGTTACCCTCTCTCCGTCGCCGCTATCCTAGCTTAAAACTGCAAGACTGTGCAAAGGAAATACATGTCCTTCGCGAAGGTCTGTACTTTCTAACGTGTTTGCCTTAGTCTTACTGCAACTTTTGCTTTGTAAGGTCAATAGATGCCGCGCACCTCTGTCACACTCATAATGTTGCTATGCTTCATTGCAGGTTCAGCTAAAGCAACGTCCAGCCAACCTGACGACATTCAAGCCAAGACACCGGAGGGCGACGAGGTGATCCTACATTCCAATGGCTACTGGGAGTTTAAGGATGCCAAGAAAGCAGAAGTGGCCAAAGTCAAAGTGGAGGAGTTTGAGCGCAGCAACGGCTGCCCTTTAGGCATGCGGCCCAGCTTTTTGGGCATGGGGCGCTGCATTGCCTACGACGACCCGATTCTCAAACGCGGCTCACTCAGTGGCAAAGGCCGTTAAATACCCAGAACTTCAAGCACTAAAACAGGGCAGCCATGGCGGCACTGTGTGCATCCCTCGACGCCAACTCACTGATAGTACTTGGTTTTCTCCGGCAAAGCCAAGTGGAACGCGCCTTGCTTAAACATGGTTTTACATTGAATGTTAAAGCACCATGATTAACTCTCTCGACTTTGCCCGCCACGGCGATAAACAAAATTCCGCCTTCTTTGAGGAGTATCTGCAAAAACTGCTGGAAGAGCGTGACCAGATGGGCCTGACCGAGATGATTCAGGAAATTGATGCGTTAATGATTACGGTGGACCCGGATCATTCGATTCAATATATCGCCGAATTGTCGCTGATGACCTCCTACCATTACCTGGTTACGCTGGAGAGTGAAAAACATTGGACCCATGTATTACGCATAGACCTCAACTCGCCGGATTTACTGGTGCGCGAGGTGAAAGACCCTAACCTGCGCGGCATTTTCCGCTCGCTGAATGAGATTTACCCGGTGGGCGCGCGCAAGCCTAACAGCCGTTATATGGGTGAAATAATCCGCGTCAGCAATATGCATGAAGTGGTGAAATTACAGGAAGAACGCGAGTTCCGCTTCTTCACGCAAGACGAGGTGCGCAAGCTGGAATTACCAGGCAATGTGGCCATCAGCAAGCCGTCACCGTACACGCACAATATCGTCGGCTATATGAAACGCGAGCCTGGCGAACTGCGGGTATACTCGCTAGGTATCAGCACCATACGCGCGGATGTACAGGCCGCCTATGAGCAAGCCAAAGACCAGCAAGCCAAGCTACGTATCGACGACCTGATTTTGCCGGTAGACCACCTGGCCACGCGCGTGTATAGCCAGAACCGCGAAGTGGCCATCCTGGAATATTTATCCTGGTCCAGCTACTTTTTCTGGGGCGCTTACAATATCTGGGACCAGAACTCCTCTACCAATGTGACCAAGAGCGTGCACGGCTTTGCCGAAACCAAGAGCCCGGCCAAAGTGTTCACCGCCAACAACACGCCTTACTTCGTCAATCACCTGGAAAAATTGCCCTCTCCTACTGAAACCTTTGTGCGCAACTATGGCCCGCGCCTGCATCATATTGCCTTGTCGGTGAAAGACGGTACGCGCGATGGCAAAGAAAATATCGACTTTGTCGTCAATGCCATTGCCAGCCAGGGCAAGGGCTTTTTGCTGGATGTGATAGGCTCAAAAGAAGAAGGCCTGAAGCAGATTTTCTCCAATGCCTCTGAGCACTCGTCACTGATTATTGAATACGTGCAACGTTATGATGGCTTTGATGGTTTTTTCACGCGTGACAATGTCGCCAAGCTTACAGAAGCCGCCGGGGTAGAAGAAGGGGTACTGGAAGCACAAGCCAAACTGAGCCAGTTAGCGGGCAAGTAATCTGGCAAGCATATCTGCCTTATACTATGCGCTGCTTTTCATGACCCGCATATCATGCATCACGACTTCTGGCATCAACGCTGGCAACACCAGCAAATCGGCTTTCACTTACATGAGGTCAACCCGTTTTTACTGGCCCATGTTGAGGCACTCAAATTGCAGCCCGGTCACCGTATATTGGTGCCGCTCTGTGGCAAAACGCTGGATATCCATTGGCTGTTGGCGCAAGGCGTGCAAGTGGTGGGCGCCGAACTTAGCGCCATAGCCGTAGATGCCTTGTTTGCTGAACTCAACCTCGTTCCTGAAATCACGCAGACAGGCACACTCAAGCATTACCGCACAGCCCAGTTAGAAGTCTTTCAAGGTAATTTTTTCGCGCTGGACCGGACGCTGCTTGGGCCTGTGGATGCCGTATATGACCGTGCCGCCCTGATTGCGCTGCCGAATGAAATGCGCCGGCAGTACAGCCAGCACTTAATCAATCTCACGCACACCGCGCCGCAACTCCTGATTAGCTTTGCCTATGACCAATCGCTATTGCAAGGCCCGCCGTTTAGCGTCAACAAAGAAGAAGTTGGCGCGCACTACCAGGCGCATTACCAGTGCACAGAACTGACCAGTGTATTCATGGAAAAAGGCTTGAAAGGGCAATATCCTGCTGAGGAAACGGCCTGGTTACTCAGCCCGAGAAGCTCGAACTAAATGACACAACCCGCGAGCGTCTCATGGTGCGCCAGCCAGTGCTGCAAACTCTCAACCACCTGATGTGCCCCTGCACGGACTTGCTCGCTAGGTTGCCTGAGGTCTGGCACCACCACCACGCGCAAACCTGCAGCAATCGCCGCCTGTGCTCCCAGCTCACTGTCTTCAAAGGCAATGCATTCGTCTGCGTGCAAGCCCAGTTTTTCCAGCGCTAGTAGATAAATATCCGGATTGGGTTTGCCGCGCTTCACCTCTTGCCCGCTGGTGACATGGCTAAAGTAATCCAGCACGCCAGTGTGGGTTAAACGATGTGTGATATGCGGCATGGGCGAAGAAGAAGCCACGCTGCACACAACGCCTTGCGACTGATAGTACTGCAACAAGGCATGTGCGCCGTTTTTGAGTGGAAACGCATGGTCGCGCGCGTCGAGAAAAGCATTCAGGCCCTGCATCACGTGCTGAAAATTGGCTTCGCTCCCTAACTGCTGCGTCATCAGCCGGGTCGAGTCAGACCATACTCGCCCAACCAATTCGACATATTCGGCCTGGGTATAAGTAATGCCTATGCTGGCCGCCGCCTGTATGCAGCCTTGCATAATAATGCGCTCAGAGTCGATCAACAGACCGTCCATGTCAAAAATAGCCGCTTTAATCACTGACAACGCTCATTGATGAAATAAAACACCATTTTACCGCGACTGCGTTGCGGCTAAACACACACTTGCTGGCAGACATGGGTTTATTTGTTGCCAACACACCATCAAACAAACACAACTTAACAAAGAGCGGCTAATATAAAACCACATGACAGCAGCAGAGGCTGCTCATGCCATACAGAGATCGCCACAGCAGCGTGGATGAACAGGTGGCGGCACTTAAACAATCAAGGAGCCCCTCCATGGATAAAGCAAAACTGTATACCTTGCGCTGGTCAGCCATGCAAATTGCCAGGCTGTCTGCCGACCCCAAAGTCGATGCACTGGCGCTCAGCCAGATTGAAATCCTGTCACAACTGCTGGAAGAGCCGGTTCCCGAAGAGTTCAGGCCACCCGAACCACCGCGCCCCAGCCTGCATCCTGAGGAAGCTGCCCCAGAAAAAAAGCGTTATCCGGTCGGCGAAAGAAAACTGTGGTACCCGGAAGCCGTCATACGCACCGACATTAAACGCGCCGCCCAGGGTGAATACCCGAAAGCCTATCCTTATGGCGCGATTGTGCACTTCACAGCCGGGCAATACACCAAAGGGCTGGAAAACGCGGTGAGCGCCATTACTAGCAGCCCGTATTTCTTTTGCTGCATCAGCACCGATGGCAAACTGGTACAGGCAAACCCGCTCAACCAATGGGGCTACCACGCTGGGGAAAGTGCCTGGACCATTGCTGGTGCGAAATGTAATGGCGTGTCCAATTTTCTGGTCGGCATAGAAATCACCAACCCGGGGCGGCTAGAGGTGCATAACGGTAAGTATTACACCTATTGGGATACCAGCCATAAGCAACCAATAGACGCCAAAAAAGTGCGTGTGATTGATAAAAATACCGACAACATCCTGGCTGGGGCTTATCTCCCCTACACCAAAGCGCAGGAAACCACTCTGCTTGAGTTTTTGCTCTGGGCCAAGGCAAACAATCCCAGCGTCTTTGATTTTGATTATGTCCTCGGCCATGACGAAGCGGCAGGTCCCAAAGGCATAGGCCGCTGGCGTAAAAATGACCCTGGCGGCGCCTTGTCGATGACCATGTCTGAATTCAGGCAACTACTTAAAGACGAGTATAAAAAGCGCTATGGCTAATCACGATAGGTAAAAAAATGCCCCGACAAGTCGGGGCTAACGTGGACTTTACTACTTACCTACTCCTCACATGGCGTAGATTAAACGTTGTACGAACGCCGAGAGTTGATCAATATCAAATCAACGGCTAAATAGCACTGAAAATGACGCTAGGCGGCGTACGCTAATGGTGTCACCGTCACACTGACTGTCAGTTGCTGCTGGCCGCCCCCCAGCACCACGCCGCGCATGGGCGACACATCCCCAAAATCGCGCCCCCAGGCCACGGTAATATGTTCCTGCTGCACCAGGCAATTGTTGGTCGGGTCAAAGTCCACCCAGCCATTGACCGGGCAATAGACGGATACCCAGGCATGTGAAGCATCTGCGCCCACCAGCCGTGGCTGGCCTGCGGGAGGATGTGTGAGGATATAGCCACTGACATAACGGCATGCCAGGCCCAATGAACGCAAAGCACCAATCATCAGGTGAGCAAAATCCTGGCAGACGCCGCGGCGGCCTTTGAGTACTTCATCCAGCGGCGTTGAAATGTCTGTTGCCTGCGCATCAAATTCAAATTCGGCGTAGATCTGCTGTGTCAACGCCATCGCGGCCTCCAGCAACGGACGTTGCGGCGTAAAACACGTTTGTGCAAACGTGGCCAACGCCTCACTGCATTTCACTCTTGCCGTGGCATAAATAAACGGCGTGGCTTCGAGATGCTGCGTCCCCTGCAATTGCAACATAGCCTGCACCTGCTCCCAAGCGGGGCTTTGCATGAGTGTTTGCATGGTGGGGCGCGGCTGTACATCAACCTGAAAACGTGAAGTGACTTCCAGTGACTGATGCGGGGTCAGCAGTGTCAAATAATCATTATGGTTGCCAAAAAAATCACAGCGCCGCGATTGCTCGGCAGGCGATGGCTCACACGCAAGGGTATAAGAAACGCACTGCTGGAAGTCCGTCTGGCGCGGCATCATATGCAATAACTGTTGCGACTGGATCACAGACGTATCGTAGCTATACACGGTTTGATGTTCGACCTGGTAGCGCATCACTTTCCCTTAATGCCCAGGTGTCACCAGCGGACTGGCATAACTGAAAAAACGCAGACTCAAGCGGTCTGACAAGGTGAGCGTCACCGCATAGGTGCGGTTAAGCCACTCGGCCAAAGCAGTATTTCCTGCCGTAAAAGATTGATCAGGATCGAGTTGCAACAATGCCTGCCAGCAATTATTCAGCTCAGTGGCGATGCCGCCCGCATTGTCCTGCGCGTCCATTTCTTCCAGGTATTTGACCAGGCCCTTGATCTGGAACACCACAGAATTAGGGTTATTATCATCCATCAACAACAAATCCAGCACCGGTAACCACTCTGGCTGTGCAGCATAACGGGCCCGATAGGTGACCAGGTTATTGGTGACCTGCAACAACCACTCCAGGTTGCTGTGCTGTGGCATGCCGAGCGCACGGCTCAACAGCACACACATAAACTGCAAGCGCTCTATGCGTCGCCCCAGGGACATAAAACGCCAGCCCAGGTCACGCGTCATCCAGTCCATGGCAAAGCCCGTCAGGGTAACGAAATGATTAATGGCCTGCTCAATATAAGACAAGGCATCCTGGAGAGTGGCATGCTGGTGACGGGTAATAAACAGGCGTGACAATACGTTCACCGTCCGCCAGTGGTCATTCGAAATGCGTTCACGCAGGTTGAATGCCTGCTGAAACAATTGCTGCACACTGGTAGCCAGACTGCTGGACTGTTGTGAGAACACGGCCTGAATCAGCAACGGTTCAATATCATCATCCGTCCAGGGTTGCCAGCTGGCAATGGCCTCTTCATCTTCCGGGTTGGGTAACAGGTCAAACCACTGGCACAAGCCCTGCATGGTCGCCCACTCGCCGTCGCGCATCTCCGGCGTGTACTCGAGCAAGGCGCGGATGGTGGCACGTAACATGATGGCTTTTTGCAGATTACGCACTGAGTAACGGCCATACCAGAACAGGTTTTCTGCCATGCGGCTGGACAGGTAGGCATTTTCACGCACCAGGTCCTGGCTGGAGCTGGTTTTACGCAACAGGCTGAACGGCGGTTGGCTGTCAGGCGAGAGCACCCAGGTATCTTTGCTGGTGCCGCCACGCTGCATGGTGACCACGCGGGCATCTTTACCGCTGGCCACGCGCGACAAGCCGCCTGGCAGGATGGCATAGCCGTTAGGCGTCGCAAAGGCATACACCCGCAAACTCACGGCGAGCGAGCCGATTTGCGGATGGCTCTGGTGGCTGGTCAGCACCGGCGCATGCGAAATATCCACTTGCTCCTGCGCAATATAGTGGTCGGGTTGCGCCCGCAACTTGGCAATCAGCGATTCTTTTTGGCCCGGGTTCAAATCCTCCCCAAAAATGGGGGATGACCGCACTTGCGGATAAGCCGGTTTGATGACGAGGTCATCCAGGTGCTGGATCACATATTCCAGGGCGGCTGGTTCACCACACCACCAGGTAGCCACCGAAGGCATACGTAAGGTTTCGCCTAACACTGACTGGCATAAGTTAGGCAAGAAACCGAGCAAGGCGCCAGATTGCAGCAAATTGGCACCCAGGGCATTGGCAATCAACACATTGCCCAATCGCGCGGCCTGCGTCAGGCCAGCCACACCCAGCAAGGACTCGGCATTCAGTTCCAGCGGATCACAGTAGTCGTCATCAATACGCCGCAAAATCGCATGCACGGGCTTGAGTCCGGCAATGGTTTTTAGCCACACCACGCCATTGCGTACGGTGAGGTCACTACCTTGTACCAGCGGATAACCGAGGTAGCCCGCCAGGAAGGACTGCTCGTGGTAGGTTTCGTTATAAGGTCCGGGGGTCAAAATAACCACCAATGGCGGCTCCCCTTGACCCAGCGCGGCGATACCGGGTACCGTTCGTGCCTGGTTATCCGCCACGCGGTGTCCCCAGTGCGCCAGACTATCGCGCATGCTGGCAAAAAAGCCGCTCAGGCGCTCAATATTCAGGTCACGGAACAGCTCGGGAAACGCACTCGTAATAATGGTACGGTTTTCCAGCGCATAGCCCGCGCCAGTTGGCCCTTGCGTGCGGTCAGACACCACCCACCACTGGCCGTTAGGCGCGCGTGCAATATCGACGGCATAGCTATGCAATGCAATATTGTCATAATGTGGAATCCCGACACAAGACGGCAAAAAGCCGTTATGCCCGTAAATCAATGCCGGGGGCAATTGACCATCGGCCAACAGCCGCTGCTCGCCATAAACATCCAGCAATACCTGGTTAAGCAAGGTAGCACGCTGTGCAACCGAAGCGGCAATGTGCTGCCATTCGTCTTGCGGAATAATCAGTGGCAGGACATCCAGATCCCAGGGCCGCTGCACGCCATGGGTATCGGCATAGACGTTATAAGTGACACCGTTATCCCGCACCTGGCGCTGCACGGCTTCCACGCGTTTACGCATGGCGGTCGGCTCTTCAGACTCCAGCTGTGCCAGCAAGGCCTGCCAGTGCGGACGTGCCTGACCGCTGCTATCCAGCAGTTCGTTGTAGCGGTCAGAAAAATACAGTTGGTTAAGCACTGGTTGCATGCGGGATCAGGAGAAAAAATACATTACATTACATTACAAGACAATGAGTGTAACAGGATGTTCACCCATTGGCCTGCCAACGCAGGTCCAGCGTAAACGGAAAACGCGGGTTAGGTGGTTCTTTTACCACACACATCTCGCCTGGCGTGTGTCCATGCGCCCAGAAACGGGCAAATCGGCGCGCCTCTGCCTCATTGGCATTGACCGGGAAAGTATTGTAATTGCGCCCACCCGGATGCGACACATGATAGGTGCACCCACCTAATGACTTGCCACTCCAGGTATCTACCAGGTCGAACACCAAAGGCGCTTGTACCGGGATGGTCGGATGCAAGGCTGACCACGGGTTCCAGGCGCGGAAGCGGATACCTGCCACATGCTCGCCCGCATTGCCGGTTGCCTGCAAGGGCAACGGACGGCCATTGCAGGTCACCACATGTCGGCCGTCCGTCAGGCCACGCACACGCAACTGCATGCGCTCCACGGACGAGTCCACATAACGCGCTGTGCCGCCGCCAGACACCTCCTCCCCCAGCACGTTCCATGGCTCTATGGCCTGCCGCAGCTCCAGCTCTATGCCGTGATAAGCCACGGTGCCATAACGCGGAAACCTGAACTCGACAAACGGCTCAAACCAGCGCTGCTCAAAGGCATAGCCTGCCGCACGCAAGTCGGCCACCACATCGGCCATATCCTGTGCCACAAAATGTGGCAACATCCAGCGGTCATGTAATTCAGTGCCCCAATGCACCAGCTTGCCGGTATAAGGCGTTTTCCAGAAGCGTGCGACCAGGGCACGTAACAACAAACTTTGCAGCAGGCTCATGCGCGCATGCGGCGGCATTTCAAACGCTCGGAACTCCACCAGCCCCAGCCGCCCGGTCGGGCCATCTGGCGAATATAGTTTGTCGATAGAAAACTCGGCGCGATGCGTGTTACCGGTCAAATCGACCAGCAAATGCCGCAACAAGCGGTCGACCAGCCAGGGCTGCGCACTTTCTTTGCCCGGCGGCAGCATTTTCTCCATCTGCTGGAAAGCAATGCCCAGCTCGTACAAATTATCGTCGCGCGCCTCATCCACCCGCGGCGCCTGGCTGGTGGGGCCAATAAATGTACCGGAAAACAAATAAGACAGTGCAGGGTGGTTTTGCCAGTAGGTAATCAGGCTGCGCAACACATCCGGCCGTCTTAACAGCGGGCTGTCGGCGGCTGTTTCGCCGCCCAGCGTCACATGGTTACCACCGCCCGTCCCCGTGTGGCGGCCATCCAGCATGAATTTCTCTGTGCCTAACCGGCATACACGCGCCGCTTCATATAAGGTGCTGACATTCGCGACCAGTTCCTTCCAACTGCTGGACGGATGAATGTTGACTTCAATCACGCCAGGGTCTGGTGTCACACTGAGTAACTTCAGGCGACTATCGCGCGGTGGCGTATAGCCCTCCAGCCACAGCTTGAGCTTGAGGTCACTGGCGGTCTGCTCAATGGCACTCAGCAAATCCAGATAATCCTCCAGCCGTGTCACCGGTGGCATAAATACATATAAGCGGCCTTGCCTGACCTGCACACATAAGGCGGTATGAATGACTTCGCGCGCGGTGGGCTGGCTTGTTTTGTGTTTTAACCTGACCTTAGGCACCTTGGCATCACCCAGCGCCGCCTGCTCAGTAAACGAGTCCAGCGCAAATTCCGGTTCAATCTCCGCTGGCAGTTGCCATGGCAATGAAGAAAGCGGCAAGCGCAACCCCATGGGCGAATCGCCCGCCAGCAAATAGAGATGCTCGCGCCGCAATGGCCACTTGCTGGTCAGCCACTCACCGGCCACTTGCGACTCTATTGGCTTCAATGGCATGACATAACCGACGACCGATCCCAAACCCTGGTTCAGCACATTGGCCAGCCGTTTACGCTCGGCACCATCCTTCAAGTCAGCCTTGAGCGGGTCAATATTGTGCGCCAACTGCTGCTCTTGCTGTGCCAGCGACCACACATCTTCATAGGCAGGCACCACACAGGCAGGCGGGAATCCCAGCATATCGGCCAGATGCCGCGCAAATGCCTGCGCCTGTTTCGCAGTGTAGCCATCCTGACCACTTTCGGCAGAAAACAGGCTGGCATCACGCCATACCGGCTTGCCATCAGGCCGCCAGTAGATATTAATCGCCCAGCGCGGCAACGGCTCACCGGGATACCACTTGCCCTGGCCGTAATGCAAAAAGCCGTGAGACGCGAACTGGGCCTTGAGCCGCAATGCCAGATCTCCTGCCAGTTGGCGCTTATGCTCCCCCAGCGCCAAGGTGTTCCACTGCGCGCCATCCATATCATCAATCGAGACAAAGGTCGGCTCACCGCCCTGCGTCAGGCGCACATCCATTTTGTTCAGTTGTTTATCCACCTGCTCGCCCAGCTTCACAATGGCTTGCCAGTCTTGTTCGCTATAAGGCTTGGTCACACGCGGATCTTCATGAATACGGGTGACACGCATCTCGTGGCTAAACGTCACTTCGGCGACATCGGTAAATCCCATCACTGGTGCGGCCGAAGATGGTAACGCCGTGCAAGCCAGCGGAATATGCCCTTCGCCTGCCATCAAACCGGACGTCGGGTCCAGCCCGACCCAACCAGCGCCGGGGATGAACACTTCAGTCCAGGCATGCAAGTCGGTAAAATCTTTATCCGTGCCGCTGGGGCCATCCAGCGCCTCAACATCAGCTTTTAGCTGTATCAGGTAGCCAGAAACAAAGCGCGCCGCCAGGCCAAGCTGGCGCATCACTTGCACCAGCAACCAGGCGGAGTCACGGCAGGAACCCGTACGTTTTTGCAAGGTGTCTTCCGGCGTCTGTATGCCTGGCTCCATGCGCACGGTGTAACCAATCGCCCCTTGCAGGCGCTGGTTCACAGCCACCAAGAAATCGACAATACCAACCTCCGGCTTCACCACCTCACTGCGTATGACGTCCATCCATTCCGTGAGCAAAGGCCCCATGGGCTCCGCTTGCAAATAGGCGGTCAGTTCAAACGCCTGTTGCTCGGTGTAGCTGAATGGAAAGTGCTCAGCATACTTCTCCACAAAGAAATCAAACGGGTTGATGACGGTCATGTCTGCCACCAAATCGACCGTAAAATCGAGCTCACGCACCATTTCGGGGAATACAAAACGGGCAATATAGTTGCCGTAAGGGTCTTGCTGCCAATTGATAAAGTGCTTTTCCGGATTCACCGTCAATGAATATGACAGCACAGGCGTGCGCGCATGCGCGGCAGGCTTTAAGCGGACTTCATGTGGAGATAAATTGACCAGTCGGTCGAACTGATAACGCGTGCGGTGATGTAAAGCGACACGGATAGCCACTGCCACTCCTTTTAGGAATTATGATTTTAGGCAGTGAAGATGCAGGAAATATGCCAGCTGCGGGCAAACAGGCCTCGACGCAGCTGGAAAACACAAGAAACAGGCGAAAGTGAGGGATGGCTTATTTGCCGCCACCCACCAGGCTTTTCACAGCGCTGACGACATCACCCGGCATGACCACGATTTTGCTGTTATTGGAATCCGCCATTTTTTGCAGGGATTGAATATAGCGGTCACCGAGCAAGAACGTCGCCGAGGCGTTATTTTCTTTCACCGCTTCCGTAATCATTTTGATCGCCTCGGCCGACGCCTTGGCACCGACCATCTGCGCTTCTGCATCTTTGCGCGCCGCTTCCAGGCGCGCTTCTGCATTCAAAATCAGGGATTGTTTGGCGCCTTCGGCCTCGGTCACCACCGCCACCCGCTCACGCTCGGCAGCGGCTTGCCTCTCCATGGCATCCTGCATATTGGCAGAGGGCTTGATGTCTTGAATCTCAACGCTTTTCACGGTCAGCCCCCAATCCAGCGCCTCATCGGCAATCGCCTCTTTCAACTCTGCCTTGATGCGGTCACGCGAGGTCAATGCGTGGTTTAAATCCATGCCGCCAATGATAGACCGCAAACTGGTTTGGACCATATTGCGCATGGCCTCACGGAAATTTTCAATCCCGTATACAGCGCGCTCAATATTAGTCACCTTGATAAAGGCTACCGCATTGGCCAGAATCACTGCGTTATCGCGGGTAATCACTTCCTGCTCTGGCACATCCAGGATAATATCTTTAGTGGTCACTTTATAGCTGACTGTACTCAACACTGGGTTAATCACATGTAACCCTGGCGTTAAAATCCCGGCAAACTTACCCAGGCGTTCAACTACCCACTCCTCGCCCTGCGGCACAATGCGCACGCCTTTAACGATGGCAATCACTACTAATACGATCACAATGACACTGACTTCGGTCATGACTACTCCCTTGATTCAATTAAGTTAATGCCTGGCTAGACAGGCACCACACGCAAACTGTTACCCTCTACCGCAACGATCTTCGCTGCTTGCTGTTCGGCAATTGCAGTATCGGCATAGGCCACCCACTCGCGGCTGCCTAGCACCCCCTGGCTGAAGCGTATCTTGCCTGCTTGCTGGGGTGAAATCGCGACCGTCACAATGCCTTCACGACCGATTTCTTCTCCTTGTGCCTGGCCCACACGTAACGCAGGCTTACGCTTTTCCAGCTTACGCATCACGCCGAGGGCAACCGCAGACAACACCGCGTAGTTCAATGCCTGTAACGCTAATGGCATCTCGGTAAAAACAGCGCACAACATCGCCATCACCAAAGCAGCGATGCCTAGCCACAAAAAATACAGGGTTCCTAACAGCATTTCCATGCACAGCAGTATGAGCCCCAGCCCACACCACCACCATAATGTCGTCATTCGCGCACCTTTCCAACGAAATTGCAACTCATGGTATCACTAGTTGTGTCAAAATGGTGCGCTATGAACCCGCCAGCCCTCATCACGCTCGCTGCAGACCGCGTCACGCGCCTGCAGCAAATCAGGGAATATTTTCCGCAAGCCTCGGGGCCAGACTTATCCCCGGCCTGGCAAGGCGGACGTGCGTCTGCATTAGCACGGCTATCGACGGTGGACGCTGAAGACTACGCGCGTAGCCGCAACCAGCTCACAGGCGCAGTGACCGGGTTATCGCCCTACCTGCGCCATGGCTGCCTGTCGCTACCAGAAACCATGGCGGACGTGGGGGCACGATTTGGCAAACACGCGCACAAACTCGCCGCCGAATTGAGTTACCGCGATTATTTCCGCCAGGTCTGGTACCGGTTTGGTGAAGCTATCATGCAGCCCATGGAGTCTCCCAAAGTGGGCTTAGGCGATAGGCCCATGCCAGACTTTATTGCACAAGGCTTCACCGGGCTGGTATGCATGGATGAAATCGTGCGTCAATTGCAGCAACATGGCTATGTACACAACCACGCACGCATGTGGTTTGCGGCTTATGTCGTGCATTGGCTCAAAGTAGACTGGCAACAGGCTGCGGATTGGTTTGAAACACAACTACTGGATGGCGACACGGCATCCAACCATCTGTCCTGGCAATGGATCGCCTCCAGTTTCAGTAATAAACCTTATCTTTTTAACAAAGAAAACCTGATCAAGTTTGGCGGTGAATCCTGGTGCCAGCAATGCCGGGTCACCTGCCCGTTTGAAGGCAGTTATGAACAATTGCACCAACAACTGTTTACTGATGCAGTGGTCGCAAAAAAACCCGTCCATCATCTGAACCCGCCTGAACCCACGCCCAAAGGCGTCGCGAGCCTGGTATGGATACACGACGAGATGCTGTCACCAACGCATGCACTATGCGCCTTTAACCTGCCCGCTGTATTTATATTCGACCCGGCACTGTACCAGCACTGGCCACTCAAGCGCTTGCAATTTATGGCTGACTGCCTGGCTGAAATGCCAGGGGTAGATATCTGGATAGGACAGACCAATCAAGTACTGGCGCGGCTGGCGCAGGGACGCATCATCACCCAAAACACCCCGCAACAGGCACTCAAACAAGCAGCAGCAGGCCTTGATATTGAGTGGCGCACCGAGCCTGTTTTGACAGAAACGCCGTTAAGCGACCACCAACTCATGCGTTTCAGCCGCTACTGGAAAGCGGTAGAACCCACCGTCACGCGCGGCCTTTGCACAAACTAGCGCCTGCGCCTGCGCTGCGAGCCTGTGTGGCGTGGTAAAATCCCGCGCATGAATACTCCGACATCAAACACTCAAACCAACCGCGAACTCGCAAAATCATTCGACCCAAAAACCATAGAAAGCCAATGGTATGCTTTTTGGGAAGGTAAAGGCTTTTACGCCGCCGGCATGAACCCGCAAGTGCAGGATAACTTCTGCATTTTGCTGCCTCCACCCAACGTCACCGGCACGCTGCACATGGGCCATGGCTTTAACCAGACCATCATGGACGCACTGACCCGCTACCACCGCATGCGTGGCGACAACACCTTATGGCAACCAGGCACAGACCACGCAGGCATTGCCACGCAAATTGTGGTGGAACGCCAGCTCGACGCACAAGGCGTGAGCCGCCATGACCTGGGTCGCGAAAAGTTTCTGGAAAAGGTCTGGGAGTGGAAAGAATATTCCGGCGGCACCATCACCAAACAGATGCGTCGCCTGGGCACCTCGCCTGACTGGCAGCGTGAGCGCTTCACCATGGACGCAGGCCTCAACAAAGTGGTCACCGAAACCTTTGTACGCCTCTATAACGAAGGCCTGATCTACAGAGGAAAAAGATTAGTTAACTGGGATGTGAAACTGGGCACGGCCGTGTCCGACCTGGAAGTTATCCAGGAAGAAGAAGACGGCACCATGTGGCACATCAATTACCCACTGGCAGATGGCTCAGGCTCACTGACCGTGGCGACAACTCGTCCGGAAACCATGCTGGGCGACGTCGCCGTGATGGTGCACCCGGAAGATGAGCGCTATGCACACCTGATTGGCAAAAATGTCACTCTTCCGTTGTGCTCCCGCGAAATTCCGGTCATCGCCGACGAGTATGTGGACAAAGAATTTGGTACCGGCGTGGTAAAAGTCACGCCAGCCCACGACTTTAACGACAATATGGTCGGTCAACGCCAGGGCCTGGACAAAGTCGTCATCCTCAACCTGCAAGGCTTTGTGCCTGCAAGCGCTGAAGTCTACGCCACTGACGGCAGCGCCAAAGCAGCGATCAACCTACCAGCCAACCTGGTCGGGCTGGAGCGTTTTGCTGCGCGCAAACAAGTTGTGGCCGACCTGGAAGCCGGCGGCTTCTTGGTGAAAGTGGAAAAACACAAACTGAAAGTGCCACGTGGCGACCGCACCAATGTGGTGATTGAGCCCATGCTCACCGACCAGTGGTTTGTGGCAATGAGCAAAGCCGGAGATGACGGCAAGAGCATCACCGAAAAAGCGCTAGAAGTGGTTGCTAATGGCGAAATCAAGTTTTACCCGGAAAACTGGGTGAATACTTACAACCAGTGGCTGAACAACATTCAAGACTGGTGTATTTCTCGCCAGCTGTGGTGGGGTCACCAAATCCCGGCCTGGTATAGCGAACACGGTAAAGTCTATGTGGCGCACGATGAGGCTGAAGCAAAAGCCATGGCCGCTAAAGACGGTGACACCGGGGCCCTGACACGTGATAACGATGTGCTGGATACCTGGTACTCGTCTGCCCTGTGGCCATTCTCTACCCTGGACTGGACGGGCAATGACGCGATTGACGCGCAAAACCAGGCTTTACAGCAATACCTGCCATCATCGGTGCTCGTCACCGGTTTCGATATTATCTTCTTCTGGGTAGCGCGCATGGTCATGATGACCAAGCACATCACCGGCAAAATCCCGTTCAAGCACGTCTATGTGCACGGGCTGATCCGCGATGCGGAAGGCCAGAAAATGTCCAAGTCCAAAGGCAATGTGCTGGACCCGATAGATCTGATTGACGGTATCGACCTGGAATCACTGCTGAAAAAACGCACCACCGGCCTGATGAATCCAAAAGATGCCGAGAAAATCGAGAAGCGCACGCGTAAGGAATTCCCAGAAGGCATCGCCGCGTATGGCACGGATGCACTTCGCTTTACCTTTGCCAGCCTGGCCTCACCTGGCCGAGACATCAAATTTGACCTGCAACGCTGCGAAGGGTATCGCAACTTCTGCAACAAACTGTGGAACGCCACCCGTTTTGTGCTGATGAACACAGAAGGCCAAGACAATGGCTTTGGCGTGGAAAGTTGTGAGGATGGCGGCCGCAAGTTCAGCCAGGCAGACCGCTGGATAGTCTCACTGCTGCAGCGCACCGAAGCCGAAGTGGAGCGCGCGTTTAACGACTACCGTTTCGACCTGGCGGCCAAGGCCATTTACGAGTTTGTCTGGGACCAGTATTGCGACTGGTACCTGGAAATCGCCAAGGTACAGATCCAGGGCGGCAGCGAGGCTGAGCAACGTGCTACACGCCGCACCTTGCTGCGTGTATTAGAAACGATCTTGCGTCTGGCGCACCCAATTATCCCGTTTATTACCGAAGAAATCTGGCAGACCATCGCGCCGATGACTGAGCTGAAAGACAAGTCACGCGGCACTGAGAGCATTATGCTGCAAGCCTACCCGAAAGCAGACCTGGAAAAAATTGATGAGCAGGCCGAAGCCTGGGTGACCACCCTGAAAACGGCGGTTGAGGCTTGCCGTAGCTTGCGCGGTGAAATGAGCATTTCACCTGCCGCCAAAGTGCCATTGATCGCTGCTGGTGATGCTGCGCAACTGGCAGCGTTTGCGCCTTACCTCAAGTCACTGGCCAAGCTGGAGAACGTCGACATTGTGGCTGAACTCCCAGAAGCCGATGCGCCAGTGATGCTGGCGGCTGACTTTAAGCTGATGCTCAAAGTGGAAATTGATGTTGCCGCTGAAAAAGAGCGTCTGGGTAAAGAAATTGCGCGTTTGCAGGGTGAAATTACCAAAGCCAACAGCAAACTGGGCAACGAAAGCTTTGTCGCCCGAGCACCTGTGGCCGTGGTTGAACAGGAGAAAGCCCGCCTGGCAGAGTTCAGTACCAACCTGGACAAGCTGCAAGCGCAATTGGCAAAATTGAAATAATGTAAACACACCGGCACCGTTGCCGCCTCAGGCGACGGTGCCGCACTTGTGGCAAAACTTGGCAAAGGCATTTTTTCTTGCGTTGCAGCCACCGCAATAATTGTGCAAACAAATACCACAATGCATACAAAAATCATTATGTTCATTTTTCAGGTCTACCTGCCGCTCACACCCTGGGCAAATACCCTTGCCCAAGCGCTCTAGCGCGGTGTCATAACCCAACTCTTCACGACGCTGAAATTCAGGTTGCGACTCTGCCAACTGCTGCTGCGCCAGATAACGCTGTAGGGCAGCAATGGCATATTTCCCACCCACCACCGTGAGCAAAATACCTACCAGATAGCGCACGTAACCACCATAATCTGGCAAATACGGCACCAGTTCAACGAAAAATGCCATTAATGCAAAGATAATAAAACCCCATACGAAAGGCCAGTACTGGGATTTGCGCTGTTTCACAAACAACCAGGCGGCGAGCCCCAGCAAAGGCAGCGTCAGCAACAGCCTATACAAAAATACCCGCGTCGCCTTGTGTTGGTAAGCCTCATCGAACTTTTTACGCGCCACCTCTTCCATGGCATTGATCTGTGTTTGCAGTTGCGCCTCATGCTGAAACAGGTTTGTTTGCTTCTGCTGAATATGCTCTACCGCCTTTTCAGCGTTGCGCTCCTGCACTTTCAACGCATCCAATTGCTGTGTGCGCCTGACCAACTCATCATCCTGCGTTGATAACTGCGTCACGTCTCGCGTGGCTACCCAATTATCGAAAGTACTGCGTGCAGCCTGATAGTCTTTTTGTCGAATTGTGAGCTGTAAACTGGCTTGCTCCAGTTGATCTGCCAATCGTTGCCGTTGCTGAACAAGGTCGCCCAACTCAGTGCGCAAAGGCTCCATGGCACGATGGTTAACAAAATGCTCGGTGGTGTACTCAGCCTCCACCCGCGGCAGGTCGCCGATAATATTCTTTCCCAAACCGGTTAAAAACCAGGCGAAGATAAAAGCCACCGCCCACAATGCACGGTTAAACCACTTTTCGGATAAACGAACACCTTTATTCATCAGCAGCTCCTGATTGGATGTTTATTGATGCTAACGGGCTTTGAGCCCAGCAGCAAGCCAAAGTCTGACACAAGCCCGACATCTGCCGTTAAAATGATGTTTTAAAGGATAGCAAGATGCCTGAAGCAGACGAAGAAAACCCGAAAGAAGTTCTGTGCAGTTGCAGCGGGACGACGCGCGGGCTGATTATTGACCTGGTCGCGCAAGGCAAAGATATTGAAGGCATTTCACGCTACTCGGGTGCCCTCAGCGGCTGTGGCGGCTGTGAATGGGAGATTACCGAACTGGTGAATGCCCTCAACGCAAAACACCCCACACAAGCACCCAAGACCTAATGCGCACACACCGTGCAAGACGGGTCTTTTTTCAGGCGTATCGTGCGCCATTCGGCACTCAGCGCATCCAGCAGCAGCAATCGGCCCTGCATGGTTTGGCCAATATTAAGCAAAACCTTGATCGCCTCCGCCGCCTGCGCGGTGCCTATCATGCCCACCAGCGGCGCAAACACCCCGTTATCGGCACAACGCAATGCCTGATCATCCCCGACATCGGGATACAGGCAGTGATAACAAGGGCTTTCGTCATGACGAAAATCAAATACGCTTAACTGCCCTTCAAAACGGATGGCCGCGCCCGAAACCAACGGTGTTTTGCGGCTAAAGCAAAGCTGGTTCAGCAAGTAGCGCGTAGCAAAATTATCCGAGCAGTCAATCACCACATCTGCCTCGGCAACACGCGCGGCAAGCGCGTCATCATTAAGCCGCGTTGTCTCGACATTCACTTTGACCTCGGGATTCAGGCTGGCAATCGTCGCCTGCGCGGACAGGGCTTTGTTCTGCCCGACCGCAGCAGTAGTGTGAATAATTTGGCGTTGCAGGTTGGTTAAATCCACCTGGTCAAAATCGCAAATGGTTAAAGTACCCACGCCAGCAGCAGCCAGATACATGGCAACTGGCGCACCCAAGCCTCCGGCACCAACAATCAGCGCATGGCTTTGCGTGAGCTTTTCCTGCCCGGCGTATTCAACCTGCGGCAACATAATGTGCCGACTGTAACGTAACAATAAATCGTCTTGCATGAAAAATCCGTTTATTCAAGGCAGGCGCTGCGCCTGCACCATCTGCTGTATCAACACTTTGGGCGACAACATGACCAAGCGGTCATCAAACACCGCACCACCCGCCTGCTGCTGGGCTTTATCGACAAAAACCAGGTCGCCATCAACATTTTCCTGCTCATCTACATGCACAGGGGCAGTCATCACAAAGGCTTGCCCGCCAGACACGGATTGTATGCCACCCAGCCCGTTTTCGCCATGCGAAAGGATAATAGCTGCGGGGCGGCTGGGCGCACTGATTAACGCTCCGGCGTCACCCACCACTTGAATATTGCTGGCATTCTCGGCCGCGGACACAGAGAACCATTGTGCGTGGTGCGTAAAGGTACTATCAGCACGGTAGCGCAAAAAACGTCCCCAGGCATCGGTCGCCACCAGGCCTAGTTGTAGCCATGGCAGCACACCTTCATCCCCTACACAACTTTGGTTTGCCGATACATTTTCCCAGCCATCTGGCGGCTGGTCGGTATCCGGGCAGGGCAAGTAATGATAAATAATCGCGTGGCCAAGCAATGCCTGCTGTGCTGCATAAAGCCGTTGTTCTGTTTGCTGATATTTTTGCAAGGCTTGCTGCACACGCAATGGCGTCATCAGCCAGCCCATCATCAAACTTAAAATCACCAATGCCAGCGCCATTTCTAGCAAGCTAAACCCAGACATGACGGCCCTGAGGCGAATTGGGCGAGTTTGCGGCGCCAGATTCATGGCCGACTCGCCTTATCCTGCAAGTCATTGCTCGGCAGATTAAGCACAGAGGCATCTTGCACATGCAGCGCAAGCAAGGTGGATGCCTCAAGATAGGCGTTCAGATGCAGTTTATCCGTAGCACTGTCACGGATCTGCCCGGCCAAGCGCTCACCCGCCAGGATAATACTGGCCTGCGTTTGACCTGGCAGGTAAAACACTTGTTCGCGCCATGCATTCTGCTGAAACCAATGATGTTGTGGGTTACCGTCCAGCACATGCTGTGTCGCCCATGGCCAGTGCGCGTTCGCATCGAGCGGCAAGCGGCCGATACTGACCGCCGCAGAAAGGCATTGTCCGGCACTCAAGGCTTGGTTGCCCAAACAACTACTATCGTCAACGGCGGAGGGCGGCGGGTAACTAAGACAAGGTAACGCAACACAGCGCAGGCTGCGCCTCACCTCTGTCAGCACTTGTTTTTGCATGACCTGATGCATTTGACTGGTGGTGATTGGCCAGACAACATCGTTGAAATGTATGCTGGATGATGTACTGACAAAGCTACGTGCTGCGTTTTCCTGCGGATTGGCATTATCGGTAGCCCCCTGTATATCCAGGTAATGCTTTGCTACCTCACTGGTCGCGTCTATACGTTGCTGTACCCAGCCATCCTCCCGCGTGAGCGGCTGCATGGGCGCAATTAACACGGCAACTACCCCATTGCCTTGCGTCGCATCCCACACCACACCTCCTGACGAAACCACACTCCATGTGCCTGCCGTATCCAGATTTAACGGTCGCAGGCGCGGATTGTTTTTGTAGCGCTCGGAGACGGCATACCATAAGCGCTCGCCACTGCCATCGCGCACGTCGCCCACCCCCAGTGTTTTCCACGGCAGCCGCCCCATGCGTGAGGTATTGCTACATGAAGTTTCAGCAATGCCATCATTATTGCGGTCCGGACAAGGCAAATCACCAGGACGAGGACAATTCAACTCGCACGGAGTGGTCCCCAAAGGCTGCTGGGCATAAGACAATAAGGCTTGCTGCGCCATCGCCAATGCTGCGATTGTTTGTTGCATCGCTCGCTGTCGGGCAGGATAGTTTCCAGATACTTTATATAGCATCCATGTACCCATGCCAGACAACAACAGCAACACCATCCAGATAGCGACACCAGTTTGCACTCCTCGAGCAACATGGGCAGACCTTATCATTGCGCGCCTATCAGCTCAGCGGGCAACACATGAGGAAAATTAAACAGATCCAGATCGCATTGCGCAGCGATCATCTCGGCGCCTTCCGCCAATATCCAACTGCAACGACGCACCAGCAACAATCCGCCATATGCATGCTCAAGCTGCTGCAACCAATCTATGACGGCAGACTCATGAGGCACTGACCAACGCAGTTGTATGGACGTCACCGTGAAATTCAAGGTCGGCGGCTGGCTGGTCGGCCATTGCACCCGACAGGCATCTGCCGGACACGACACCGTCGGTGCAATTTCATAAGCAACATGTGGCAAGGTAAACCGTTGCTGCATGGAGACCAAATCGCTATCCCAACGATCGAAATCCGGCGGCTGCATTAAGCCATGGGCTTGCCAACCGATACGATGCGCAAGAAAGTAATGCATATCAGGCTGATAACTAACTTCAAGCTCTGTTTGCTGCTGCTGTTGCCGCCATTGACGTCTGGCCTGACTCAAGCCATCTTCAGCAACCCGTTGGTCATTTAATGTGATGGCCATCACAGCGACAAGCAGGCATAGTACGACCAGCCAACTGATCAAAGTCGCGCGTAACACTGGCCAGTAAGCAGTGGCTTTCATCAAGTGGCCGCCTCATTCACATCCCGCAGATATAGCTTAAGCACGGGTGGGTGATCCGGCGCTGGCGCCTGACCTGTATTGCCTTGCCGCTGAGCGCTGCTTGCGGATGCTGAAGGCGTGAGCAGCTCTACTTTTTCGATCTCAGGCAACCCTCGTAATCGCGCGAGCAATTGCTGCCATTCCATCGCCGCCTGTTCGCTAGGACCACCCTGCGACCATGTCACAGTGAGCGTTTCCCGCCAACGAGAGGGATGCTGAGTGAAGGCATCAGCCTGCGAAGATCTCTCTGAAAAATCCCACGCCAGTGCGGCTACCTGCCAGTGAGAGATGCCCGTTAACGCCTGCTGCATCAGGGCCAAGGCACGCTCTGGCAATCGCACGGAAGCCTGTAACCCTTGCACTGCTTGCGTCAATGCGCGCATGCCTGACAACTGTGCCTGATTGATATGCACAGCGGGTGTACGCCGCCCAACTTGTAGCTGGCGCTTCACCTGCTGCATTTGCACCTGCGCCTGGTGGGTAGCCTGCATGCTGACCCAGCAGATCAGGGTCATCAAGCAAACCATCGTTGCCCCTGCCCAATGCAAGTGACGCTTTATACGCGCGCTGCTATCCAGCAACAACACAGCCTCAGGGGCCAGATTAGGTAACGGCCGACCCTTTAATATAGGCTGTATCGCCGCCCATTCCATGGCATGCAGCCCCGATGGCAAGTCGCTGCCACTGAAATGTCCCGCCACCCCTGAGTCCTCAGCCCATATACACCCAGCAGGCAACTGCGCTTTTAACAATTGCAGATCTACAGGCACCTGGCCCAGCCAGACAAGCGATAATACATCTGCCTCTTGCAGCCAATGCTGGTGAATTAAAGTCATACGTATTTGCGCCACCTCATACACAATCCGATTCACAAAATCCTCTGGCGTAGAAAGCGTATCTGACGGCAACGAAATCAGGCGGCTAAAGAATAAGCGCTGCTGGTAGATATAACTGATACGGACTTGTTGTGCCATATATTGCACACACAACCCGCGCATCACTTGCAGTGTCGCGGGTAGCCAGCAAACCAGGCACAGGGCTTGTGTGTATACCCCCTGGACGCGAATAGACTGTGCTTGCAACACCGACAGCCAGTGAACCAGAGCTGTATAAGTGAGTGCCACGAACAGGAAGCGGCTCTCCCGGCGTAATGTTTTCACATGGCCCAAACGACAAACCGCATGCATGCCTTGCGAAAAAGGCCATGCTGCCAGCTTACGCAGTAACAACTGGCGCCCAGCCGACCCACGCACCTGCGGCAAGGTTTCCACGTGATAATGTTCATCCGCATGATTGGCCAGGAACGAGACTCTTGCCTGCGGAAACTGTTGCCACCAACGCAAGATTTCCTGGCGACGACTATCGTCACACTCAAACGTGCGCATGGCTAACGCTTGCTGACCGCGCACATGCACCACACGCCAGCACGTTTGATCGACCAGGACGATGAAATGATGGCTTGCCATATTTAATAGCGCAGGCTTGAAAAGCTGTCATACACCGGCAACATCACTGCGGCCATTAAAAACAACAACATCATGCCCAGTGCGATGGTGAGTGCAGGCTCAAGCAACCGCAATAACATCTGCAGTTGTGACTGCACCTCCCGGTCATAAACCATTGCCAGCTGGAATAACATGCGATCTAGCGCACCCGTTGTTTCACCGACACTCAACATACGCAACATCAGGGGCGGGAACTGCTGGGTGGCGGCAAACCCTGCAGTCAGGCTTTCCCCGGCCTGAACGCGCTGATAGACCTCAGCCAGCGCCTGCTCCATGACGCGCTGTTGCAACAAGGGCTGGCACCAGGCCAAGGCTTGTAATAAAGGGATTCCCGTCTGATACATCAAGCCAAGAAAGCGACAAAACCTGGCCAACACCAGTTGATGCACCAACCGCCCAACCACCGGTAACCGCAACAGCTGTTGGTCCAGAAAAAAGGCAAAGACCGGTGAACGGCGTATCGCCAACGTGAATACAGTCACCATGGCGATGATGCCTAGCAACAACCATCCACCATAAGCCATCACTCCGTCAGACAGTGCCAGCAATAAACGGGTAGACCAAGGCAGTGCCTGGCCCAGGCTTTGTAAAAAACTGGCCATTTGCGGCACCAGAAAAGTCAACATAACATAGGCAGCAATTGCCACCATGACACACAACACCGCCGGGTAAGTCAGCCCACGACGGACTTGTGACCGCAGCTCGGCCTGCCACGATAATGTACGTGTCAAATGCCCGAAAATCTCGGGTAACTGGCCAGTACGCTCACCCGCATCAATCAGCTGACCCAGCAAAGGCGGAAAGATTTTGGGTTGCGCTTGCAACGCTTGCGACAATAACTTGCCAGCTTCAAGATCACGTTGTACGTCGCGCAATGCCGCCTTCATGCCTTGATGTTCGTTTTGCTCAGCAAGATCGGCAAGCGCCTGCAACAACGGCACTCCTGCTTGCAGTAATTGCTCCATTTGCACACAAAATAAAATCAGCGTCTGCGTATTGACCCTGGGTTGCCGCCAAAACCATGGCTGGCCCATCCTAAAAGTCAGCAACTCCAGGCCCTGTTGCTGCAAACTCGCCGTGAGCATCTGCTCATTGGGCATCTCCAGCACCCCACGGTGCCGTTGGCCATATTGGTCGATGGCAATATAGCGATAACTGGTCATGGACTAGCCACCCCAGTCTCAAGCGCACTTAAATCGACAACCCGGCGCAGTTCCTGCACACTGGTCTCTCCCGCGTTGACCAGTTGCAGCCCCTCTTCAGCCAGCGTTGTATAGCCATGCAACCGCGCCTGTTGCTGTATTTGCGACATGACCATGGGTTGCGCCAGCATGGCATGCATCTCGGCGTGCATGGTCAGCACCTCCATAATGACCAACCTGCCGTGATATCCACTCATACGGCAATGCACGCACCCTTCTGCCTCAAACACTGGCCTTGACCAGGTCTGTGCTGGCGCGCAAGTGTGGCGTAACAACTGCTCCAGCGCACGATCAGCCACCGTTTGGCGCTTGCAGTGACGGCATAAACGTCTTAGCAAGCGTTGCGCAATCACCCCCACCAGACAACCCGCCATCATATGCGGGCTGACCCCCAGATCTTGCAGCCGCGAAAAAGCGGCGGTTGCACTATTAGTATGCAAGGTAGTCATCACCAAATGGCCAGTCATTGCCGCCCTCACGGCCATAGCCGCGGTAGACTCATCGCGGACTTCGCCGATCAGGATGATGTCAGGATCCTGCCGTAAAATGGCCCGGATACCATTAATGAAATCGACTTTGTTTGCCGCATTGACCGAGGTCTGCCGCATGAGCGAATGGGGATACTCAACCGGGTCTTCCAGCGTCATGATATTGACGTGCTCATGATTAAGGTACCCCAGCATGGAGTACAAAGTGGTCGTTTTCCCGCTGCCCGTCGGGCCCGTTAAAATCAGCAAGCCTTCCGGCTTTTCCAGCATATTTTTGACACGCAGCAATTGTGGCGCGCGTAACCCCATGGACGCCAGCGGAATAATTGCCTTGTCGCGGTCCAATACCCGCAATACAAGATTTTCACCATGCAATGTCGGGTGGCTGGACACCCTGAAATCAATTTGCCGCCCACATAAAAACATATTGACCCGGCCATCCTGTGGCGTGCGCTGCTCGGCAATATCCATCCCCGCCAATATTTTTAACCGTACACACATGGCAGGCCAATAGCGGTCATGCAAGCAGCGAATCTGCCACAACACACCATCGATTCGGTAACGTATCCTGAGAAAAGCATGTTCAGGCTCAAAATGGATATCCGACGCGCCTTGTTTGACTGCATCAATCAACACGGCATTGACCAGCCTGATCACTGGCCGGGATGCCTGCTGCGCGGCGAGCGAGGCTGGCGCGTTACCTTCCTGCTCAATTTCACGCAAGAGACTGTCCAGCAACAAGCTATGCCCATAACACTTATCCAGCGCCTGCTCCAAATGTGCTTCGGTTGCCAATACCGATTTAAGCTGTATGCTGCCGCCCAACATATGCCGCAGCGCATCTAACACCAGCATATGATTGTGGCCAGACAGGGCCACACGCATGACCTGCTTGTCTGCGGATAAATCCAGCGGTAACAATTTATGCTGGCGGGCAAAAGCTTCCGGCACTAGCGCCAGCGCTTCGGGATCCACAATCACCTGCTGTAAGTCAATGCTTTCCTGCGCGTGATGCTGCGCCAACACATCCCGGATCATGGCGTCTGTGACAAAATGCAGTCTGACTAACTGCTGCCCTAACAGAAGCTGGTGTTTTTGTTGCTCAATTAAAGCGATCTCCAGTTGATCTGCGGTAATCATGCCTTTTGCCAACATCCACTCTCCAAGACGGGTTTTGTCTGCGGCGGCCAACATGCTCACTCCTCCAACTGCATTAAAAACAGGTCGTCATCGGGCGCATAATCCGGAATCTCACTACGGATTCTGCTTAAGTAGTCTTCACGCTGCTGAATCTCACCGCGCTGACTGGTGACAACGAGCATGCCCGCCAGGGCAATCACTTGATGCGGATCTTGCTGCAACACCCGCTCAAACGAGTCACTCGCCTGCGCCAATTGGCCTGAAAGCAGTTGTTGTACCGCTATATTGAGTGCTGGTTTTAGGCTGGCGTGTAATTGCGGCAGCGTTTGAATATGCAACGCCAGATGCAGTGGTTGTGCGGCAGGCTTTGCTGTTGGATGCACCATCTGAGCCTCAAGTGCCGGAAGACTGACGGCCGCAGGAGAATGTGCGTCCACGGGTTTAAATCTAAACAGGCTGTGCAATTGATTGGATAGAGCGACCTTTGCCAACACGGGGACTTGGGGCGGGTTAAACCCGCTGACAGACTGACTCAAGCCAGCAGGTCTTTTTCCGGCCAGGCCATCGTCATCACCAAACCAGAAGTGATAGCCCGCTGGCCAGACCAGGCTACTCATCAACACCACACAAGCCCATAACAAGTAACTTAATCCCACCTCAATGCGTTTAAGGTCAGTGTGTATCAATGCGTTGCGGTAAGCGTTCAGGGCTGCGCGTCTTGGCACCTGCCACGAAACCAGCGACCTCATGCAACGATGAAAGGCTTGATTCATGAGGGCTCCCCCACATTGGTTTCAAATGCATCGGCAGGTAACTCATCAGGCAATAATGGCTGAAACGATTGCAAATCCCCAGACCGCACATCGGCTCGCCCGATGACCGTCGGCCTGAGAAACACAATCAACTCCGTCTTTTTCGCTGCCTGATTTTTGCCGGTAAACACTTGCCCGAGCACTGGCAACCTGGATACGCCAGGCACGCGGTCGGTGAATTCGCGTTGATCCTCCTGCATCAGGCCGCCCAAGACAGCGATATTGCCACTGGCAATATTCAGCACAGACTCCATTTCACGCACCTGTATTTCAGGAATACTGCTGACGATCCGCGTACTGCCGCTGCCCAATTGCGGATTGGGGTCTTCGATATAACGCAACACCTTGGACACCGTAGGGCGTACATTCAGATTCACCCGCTGATGGCTGTTAATTTGTGCCGTGACGGCCATGACCAACCCGACTGGGACGGTATTGGCAGTGGTGGTGACGGCCTGTAAATTACTACCGCTATTGCTGCTGCTTTGGGAAATTTGCGACTGAATCGTGAAATACACCAAGTTATCGACGACCTTGAGAATCGCGGTCTGATTATTGAGCACCATTAATTTAGGGCTGGATAACACGCGCGTTTTGCCAAACTGTTCAAGCAAAGTCACACTAGCACTCAGGTTACCCAAGCGGCTAAACGGATTAAAGTAACCAAGCATGAATGCCACGCTGCCATTATTCTGGCCAAGTGCATTTTTACTGTTATTGCTTTCCCAGGTACCAGCGGTACGATTAAATTGAGCTGCATCATTGCCAAGCGATTGCGCCACCTGCCATCCGCGCTGCTGTGCCGAGGCAGACAATCTGCTCCAATCTATGCCCATCTGAAAACCTTTACCCAGCTCAACTTCTACAATCGTGGCTTCGATCAGTACTTGCCTGGCCGCCACTTGCATCACTGACTCCAGGTAAGCCCTGACTTGTGCCTGTTGGCTTTGTGACGCCCGGATCGTCAGAATACCGGTTTCAGGATTGGCAATCAGGCGCGAAGCATGCCAGCGTACATGCGCCTGTTTGATTTTTTCAGAGGCAATAGGCGCACTGCCCGATACTTGATCTGACGCTTCACGTGGTTGTCGGATGGCCTGCATGCTTTCGACTGCGGCATTATCTTGTGCTGGTAAGTCCAGGCCTGATGCCGCGCTCTCCAATACCTCGTCACGTGCGGTACTGGCCTTATCCGTCTCCTCTAACAACGTCTGTATATTTTCAACGATGCTTTCCCACAAGTGATAACGCGATTGTGAAGTGACAGCCGTTCTTGAGCTATTACTGTTACCGCCCTGCTGCGCCACTACGGCTTGCGCGCCACCATTACCTGCAGCACCTGCCGCAGCTCTGCCAGCACTATTGATCTCACTTGCGACCCCAATATAGCCAGTGGTGTCACGGCTCATATTGACGTAATTCAACTGATAACTGCGAATCACTGGCATGTCTGGCGTAATGAGCCACACGCCATTCGACCACTCATAGTACATATCCAACTGCTTAGACATACGTGAGAGAATGGACGGCACCGACTGCTGGATCGCATGCAGACTCACCTTGCCTCGCAAGCCTGGATGCACATCAAGATTCAACCCGCTTTGAATCGCCACTAACTTTGTAGACACTGTTCAGCCGATTGATTGAACTGCTTTTCAAAGTCTATCGGAGATAGC
>NZ_JBKOUE010000012.1:0-102738 GCF_046765995.1 Methylophilus sp. 'Pure River' | reverse complement strand
AGTTGAACCCAAAGTTGAACCCAAAGTTGAACCCAAAGTTGAACCCAAAGTTGAACCCAAAGTTGAACCCAAAGTTGCGGCAGCCAAGGCTGAGGCTAAAGAAGAGTCTGTTGCATCCGATAAAAAAACGGGTAAGTTCTTTGTGCAGTTTGGTGTGTTTTCTGACCCTAAGAACCTGGAAAACCTGCAAGGCAAGCTGAAGCAGGCTGGGTTTGAATCGGCCACTGAAAAAGTGGATGCGGCTGGCCAGAAATTACGCTTGCGCACACGTACTTATGCCACACGTAATGATGCCGCTGCCGCATTGAAAAAACTGGAAGCGGCCGGGTTTAGCGGTATTGTCGCCAGCAAGTCCTGATGTCGGCCATGACGGTTTTTGATTATCTGGTACTGGGCATTATCGGCTTTTCCATTTTGGTCGGGCTGATGCGTGGCGCCATTCGTGAGTTGTTTTCTGTGCTGGGCTGGGTGCTGGCTTTTTACCTGGCAAACCGCTTTAATGGCGAAGTCATCAGTTATATGCCTGAGCAGATACCTGGCGATGCAGTGAAAGCCATGGCAGCTTTTTTAGTGGTTTTTTTACTGGTACTGTTCGTGAGCACCTTGCTGGCCTTGTTGCTGACCACTTTAATCAAGGCCGTGGGCTTGGGTGGACTTAACCGGGTGTTGGGCGGTTTGGCCGGGATTGTGAAAGGGGTGTTGGTAGTGTGTATCCTGGTGATGCTGGCTGCCATGACCGATTTACCCAAGGATCCGCGCTGGACGAACGCAACATTCAGTGCGCCAGTAGAAGCGTTGGTCTTGAAATTATTGCCGTGGATGCCATCTAGTATTGCAAGGCACGTGCATTTGGATCATCAGCGGGTAGATGAGTCTGCCATTTAATTTGTAATCAAGTGTTTGATAGGATGTCGCTATGTGTGGAATTATCGGTATTGTAGGCAAAAACCCGGTGAATCAGTTGTTGTATGACGGATTGCTGGTATTACAGCACCGTGGTCAGGATGCCGCTGGTATTGTCACTTGTGATGGCAACACTTTCCACATGCACAAAAACAATGGCCTGGTGAAAGATGTATTTCACACCCGCCATATGCGTAACCTGATCGGCAATGTGGGTATTGCCCATGTACGTTATCCGACCGCCGGCTCCTCCAGCGCGGCTGAAGCGCAGCCGTTCTACGTAAACTCACCATTTGGTATTGTGTTGGGCCATAACGGTAACTTGACCAATTCCGAGCAACTCAAGTCTGAAATGTTCAGGCAAGATTTACGTCACATCAATACCAACTCTGATTCAGAAGTGTTGTTGAACGTGTTGGCACATGAAATCGAAAGCACATCTAAAAATGCCTTGCTTAACAGTGACATGGTGTTTGATGCCGTGGCTGGTGTGCACAGACGTTGTAAAGGTGCTTATGCCGTGGTGGCGATGATCGCCAACTTTGGTTTGCTGGCCTTCCGTGATCCACATGGTATTCGTCCTTTGGTGATCGGCAAGCAGGAGACTGACAAGGGCACCGAATATATTGTCGCCTCTGAAAGCGTGGCGCTGGATGTGTTGGGCTTTACCATGTTGCGTGATGTGGAGCCTGGTGAAGCGGTATTTATCGATATGGACGGTAACCTGTTCAGCCGTCAATGTGCGACCAATCCAAAACTGACTTCCTGTATTTTTGAATACGTTTACCTGGCACGTCCTGACTCTGTGATTGACGGTGTATCGGTATACCAGACACGCCTGGATATGGGCACATTGCTGGCTGAAAAAATCAAGCGTGAATGGGCCGATAAACAGATTGATGTGGTGATTCCTATCCCGGACACCAGCCGTCCAAGTGCATTGCAGTTGGGTATTGCTTTGGGCCTGGATTACCGTGAAGGCTTTATCAAAAACCGTTATATCGGCCGTACTTTTATTATGCCTGGTCAGGCATTGCGTAAAAAATCCGTACGCCAGAAGCTGAACCCGATCGGCATTGAGTTCAAAGGCAAGAATGTGCTGCTGGTCGATGACTCGATTGTGCGTGGCACGACTTCGCAACAAATCGTGCAAATGGCTCGCGATGCCGGTGCGAGCAAGGTTTACTTCGCTTCTGCGGCGCCACCGGTGCGTTACCCGAATGTGTACGGCATTGATATGCCTAGCCGTCATGAGTTGTTGGCGACCAATCGTACTGATGAGGAAATTTGTGCTGAAATTGGTGCTGATGCGCTGATTTACCAAGACCTGGATGCTTTGCGTGAAAGCATCACCAAGTCTAATCCGCACATGACTGAGTTTGACTGCAGCTGCTTTGATGGTAAATATGTCACTGGCGATATTGATGCGGCTTATTTGAACCGCATTGAGTCTGCGCGCAGTGATATGAATAAAAAGCAATTGCCGCCAAACTCGACCACGCAATTGGATTTAAACCTGTTATCTACAGACCTGGTAGGGGCCGATTAGAAGTTGACAGGCGCCGGCAAAAGGCGTTTAATGAAATTGCGCTGATTTGAGTGGCGAACTTTAAACGAAGCCAAACTCAGCTTGCGAGCGCATTATAAATACCGCTAAAGCGAGAGCCCCAAAGACCCGTTTTAGCGCAATGCTGAAACGGGTTTTTTATTGCCGTCCGTATCCCGGACAGAAGATTGAGGAAACATGAACGACCAATACCATTTGGAAACGCTGGCGGTGCGCGCTGGCACACTCACCACCGAGTTTGGTGAAAACTCTGAAGCCTTGTTTTTAAACTCCAGTTTTCGCTTTAATAGTGCGGCACAGGCGGCAGCGCGTTTTGGTGGCACCGAGCCAGGTAATATTTACTCGCGTTTTACCAATCCGACGGTCACCATGTTTCAGGATAAACTGGCTGCCTTGGAAGGGGCCGAGCAGTGCGTGGCGACTGCCAGTGGCATGTCTGCGATCCTGGCTTGCATTATGGGCATTTGCAGCGCAGGCGACCATATCGTGGCCTCCCGTAGCATTTTTGGCACCACCGTGCAGCTGTTTACCAATATTCTCAAGCGCTGGGGGCTGGAAGTGACCCTGGTGTCACTCACCGATGTGGAGGCATGGAAAGCCGCTGCCAAGCCAAATACAAAATTGTTTTTTGCAGAAACCCCTTCTAACCCACTGACTGAAGTGGGTGACATTGCCAGGCTGGCAGAAGTGGCGCATGCCGCAGGTGCCTACCTGGCGGTGGATAACTGCTTTTGTACACCGGCCTTGCAACAGCCACTTAAGTTGGGGGCGGATATTGTGATTCATTCTGCGACCAAGTATATCGATGGCCAGGGCAGAGTGCTGGGCGGTGCAGTGCTGGGTAGCAAAGCATTGATTGAGCTGGTCTATGGCTTCTTGCGTACGGCAGGCGTCACCATGAGCGCCTTTAATGCCTGGGTGTTCGTCAAGGGGTTGGAAACCTTGCAAGTGCGTATGGAGGCCCATGCCGCGCGTGCACTGGCATTGGCGCAGTGGCTGGAGCAGCAGCCTGGCGTTGAGCGCGTCTATTACCCGGGTTTACCGTCACATCCGCAATATGCGCTGGCACAAAAACAGCAGCGCTTGGGTGGCGGCATTGTCACCTTTGAGGTTAAACCAAAGGCGGGCCAAACGGCGCAAGAGGCGGCATGGGCGTTAATTGATGCCACGCGCCTGATTTCGATCACGGCCAACCTCGGCGATGCAAAATCTACCATCACGCATCCTGCAACGACCACGCATAGTCGCGTGAGCGCTGAAGCCAGGGCTGAAGCTGGCATTAAAGATAATCTGGTCAGGATTGCTGTTGGCCTGGAACATGTAGAGGACCTGAAGGCGGACTTGCAGCTGTTGACGCGCGCTTAATGCAGCATCGTTGACGGCAATCATCACTGCATGGGGAGCAAAATTGCTCCCCATTGTTTTTTCTGGCGGCTCATATGTCGGCGCTGCGTGGTTAATTGGCCTGGCAGCCGCGATTTGGCAAGCCAGATTACGCTAGATATGCTAAAATCGCGTGATAACTTTTAACTATAAATTGGGTCAAGAATGAGTCAGTCTCCAGATCAATTTGCTAAAGAAACCCTGCCTATCAGCTTAGAAGACGAGATGCGTCGCAGCTACCTCGATTACGCCATGAGCGTGATTGTGGGGCGTGCGCTTCCCGATGTGCGTGATGGTTTAAAGCCTGTGCACAGACGCGTACTGTTCGCCATGCACGAGCTGTCTAATGACTACAACAAGCCTTATAAAAAATCTGCCCGTATTGTCGGTGACGTGATCGGTAAGTACCATCCGCACGGCGATACCGCGGTATATGACACGATTGTGCGTATGGCGCAGGACTTCTCTCTGCGCTACATGTTGGTCGACGGCCAGGGTAACTTTGGTTCTGTGGATGGCGACAATGCGGCGGCGATGCGGTATACCGAAATCCGCATGTCCAAGATTGCCCATGAGTTGCTGGCAGATATTGAAAAAGAGACGGTAGACTTTGGCCCTAACTACGATGGTAGCGAGCAAGAACCGCTGATTATGCCAACGCGTATTCCTAACCTGCTGATTAACGGCAGCTCAGGGATTGCGGTGGGGATGGCGACCAATATTCCGCCACATAACCTGAACGAAGTGCTGAACGCCTGTTTTGCGCTGCTGAAAAACCCTGAAATCAGCGTCGATGAACTGATTGAGTTTATTCCGGCGCCAGACTTTCCGACCGCAGGCATTATTTATGGCACGGTAGGCGTCAAAGAGGGCTACCGCACTGGTCGTGGCCGTGTCGTGATGCGTGGCCGCACCCACTTTGAAGACCTGGAAAAAGGCGGCCGCCAGTCCATTATTATTGATGAGTTACCGTATCAGGTTAACAAGAAAACACTGATTGAAAAAATCGCCGAGCTGGTTAACGAGAAGAAGATCGAAGGTATTTCTGACCTGCGTGACGAGTCTGATAAATCAGGCATGCGTGTGGTCATTGAGCTCAAGCGCGGCGAAGTGCCAGAGGTCATTTTAAACAACCTCTACAAGCAGACACAGCTACAAGACACCTTCGGCATGAACATGGTGGCGCTGATGGATGGCCAGCCACGCTTGCTCAACCTGAAACAGATGCTGGAAGCCTTCTTGCGCCACCGCCGCGAAGTGGTGACACGCCGTACCGTATTCGAACTGCGCAAAGCTCGTGACCGCGGCCATGTGCTGGAAGGCCTGGCTGTGGCACTGGCGAACGTGGACGAGATGATTGCCATCATCAAAGCTGCGCCAACGCCACCAGAAGCGAAAAAAGAATTGATGGCGCGTAGCTGGAACTCACCAGTGGTTGAGGAAATGCTTAAACGTGCGGCCATGGAGGCCTCGCGTCCAGAAGGCTTGTCTGTAGACTTTGGCATGACGCCCAAAGGCTACAAGTTGTCTGATGTGCAGGCGCAGGAAATCCTGCAAATGCGCTTGCAACGCCTGACTGGCCTGGAACAGGACAAGATTGTCAATGAATACAAAGAGGTAATGGATATCATCGCCGACTTGCTCGATATCCTGGCCAAGCCAGAGCGCGTGACCGCGATTATTGTCGAAGAGTTGAATGAAATCCAGAAACAGTTTGGTGATAAACGCCGTTCCGAAATTGAGCAAAACACGCAAGATTTGTCGCTAGAAGACCTGATTACACCGCAAGATGTGGTAGTGACGCTATCGCACACCGGCTATGTCAAATCCCAGCCACTGGATGAGTACCGCGCGCAACGCCGTGGTGGCCGTGGCAAGCAGGCGGCAGCCACGAAGGAAGATGACTTCATCGACAAGATGTTTGTGGCGAATACGCATGATTACATCCTGTGCTTTAGCAGCCGTGGCCGTGTTTATTGGCTGAAAGTCTACGAAGTGCCGCAAGGTAGCCGTGTCAGCCGTGGTAAACCGATTGTGAACCTGTTCCCGTTGGAAGAGGGCGAAAAAATCAATGCCATCTTGCCGGTGAAAGAGTTCGACGAAAATCACTACGTGTTTATGGCGACAGCCAAAGGCACCGTGAAAAAGACCGCACTGACGGAGTTTGCTAACCCACGTAAGTCCGGCATTATCGCGATTAACCTGGATGAAGGTGATTACCTGATTGGTGCCGAAGTGACCAATGGCCAGAACGACATTGTGCTGGTTTCCAATGGGGGTAAAGCGGTCTGGTTTACTGAGGACGATGTGCGTCCGATGGGCCGTGCAACGCGTGGTGTACGTGGCATGAAACTGGCCGCTAAACAGCAGGTGCTGTCCTTGCTGATTGCTGAAAATGACCAGCAGTCTGTCTTGGTCGCCACCGAGAACGGTTACGGCAAGCGTACGGTGCTGTCAGAGTTCCGTCATTCTGGCCGTGGTACCCAAGGCGTGAAAGCCATTGCCATCAGTGAACGTAACGGCTTGGCTGTGGCGGCAAGACTGGTGACGGCAGAAGACGAAATCATGTTGATTACCACGGGTGGCGTATTGATCCGTACCCGCGTCAAGGAAATCCGCGATATGGGCCGTGCCGCACAAGGTGTGACCCTGATTAACCTGGGTGAAGGTGAGAAGTTGTCAGGTCTGGAGAAAATCGTAGAGACCGACGATGATGGTGACGAGACTGAAGAATAAGTACAGCGAAGAATAAATACACGCATGAAGAAAATCTTTAATTTTTCTGCCGGTCCGGCAGTGTTGCCTAAAGCTGTGTTGGAGCGCGCGCAAGCTGAAATGCTAGACTGGCATGGCTCCGGTATGAGCGTGATGGAAATGTCACATCGCGGCAAGGAATTCACCAGCATCCTGGAAAAAACCGAAGCCGATTTGCGCAAACTTCTGGCTATTCCAGCCAATTACAAAGTGTTGTTCTTGCAGGGCGGGGCGATTGCCGAAAATGCCATCATCCCCATGAACCTGCTGAACGGCAAGTCTGCGGATTATGTGGTCACTGGCTCTTGGAGCAAGCGCAGCGTAGAAGACGCGAAAGCCTACGGCCAGATTAATGTCGTTGCCAGTGCAGAGACTGGTGGCTTTACCACCGTGCCCGCTTTTACCGACTGGAAACTGAACAAAGACGCGGCTTACGTGCACTATTGCACCAACGAAACCATCAACGGCGTTGAGTTTCTGGAGGTACCAGATACGCATGGAGTGCCAATTGTGGCGGATATGTCGTCACATATTTTGTCGCGCCCAATCGATGTTTCAAAATATGGTGTGATTTATGGCGGCGCACAAAAAAATATCGGCCCGGCAGGCTTGTGCCTGGTGATTGTGCGTGAAGACTTGCTTGAACAGGCCTCAGCACTGACCCCGGCGGTATTCCATTGGAAAACCCAGGCCGATAACCAGAGTATGATTAACACGCCACCGACCTATAGCATTTATATTGCTGGCCTGGTGTTCGAGTGGTTACTAGCGCAAGGCGGCGTGGAAGCGATTGAGAAAATCAATATTGCCAAAGCCAACTTGTTATACAACTACCTGGATCAAACCGAGTTTTATCACAATGACATTGAACCAGCTTACCGCTCGCGTATGAATATCCCGTTCCGTTTGCGTGATGAAAGCCTCAATGACGCTTTTTTGAAGGCTGCTGATGCGCGTGGCTTGCTGCAATTAAAAGGCCATCGTTCCGTCGGTGGCATGCGTGCCAGTATTTACAACGCCATGCCGATTGAAGGTGTGCAGGCATTGGTCGAATTCATGCAGGAATTCGAAAAAAGTCACTCATAAAACACTTTAAATATTACTTTTAAATGTCTGATTTATTAAAACAATTTAGAGATAAAATTGATGCGATTGATACGCAGGTGCTGACGCTCGTCAATGAGCGCGCAGCGCTTGCACGCGAGATCGGGCATTTGAAAGATGATGGTGTCATTTATCGCCCTGAGCGTGAAGCGCAGGTCATACGGCGCCTGCAGTCTGAAAACCAGGGCCCCTTGTCGCCTGAGGCGGTAAGTCATCTTTTCCGTGCGGTCATGTCCAATTGCCGCGCCCTTGAAAAAGAACTTTCCATTGCTTTCTTGGGCCCATTAGGCACTTACAGCGAAGAAGCCGCGCTCAAGCAGTTTGGCGAGGGCCGTCAGGCCGTCGTCTGTGCAAGCATTGATGAAGTATTCCGCACCGTAGAAGCTGGACAGGCCGACTACGGCGTGGTGCCGGTTGAAAACTCCACCGAGGGTGCTGTGGGCATTACTCTGGATTTGCTACTATCTAGCCCCTTGCAGGTAATCGGTGAAATCACTTTGCCTGTGCATCACTGCCTGTTATCTGCTCAGCAGGATATCCGCCAGATCAGCCATGTGTTTTCGCATGCGCAATCTTTGTCGCAATGTCATGAATGGTTAAACAAACACTTGCCGAATGCGGCACGTGAGGCGGTGACCAGCAATGCGCGTGCCGCACAGATGATTCATGAGTTAGTCGCCAGTGAAGGTACGTTTGCGGCGGCAATTGCCAGCAAGCGTGCGGCCGAACTGTTTGACTTGCATATCCTTGCTGAAAATATCGAGGATGACCCGAAAAATACCACACGCTTCCTGGTGGTGGGCAATCACGGTGTTGCGCCTTCCGGTCAGGACAAAACCTCGCTGGTCATGAGTGCACACAACAAGCCTGGTGCCGTGTTGCAGTTGCTGGAGCCATTTTCACGCCATGGCGTCAGCATGACCAAGCTGGAGTCACGCCCGTCGCGTCAAAACTTGTGGAATTACGTGTTCTTTGTGGATATCGAAGGCCATCAGCAACAACCTGCCGTACAGGCCGCACTGAAAGATCTTGCTGAGCGCGCCACTTTACTCAAAGTGTTGGGCTCTTACCCAACCGCTATTATTTAAAGCACTCTATGTCGTCATCTGTCTCTTTAGCAGCGTTAGCTCCAGCCAATATTCGTGCCATTGCGCCATATCAAGGTGGCAAGCCTATCAGTGAATTAGCCCGTGAAATGGGCCTCAATGAAGCCGATATCGTTAAGCTGGCGTCTAATGAAAACCCCTTGGGCATGAGCCCTAAAGCACAAATGGCGCTGGAAGAGGCCATTTATGAGATTGCGCGTTATCCGGATGGCAACAGCTTTGCCTTGCGTGATGCCGTGAGCCACAAATATGGCGTGCAACCGGCACAAATTGTGTTTGGCAATGGTTCTAATGACATTCTGGAGCTGGCGGCACGTGCTTTCCTCACGGCAGGTGATGAAGCGATTTATTCCCAGCATGCGTTTGCCGTGTATCCATTAGTGACGCAAGCCGTTGGCGCCAATGGCGTGGTAGTGCCTGCAGTTGACTTTGGCCATGACTTGCCTGGTTTTTTAAAAGCTATTACGCCTAAAACCAAATTGATTTTTGTGGCAAACCCAAATAATCCAACCGGCACACTGATCAGCAAAACTGATTTAAAAGCCTTTTTACAGCAGGTGCCCAAGCACATCCTGGTGGTGCTGGACGAGGCGTATGACGAGTATTTGTCTTCGGTTGACAAGTCAGAAGCCATCACATGGCTAGCCGAATTTGAAAACCTGATTATTTCACGCACTTTTTCCAAGGCTTATGGCTTGGCAGGCTTGCGCGTGGGTTTTGGCCTGATGCATGCCACGTTGGCTGACTTAATGAACCGTGTGCGCCAGCCATTCAATGTGAATAGCCTGGCACAGGTGGCCGCGACGGTCTCATTGCAAGATGAGGATTTTGTGGCACGCAGTTATGCTGCTAATCAAGCTGGCATGACGCAGATTACGCAGGGGCTGGAGCAACTAGGCCTGAGCTATATTCCGTCTTATGGCAACTTTGTCAGTTTTAAAGTGACCAACGCCAGTGCCGTCAATCAGGCTTTGCTCAAGCAAGGCGTGATCGTACGTCCGGTGGCCAATTATGAGATGCCGGATTATTTGCGCGTCAGTATTGGTTTGTTTAGCGAAAACGCACGCTTCCTCGAAGTGCTGAAAAAGATTTTGAAGTCATGACTGTATACGAAAAATTAGCCACTGATGATGTAAGGGTGCTGGAAATTAAACCGCTGGTAAAACCGGCGGAATTGTTGTCACGCCTGCAGGAAAGTACGGTTAGTACACAAAACATCCTCAAAACACGCACTGCGATTCACCATATTTTGCATCAAGGCGATGACCGCTTACTGGTGATTGTCGGACCATGCTCGATTCACGATACTGACGCTGGTATGGAATATGCCAAACGCTTGCTGGACGTGCGTACGCGGCTGGCTGGTGAGTTGCTGATTGTCATGCGTGTCTACTTCGAGAAACCACGCACCACGGTGGGCTGGAAGGGCTTGATCAACGACCCGCATCTGGATGGCACTTACGACATTAACCAAGGCCTGGAAAAAGCACGCCGCTTTTTGCTGGATGTGAACGAGATTGGCATGCCGGCGGCAACGGAGTTTCTGGATGTCGTATCACCACAATACACGGCAGACCTGGTCAGTTGGGGCGCGATTGGTGCTCGCACAACGGAGTCGCAGATTCACCGCGAACTGGCTTCTGGATTGTCCTGCCCAGTAGGCTTTAAAAACGGTACTGACGGTGGTGCCAAAGTGGCGATAGACGCGATTAAAACCGCAGCCAGCCCGCACCACTTTTTGTCGATGACCAAAGAAGGCGAATCAGCCATTTTTGCGACCAAAGGCAATGAAGACTGCCATGTGATCTTGCGTGGGGGTAAAGCCCCTAATTACGACGCGCAAAGCGTGGCCGCCGTGTGTGACCAGTTAGCCGATGCAGGCCTGGCGCCTGTGTTGATGGTCGATTGCAGTCACGGCAATAGTCAAAAGCAATACAAAAACCAGATTGCAGTGGTGGATGATGTGGCTGCGCAAGTGTCTGCTGGCGATGCGCGCATTATCGGCGTGATGCTGGAGTCGCACCTGAATGAAGGCCGCCAGGACCATTCACCAGGCTGTAGCCTGAATTATGGCCAGTCGATTACCGATGCCTGCCTGGGCTGGGATGACTCGGTGGCTGTACTGGAAACGCTGGCTGCGGCAGTCAAAGCACGCCGCGAAAAGCATGCTTCAGAAGAGTAATCTATCGTTTTAATCAAAGCCGCGCCAGTGAGCGCGGCTTTTTTATGGGTGTTATCTCGCAAACAAGTATGCGCTCATGAAAATCATGAGCAGGGAATCATTGTCAGTTGCAGGCTGTTCATGCAACGCATGCGTATGATGCCAGTCTTACTTAACAGACATTGCAGGCCAGCGTTGCGCAAGGTTTGCGATGGATGCAGTAGTCACAAACAATTGTTGTATGATGAGGCTTGGTACTCTCTTGCAACCATGAATTAACAGAATTGAATAACGAGCGATTATGCATATACACGTATTAGGGGCTGGGGCAGGCGGTGGCTTTCCACAGTGGAACTGTAATTGTCCAAATTGTGACGGTCTGCGCAAAGGCACCATCAAGGCCAAACGCCGCACTCAGTCATCCATTTGTGTTTCCAGCAATGGCGTAGATTGGGTGTTGTTTAATGCATCTCCCGATGTGTTGCAGCAAATCCAGGAGTTTGCACCTCTGCAACCAGGCCGTGCCGTACGTGATAGCGGCATTCAAGGCATTGTGCTGATTGACGCGCAAATTGACCACACGACAGGCTTATTCATGTTGCGCGAAGGCCAGGTCAAGCGCGAGATTTACTGTACAAAAATGGTCTATGAAGACCTGACCACCGGTAACCAGATCCTGAATATCCTGGGCCACTATTGCGGTGTCAATCACCACGAAATCGCGATTGATGCCAACGATGTCAGCAATGCGCACAGTTTTGAAATCCCAGGCGTGCCTAACCTGCGCTTTACTGCGGTGGCATTAAAGAGTGCCGCACCGCCGTATTCCCCACACCGCAATGATCCGCATCCGGGTGACACCATAGGCGTGCTGATTGAAGAGATTTCTACCGGCAAGAAATGCTGGTACTCACCAGGCTTGGCAGAAATTGAGCCACATTTGCCACCACTGATGCATCAGGCTGATTGCATTATGGTGGACGGCACATTCTGGACCAATACTGAAATGCTGGATATGGGCTTAATGACCAAGACTGCGCGCAGTATCGGCCATAATCCACAATCTGGCCCAGGCGGCATGATAGAAGAGTTGGATAAGTTTGGTACGGATAAAGCAGTGCGTAAAGTGCTGATTCATATCAATAATACCAACCCGATTTTAAGGGAAGATTCCGCCGAGCGTGCAACTCTCAATGATCACAAGATCGAGGTGGCGTACGACGGCATGGACATCATTCTATAGGAGAACAATATGAACGCAGTGACTCAGGCACAGTTGCCATGGACCCGCGAAGAATTCGAAGCAAAGCTTCGCGAAAAAGGGCAGGGGTACCATATCTATCATCCGTTTCACGTGATGATGTATGAGGGTAAGTTGACTAAAGAACAATTGCAATGCTGGGTCGCTAACCGTTTTTATTACCAGATCGCGATTCCGATGAAGGATGCGGCGATTTTATCCAATTGCCCGGACAAGGAAGTGCGTAAACAATGGATCGTGCGTATTACTGACCATGATGGCGTCGATGACCAGATTGGCGGTATTGAGGCCTGGATTAAGCTCGGTGAAGCTGTTGGCCTGACGCGTGAGCAAGTGACCAGCCTGGAGCTGGTGTCACCAGGCGTGCGTTTTGCGGTGGATGCCTATATCAACTTTGCCAAACAGCGCCCCTGGCAAGAGAGCGTTTGCTCCAGCCTGACCGAGTTGTTTGCGCCACACATCCATCAGCAACGTATCAGCTCCTGGCCGAGCATGTACCCCTGGGTGAAAGAAGAAGGCCTGATGTACTTTAAAAAACGCCTGACCGAAGCGCGCCGCGATGTCGAGCAAGGCTTAAGCGTTACGCTGGATTACTTCAGTACTTCACGTGACATGCAGATGAAGGCACTGGAAATTTTGCAATTTAAGCTGAATGTGCTGTGGGTGATTGCAGACGCCATCATGCTGGCTTCGACCGAGATTAAAACCGAAGGGCGTGATTATCTGCGTCAGCCGGTCATCAACATTGAAAATTAAATGACCGACAAGTCAGCGTATTAGAAAGTAGACATATGGAAAACAATATTCAACACGCGGACATTTACGCGATTGCCTTACACCATCGCTTTCAATGGGAAGAGGCACAGCAAAGCTATGTCATCCTGTTTCCGGAAGGCATGGTCAAGTTGCATGGTGGCGCTGGCGAGATTCTCAAGCGCGTGGATGGCAAAGCGAGTGTTGGCGATATTGTGGCTGATTTGAAAACAACCTTTCCGGATGCCGAAGACATTGAGAGTGATATTTTAGGCATGTTCGACCTGGCCGTTGGTAAAGCCTGGTTGCGCAAGCTGAATTAATCCGCAAGGAGGGCATCATGGCACAGTTAAATAATGGTGTAGCAGCAAGCGTCACACAAAAGCAGCCTTTGTGGTTATTGGCTGAGGTGACCTATCGTTGCCCGCTGCATTGCGCGTTTTGTTATAACCCAACCGATTATGACAAGCACACCAAAAATGAATTAACGACCGAGCAATGGATTAGCGCCTTGCGTGACGCCCGTAAAATGGGCGCCATCCAGTTGGGCATTTCAGGCGGCGAGCCCCTACTGCGTGATGACATTGAAGAAATTGTCGCGGAGGCCCACAAGCTGGGCTATTACAGCAACCTGATTACTTCTGGTGTGGGCCTGACTGAAAAGCGTATCCAGGCCTTTAAAGAAGGCGGCCTGGATCATATCCAGCTTTCCATGCACGATGTGACTGAAGACATCAGCAACTTTATTACCAACACGCGCACCTTCGAGTTGAAGAAAAAAGTCGCAGCCATGATCAAATCGCATGGTTACCCCATGGTGCTCAATGTGGTGATACACCGCTACAATATTGACCAGGTTGGCAAAATCCTGGAAATGGCAGAAGCCTTGGGCGCGGATTATGTTGAGCTGGCCAATACGCAGTATTACGGATGGAGCCTGGTCAACCGTGATCAATTGATGCCTACGCGCGAGCAGTTAGATCGCGCAGAAGCGGCTACCAATGCGTTCAGGGAGCGCGTGGGCAATAAAATGAAGGTGTTCTTTGTCGTGCCGGATTATTTTGCTGACCGGCCCAAAAAATGTATGAATGGCTGGGGCGAAGTGTTTATGATTGTGACTGCCAATGGCGATGTGTTGCCATGTCATTCAGCCCGTGTGTTGCCAGGCATGACGTTCCCCAATGTACGTGAAAATGGCCTGGAATGGGCCTGGAAAGAGTCGCCCGCGTTTACTAAATACCGTGGCATGGAGTGGATGAAAGAGCCTTGCCGTAGCTGCGATGAAAAAGAGAATGATTTGGGCGGCTGCCGTTGCCAATCCTACTTGCTCAGTGGGGATGCTGAAATGGCGGATCCGGTATGTACCAAATCTCCAAACCGTCATTTGATTGATGAAGCCTTGGTCAATTCACAAAACCCCTTGGTCCGTGAGCAGCCCATCATTTTCAGAACGGACAAGAACTCCAAAAAATATGTCGAGGGTGACAAGGAAAGAATCGCGCAATTTCATGCCTTGCCTTAAGGCCGCTCATAGCGCAGGCATTGTGGCTTATAATCTTAAAGGTGCCTGAGGGCACCTTTGCTTTTTTACAAGGTTGTTCATGTTGATATCCCGTTCTTCTACCCTGGTGCTGGTCTTGGCTGGGCTGGCTGCATTAGCACCGTTTGCGATTGACACCTATCTGCCTGCTTTCCATGTGATGGCCGCGGAGTTTGGCACTGATGAACTGGCGATTCAGCAAAGCCTGACCTTGTATTTATTGCCCTATGCCGTGATGACCTTATGCCACGGCGCCATTTCAGATGCCATCGGGCGCATCACCACCATTAAATGGGGCCTGGCCATTTTCGCACTAGCGAGCCTGGGCTGTGCGTTTGCGCCGAATGTGCAGACTTTATGGTTATTCCGTGCGTTGCAAGGCGTGAGTGGCGGTGCAGGTAACACGGTGGCGCGCGCCATGGTGCGCGACCTGTTTTCAGGCGCGCAGGCGCAACGGGTGATGGCGACCGTGCAGCTGTTGTTCGGCATCGCGCCAGCCGTCGCGCCGATTTTAGGTGGCGTGTTACTAGGCATACACTGGCAAGCTATTTTTATTTTCTTATCGGTCTATGCCGCGATTGCACTATGGATGGCGGTGCGTTATCTGCCAGAAACGATGACGCCGGAAAAGCGTATTGTTTTTTCTGTGCAAGGAATCATCGCCACTTACGGCAGGATGCTTAAGCACAAGGTATTTCTAGGTCTGATCGCTTGCCTGGGCTTGAATTTCTCTGCATTTTTTATTTATGTGTTGGCCAGCCCAGTCTTTCTGGTTAAACATTTGCATTTAAACAGCCAGCAGTTTGGTTACCTATTTATTCCCACGGTGACAGGCATGATGCTAGGCTCCTGGATCTCACGGCATACTGCGGGCAAAGTGGCACCCGCGCGCATTCTGCACTGGGCATTTGCCTGGATGCTCTTCATTGCCAGCTGTAATGTAGGCGTGCAATGGTGGGCGAGCACTACCACGCACAGCGACTGGTGGCTGGCCATTTTACCGATCGCCTTGTTTAATGTGGGCATGGCCGCGGCCATGCCTGTGTTGTCGATAGCAGCGCTTGATTGCTATCCAGCATTACGCGGCACGGCCGCCTCAGCGCAGGCCTTTATGCAGATGCTATGCTCAACCTTGAGCTCGGCACTGATTGTGCCTTTGGTCTGGCATTCCACGCTAACATTAGCGGTTGCTATGCTGGCGATGACCTTGCTCAGTAGCCTGTTGTTATTGCTGGCGCGTCAGCCCAAACAGCCAGTGGTGATAAACACGCGCTAAGCGCAAGCGCCGAAATGTGGGGGATTTACCAATTTCATTACATGTTTGATCGACGACAACCTGTTTTAATATCAAACTGTCAATGCCTGCTGAATAATCAGGCATTATTCAGAATCAATCAGGGGAGTGAATCATGGAAATGACCAGAGAAGAAGAAGCTCGCAAAGCTTACGTCAAATTGCTGACCGGACAGGGTGTAAGTGAGCGTGTGCTGGTACAACGCGAGTTCATTATTATTCGAGTCAGTGCTTTTCTGAAAGATATCCCTTGTGATGGCAGCCATTACCGACATGCAGTCGACCGTTTTATTGCCAGCATCGATCCAGCTGAAATCCCCAGCATTCTGCCGGTCATTCGCGAGTTTTTCTCATTCTGGGTGCGTGATATCAAAGCCATTGCGGCCATGAGCCAGGCCAAAGTATTCAATGGCAGTACGCCGGTGGCCATGGTGACGCAAGACGAATTATTCAAGCATTGGTATGACCTGGATAAAACAGCCATGAACAGTCATGAAACTCAGGTCATGGACGCTTTTGAGCAAGTCACTCTGGTGCGCGGCTTTGAGCCTGCGGTGTTTAAAGAACGTATGCGCATGGCAAAATGCCTGCTGCTGTCTTTGCGCCACATTTCACACAAACAATCCCATAGCTACCGCCAGATGGTGGACAGAAACCTGCCATTGTTTAATGCGCTGGGTTCGCAGCACACCTTCCTCAGCGTCTCTCGTGAGTTTTATTATTTTTGGCGTGGCGACATGTTGAAGCCACAAACTGAACGCGTTCATACATCGCCAGCCCGTGAAATGGCAATGGCTGCCTAAGCAGCCATTGTGTCAACAACAAATCCTAGCCGCCAGCCTTAGCGCTGGCGAATTTTTTGCAGGATCAAGGCAGACAATTCTTCAATGGAGCGGCTAGTCGAGTCTGCCCAGGGGATGCCTGCACTGCGCATCATGCCTTCAGCAATTTCAATTTCCTTGCGGCAGTTATCCAGTGAGGCATAAAAGCTGTCCGGACGACGTTCATTACGTACAGAGTGCAAGCGCTCAGGCTTAATCGTCAGGCCAAAAATCTTGTCGATATTTTTTTGCAATGCGGCAGGTAAAGCGCCACGTTCAAAGTCTTCTGGAATCAACGGGTAGTTGGCTGCCTTGATGCCAAACTGCATGGCCAGGTAAATGCTAGTCGGCGTTTTGCCGCAGCGGGATACCCCGATTAGAATGACTTCCGCTTCATCGAGGCCGGTATTGGTCATGCCGTCATCATGGTTCAGCGTGAAATTAATCGCTTCCATACGCTCTGAGTAGCTGTTACCCATGGCGCTGTAAGCAATACTGGCGCCTGTGAGTGGCTCCTGGTTGAGCTCTGAGCCCAGCGGGTAAATAAAACGGTGGAATAAATCAATAAAGTAGGCGTTGGCCTGCTTGAGGTGGTTGCGGTGTTCGCCATTGCCGACGGACATAATCACAATCGGGCGAATACCATCCTGGTCTGCAATTTTCTGGATATGCTCGAAAGCTGCCTGAACCTTCTCGTCATTGTCGGTAAAGGGCAGGCGAGTGGTGGTGAATTTTGTATTCGGAAAGTGTTCCAGCAATTTGCTTAAGGCACCTGCCGTAATCCCCGTACCATCAGAAATAATAAACACAGAACGGTGATTCATACAGATGCCTCAAGTAATTGCTAATCAAGCCTAACGCTTATTTCTTTGTCAGACGCTGCCAGGTCGCGACCACAGTGTCAGGGTTCAGGGAAACAGACTGAATCCCTTCTGCGACCAGCCACTCGGCAAAGTCTTCATGGTCAGAAGGACCCTGACCACAAATACCAACGTATTTGCCTAAACGGTTACAGGTGTTGATTGCCATTTTCAGCAATACTTTCACCGCATCGTTACGCTCGTCAAAACCGTCAGCCAGAATACCTGAGTCACGGTCCATCCCCAATGTCAGCTGTGTCAGGTCGTTAGAGCCGATAGAGAAACCATCGAAATACTCCAGGAACTGTTCAGCCAGCAGCGCGTTGGCCGGGATTTCACACATCATGATCAGACGCAGGCCATTTTCGCCGCGCTTGAGGCCGTTGGCAGCCATGATTTCAGTCACGGCACGTGCTTCTTCCAGCGTACGTACGAATGGAATCATCAATTCAACGTTGACCAGGCCCAGTTCATCACGCACTTTCTTCATGGCTTGGCATTCCATGGCAAAGCACTCTTTAAAGTCTTCTGCCATATAACGTGCCGCACCGCGGAAACCGATCATCGGGTTTTCTTCGTCTGGCTCGTAAATGTCACCGCCAACCAGTTTTTTATACTCGTTAGACTTGAAGTCTGAAGTACGTACAATCACTGGTTTTGGATAGAATGCTGCCGCAATGGTCGCGACACCTTCGGCCACTTTATCAATGTAGAACTGTTTCGGGCTGGCATAGCCACGAGCGCGGTTTTTGATCGTTGCCTGCATTGCAGCTGGCATGGCGTCAACGTTCAGGATGGCTTTCGGGTGAATGCCTACCATGTTGTTAATCACGAACTCCAGACGCGCCAGTCCAACACCATCGTTTGGTGTTTGGGCAAAGGTGAACGCCATGTCAGGGTTGCCCACGTTCATCATGATCTTGCAAGGTGGTTTTGCCAGTGCGCTGTTAGATTGCGTAGAGACTTCGAAGTCCAATGCGCCGTGGTAAACAAAACCGGTTTCACCTTCAGCACAAGAAACGGTCACCATTTCGCCATCACGCAGCAGGTCAGTCGCATTCACAGAACCTACAATCGCCGGGATACCCAGTTCACGCGCAATAATCGCAGCGTGGCAAGTACGGCCGCCACGGTTGGTCACCAGTGCGCTGGCACGTTTCATCACTGGCTCCCAGTTAGGGTCAGTCATGTCAGCCACCAGTACGTCACCTGGCTGTACTTCATGCATCTCTGCCGGATCCAGCACGATACGCACTGGGCCCACGCCTACTTTTTGTGTCACGGCACGGCCAGCCACCACAGGCACTGAAGAGTGCTTTTGCAGTTTGAACGTTTCGGTCACGTTTTTCGCCGCTTCTTGTGACTTCACAGTCTCAGGACGTGCTTGCAGGATGTACAGCTTGTTATCCAGGCCGTTTTTGCCCCATTCGATATCCATAGGGCAACCATAGTGTTGCTCAATGGTCATGGCATAATCAGCCAGCTCAAGAATATCGGCATCAGTCAGCGAGTAGCGGTTGCTTTCTGCCGCATCTACATCCACTGTGTGTGTAGATTTACCCGCTTGGGTGGCGTCAGAAAACACCATTTTGATCAATTTGGAGCCCATGGTGCGACGCACGATGGCTGGCTTACCTTGTGCCAACAATGGCTTGTGTACATAGAACTCATCCGGGTTCACGGCACCTTGCACCACAGTTTCACCCAGGCCATAGGATGAAGTAATAAAGGCAACATCACGGTGACCAGATTCAGTATCAATGGTAAACATCACACCGGCACAGCCAATGTCTGAACGCACCATTTGTTGCACGCCTGCAGACAGGGCCACATCTGCGTGTACAAAACCTTTGTGTACACGGTAGGAGATTGCACGGTCGTTATACAAAGAAGCAAATACTTCTTTAATCGCATGGTTAATGTTGTCCAGGCCATGGATGTTCAGGAAAGACTCTTGCTGGCCAGCGAAAGACGCATCTGGTAAGTCTTCTGCCGTGGCAGAAGAGCGCACCGCAAAGGTGGTGCCTTGCGCTGATCGTTCAATCAGTTTGGCATAGTTTTCAGCAATGGCGGTCTGCAGTGCTGGTGGAAACTCGGCCTCCATGATCCACTGGCGGATCTGTGAACCAACGCGGGCCAGCTCCTGTGTATCGTCTGCGTTCAGCTTGTCCAGCAAGTCATTGATTTTGTTGTTTAATCCACCTTGCGCCAAAAACTCACGATAAGCATCCGCAGTGGTCGCAAAACCGGTAGGTACGCGTACGCCTTTGGCGGTGAGCTGAGAGATCATTTCGCCCAGAGAAGCGTTTTTGCCGCCTACAGACGGGACATCAGTGTTACGTAGATTCTCAAATGGAATAACATGACTTACCATATAAAACCCTTAATTATTTTAAAACTGGTGATAATCTATCGCGGAGTGCAACGGATTGAATTCGATAAATAGAGGCTGTCTACCGGACATCGTCTGATTACAGAATGACTTTTATATCGGCCATTATGCCAAAATCATGTTTTAATGTCACGTCGCCGTGAGGGTGGCATTTCATTTTTTTTAGCATCCCTATAATAAAACGCCATGAATGCAGTCATTCCCGCAGAGCGCACGGTCAGTGTCACCACTTACGGTCGCTTACATCTCGGTTTTTTTAACCTGAATCAGCAGACGCAGCGCCAGTTTGGCAGTGTCGGTGTTGCCATTGATGCATTTCAAACTTCTCTTAGCCTGAGCCCTGGTATTCAGTCGTCACCATTGGACCCTTGGGCTGCCGCCATTTTGCAACGACATCTGGATGCACACCACCTTGCAATAGACCTTAATGTCAGCATACACCAGGCCATCCCACGTCATGGCGGCTTGGGATCAGGTACGCAAATGGCCTTGGCGCTGGGCGCGGCGGTGAATAGTTTACTCGGGCAACCAGTCGACGCCGCGCAGATTGCTGCCGTTCATCAGCGTGGGGCACGTTCAGGCATAGGTATTGCGACCTTTGAGCATGGCGGACTGGTTGTCGATGGCGGACGCGGACCAAATACTATAGTACCGCCCATGCTGGTGCACCAGGCGTTTCCTGCGGATTGGTACTTTTTACTGATCATTGATAATAGCCGTGATGGCTTGCACGGGCAGGGCGAGAAAACAGCCTTTAAAGAATTGGTACCACCCACGCTGGCGGCGACGCAGGCGATTCAGCAGCAACTGTTAAGTGAGGGGCTGCCTGCCTTAATGGAGCAGGACTTTGCAGGATTCAGCGCGTTTTTAGGGGTTTTGCAATCATATAATGCGGATTACTTTGGTCCCGCACAGGGCGGCGCCTATGCCAGCCAGGCGGTGGGCAATATTTTACGGTCGCTCAAACAGCAGGGATATACCGGCATCGGCCAAACCTCATGGGGCCCGACCGGTTTTGTGCTGTTGCCATCTCGTGCGGAAGCGATAGCCATGCAAATGCAATTGCTTGAAACTTATGCAGGAGAGCCTGCCTTGGGTTTCCTGGTGACCGCTGCCGTCAACCGACCAGCCAGCATAACGATAGAAGATGTGGCAAATTAAAACTTTTTAAGATAATTTTGAAAAGTTATGATTTTCACGGTCTACTCTTTATTTTGAACTGGTCTGGAAATGTGTATATTGGCAGAAGGTATTGTTAACACACTGTTCCGGGGGGAAGAATGAAAAAAACCAGTATTATGCATTTGTTCACTGCAGCTAAAAACGCCAGTCCATTCGATGTGAATATGGCGTTTGATGCGGGCTATGAAAAAATCATCTCCTACACTGATGTCACCTTGAATGAAATTGTCGCGCTGACACAAGATGCGATCTTTTCACGTAGTCCTAGCGGTTTAAAACAGCAGGCCTTATTCTTTGGCGGCCGCGATATCCAGGTTGCGCTGGAAATGCAAAAACAGGCACGTAGTGCCATGTTCAAACCATTCGAGTGCCATACGTTCTCTGATCCTTCAGGTGCTTTTACCACCGCCGCGGCCATGCTGGCCAAAGTTGACTTTTACCTGCAAAAATCCGGGAGTGGCTTGGGCAAGGAAAAAGTAGCCATTTTTGGCGCCAGTGGTACGGTAGGCTCTACCGCCGCACTTATCGCCGCACGCCAGGGAGCGACGGTATTCATGGTTGCACACGCGGGTGTGGAAAGCATGCAGGCTTATGTGGATAAATTATCCTCCAGTTACGACGTTAGCCTGCAAGTGGTGGATGGTAGCAGCGAGGCTGCAAAAATTGCCGTATTGAATGAGGCAACGGTCGCCTTGTGCGCGACACCAGCAGGTATTCGCGTATTAGAAGTAGTGCAGTTTGCCAACTCCAAATCATTAAAAGTCGTTGCCGACGTCAACGCGGTACCTCCCTCCGGGATTGAAGGAGTGGATACATTTTCTAATGGCGGCTTGATTGAAGGCACACAGGTGGCCGGGTTTGGCGCCTTGGCGATTGGTCAACTGAAATATGTCACACAAAACAAATTGCTGGAGCAAATGTTGCAAAGCGAAAGCCCGATGCACATTGATTACCACCAGGCTTATGAGTATGCCTGCGCGCACGTAGAATAAGGTCATTCTTGCGGCTGGCCATTTTGTCTCATAGTGCGCGTATCTATAGCCAGATCGCGCAACAAGAGGGATGGCGTGTACTGGCAGTGGATGCATTTGCGGATAGTGATACAAGGCAAGCCGCACAGGCGGTATATCGATGGCCAGGACTGTACGAGCAAGATGCGAGTGATGCGTTGACAGCGTTATTTAACGTGTTGGACGCATATCAACCGGATGCCGTACTAGTGGGGTCTGGTTTTGAAGCCAATCAGGCTGCGTATGCCGCCTTGTTTGCACGCTACACGGTTGCTGGTAATACGCCTGACACTGTTGACCGTGTCAAACATCCGCAATGGTTAAAAGCTTGTTGTGATACGCAAGGCGTGCAATCACCGTTTATCGCTGAAAGCAAACCCGCAGCAGGGCGGTGGCTGTACAAGCAGGCAGGACAATGTGGCGGCAGTCATGTGCAAGATTGGCAGACGGTGAGTCATGTAGATGCATCAGGCTACTGGCAAGCATTTCAGCCAGGGCAAGCGGTGGGGATATTATTTGCGGCACAAGGGCAGGCAGCGACACTGATTGGTGTGCATGCGCTCAAGCAACATGTGAACAGCTTTGCTTATGCCGGTGCAACGCGCTTACACGAGGCTACTTTGTATGCCGCTGCTAACGCACTGTTGCAGGCGTTAGTACCAGCGTTGGGCTTGGTGGGCATCAATAGTATTGATGCCATGTGGCATGAGGGCCGCTTGCATGTCATTGAGGTCAACCCAAGGTTGAGTGCCAGTATGCGTTTGTACAGGCATCTGCCATTGATACAAATGCATATGGCCAGTTGTCAGCATCAGGTCATGCCGGTATTGCAACCGCAAACAATGCATGCGAGTCATTGCATTGCGTATGCGCGACAAGAGATTGATTTAAGCCAGTTTAGTTTACCTGACTGGCTGGAAGACCGGCCCAGCGGCGGCGTCATCGCTGCCGGGCAGCCCGTTTGCAGCCTCTATGCAGAAGGGCACTCAGACAGCGAAGTTCTACAGGCTTTGCAGGACAGAAAAACACGATTAGAAACATTATGGGGGACTTATGTCTGTGACAACATCGAATTCAACATCCATTAGCGTTCAACAATACAGCGCACCGTTGGTCGCGCATTTGATTGCCAACGCACCGGCCCTGGGCTGTGCGGTATCTACCCATGAAAGCGGCGCGACGATTGTCGACGCCGGTATTCAAGTGCCAGGTGGGTTAGAGGCGGGGCGTATTATTGCCGAAATCTGCATGGGCGGACTAGGGAGTGTCGCTTTGCAACAAGTGCCTCAGTTTGCCAATTGGCCACTGAGCGTTGTAGTGACGGCCAAACAGCCCGTGATCGCTTGCTTAGGTAGCCAGTATGCTGGTTGGGCGTTGTCACACGAGAAGTTTTTCTCGCTGGGTAGTGGCCCGGCACGCTCGATTGCGCAGCGCGAAGAGGTGTTTAAAGATATTCACTATAGCGACAAAGGCGAGCAAACCGTATTAGTGCTTGAAACCGATAAGGTGCCGCCGGTGCAAGTCATTGAAAAAGTGGCTAGAGATACCGGTTTGCCAGCCAATAAGCTGACCTTTATCCTGACACCGACACGCAGTGTGGCTGGCTCTTTGCAGGTGACTGCGCGCGTACTCGAAGTCGCGCTGCACAAATGCCATACCCTGCATTTTGACCTCAATACGATTGTGGATGGTTATGGGGTTGCGCCAGTGCCTGCCCCATCCCCGGACTTTATTGTCGGCATGGGACGCACCAATGATGCCATCCTGTTTGGCGGGTTCGTGCAGTTATTCGTCAATGCTGACGATGCCGCAGCGGAGCAACTGGCACAACAATTACCTTCTTCATCCTCTAAAGACTATGGCCGCCCATTCGCTGAAGTGTTTAAAGCCGTGAACATGGACTTCTACCAGATTGATCCGATGTTGTTCTCGCCAGCCAAAGTCAGCGTAACCAACCTTAAGTCCGGCAAGACATTCTTTGCTGGTAAGTTTAATGAAGCGCTTTTGAATCAGTCATTTGGCAGTTAAACTTAAAGTCTTATAAAACCATTCTCACGCGGGAATCAATGCATGCCATGCACTGTTCCCGCGTGATTTCTTTAGAGCTGACATGAAGGTTGTTCCTATTTTTACCGACGAGGTCGCCCAAGCAGGCGGCTGGCACGGACAGTCATTGGCACAGGCATTTGCGCGGCGTGGCTGGCAAGCGCTGATGGTCTCCTTGGATAGTTGTTACGTCAGCATCGTCAATCAGTCGGTGCAAGTGCATATTCCCGGATTAACGCAAACAGCGCCTATGGCTTTTGTACGTGGGGTCGCTGCCGGCACCACGCAGCAAATCATTACACGCATGAATCTGTTGCACACCTTGCAACGGCAAGGCATGACGATTTACAACCATGCCAGAGCCATTGAAACGACTGTGGATAAAGGCCTGACCAGCCAGTTGCTGGCAGAGCAGGGCGTTGCAACACCGGCGACCTGGGTGTGCGAGCACAGGCACATCGCGCATGTGCTCATGCAGCAGGCGCTGGATAATGGAAAAACACTGGTGATCAAGCCCCTGTTTGGCTCACAGGGCAAAGGTGTGCGCTTAATCGAGCAGCGCGCGCAATTTGCGCTACCGCAAGATATGTTTGTCGATGGCGTTTATTATCTGCAAGAGAAGATTGATTGCGGTGCCTACCAGCATGATTACCGGGTATTTGTGGTGCGTGGCGAACCGATTGCCGTGATGAAGCGGCAAGGGGATAGTTGGTTGCACAATGTGGCGCGTGGTGCGCGCTGCACGGCCTGTGATGAGATCGATGTGGCGGACATTGGCGTTCAGGCTGCCAAGGCAATAGGGATTGATTATGCTGGCGTGGATGTGATGCGAGACCGCGATGGCAAACTGTGGGTGATAGAAGTAAACAGTATTCCGGCCTGGCGCGGCTTGCAAACAGTGACCAGCGTAGAAATTGCCGATGTGTTGGTTAATGATTTGTTGCTGCAGTCGGATGCAGTCGGAGCCTTGGTATGACGTCGATACTACAACAGGCCTACCAGCAAGCGTGCCTGGCAGAGCTGGAGGCATTAAAGCCCGGCAATGTACATATTTTTGCTGATGGCCATGGCATGCAGGTGCAGGACTTTATCCATAGCGCCGAAGCCTCTGCGCCAGCATTGTGTGATGATCAGGTATTCGGCACGCGGACACTGGGCCAGCGTATCTTGCACGCTTTGCAGGCGACCCACGCCAAAGTAGGCTGCAATACCAATTTGGGTATTATTTTGCTGGCTGCACCCGTGGTGCAAGCTTACCTGCAATATCCACAGTTATTACTGTCAGCAGGTTTGCAGCAAGTATTGCAACGAACATCGGTGGGCGATGCAGCCCTGGTATATGAAGGTATCCGGCTGGTCAGCCCGGCGGGCATGGGTCAGCGCGATGAGCACGATGTGGCGCAGGCACCCCAAATCACTTTGCTTGAGGCCATGCAGCTGGCCAGTGGGAGCGACATGGTGGCGCGCCAGTATGTGGATGGCTATGCGCAGATTTTTTCAGCTACCATACCGCTTTATCATAAACTGTGCGAGCGTTGGCAGCGGCCTGCCTGGGCACTGACGGCGGTCTATCTATATTGGCTTTCTAGCGTGCCGGACAGCCATATTGCCCGCAAATATGGCGCGGCGACTGTCGCTGAGGTCCAACAACTTGCCGCCACGCATTATCAGGCTTTTCAGGCGCTAGATAATCCTAAACACTATATGCCTGAATTGCTGCAATGGGATGCGGCGCTCAAGCAGAATAAGCTCAATCCGGGTACCAGTGCTGATCTCACCGTGATCACTGTCATGCTCTCACAGCTAACAGCAAGCAAACCTGCCGGTTTCTCTTAAGTCCGGCGGCATAGCTGAGGTATACTGCATGGTCTTAATGCAAGTTTTATCAGGAGGATGCCATGACCGACCAAGTGCTCACAGAACAGGAACTGCAACAGCATTTAACTGAGTCTTTACCCCATTGGGTATTTGAAGACGGCTGGATACGCCGCAAATACAAAACCAATAGCTGGAAAGGCACACTGATGGTCGTAAATACCGTCGGCCACCTGGCTGAGGCTGCCTGGCACCATCCTGATTTAACCGTCTCTTATGCCTTTGTCATCGTCAAACTGTGCACGCACAGCGCCAAAGGCATCACCATGAAAGACATCGAACTCGCCCGTAAAATTGAAGAGGTCGTGCAATGGCAGCCACAATTACAAGTCGGCTCAGCCCTGGAAGGAACGCCGCAGAGTGATTTGCGCTTTAGCTACGTTAAATACGATTAATCCATTTGATGTCTGCTTGTTAATGTTTCACGTTGTATGACCGCCACCTATTTGCCGCCAGCCATCTTCTTAATGGGCCCCACCGCCAGCGGCAAAACAGCGGCCACCATTGCTCTGTGTGAGCGTTTTCCCGTCGACATCATCAGCGTCGATTCGGCACTGGTCTATCGCGATATGGATATCGGTACCGCCAAACCGGATGCCGACACATTACGCCAGGCGCCGCATCACTTAATAGACCTGATTTCACCGTTAGAACAGTATTCTGCCGCGCAATTTGCCAAAGACGCTTTGGCTCTGATGCATGCGGCGACGGCAAATGGTCGTATCCCGGTGTTGGTCGGTGGCACCATGCTGTATTTCAACGCCTTGCAGCACGGCCTCAGCGATTTGCCAGAAGCCGATGTAGCTATCCGCGCCCAGATTGAAGCTGAGGCAAATGCCTTAGGCTGGCCCGCGATGCATGCGCAATTGGCCAGCATCGACCCAGCCGTGGCCGCCAAGATACATACTACCGACTCGCAGCGTATTGAGCGTGCCCTGGAGGTTTACCGCATCAGCGGTAAAACGATGAGTGTATTGCGCGCCCAATCGCAAAAGGCATCACTGCCTTTTAATATCCTTAAACTCGCCCTAATGCCCAGCGAGCGCAGCGTGTTGCACCAACGGATTGCCCAGCGCTTTCAAAGCATGCTAGAGCAAGGCTTTGTCGATGAAGTAAAACGCCTATTGATTAAATATCCGCAATTAACCGTAGATAGCCCCAGCATGCGCTGCGTCGGCTACCGCCAGGCGCTACAATTCCTGAATGGTGAAATTGACTTGCCGGATTTGGGCGAACATGGCGTCTATGCCACGCGCCAACTTGCCAAACGCCAGCTCACCTGGCTACGCGGCATGGACGATGTGCAGGTGCTGGATTGCTTGCGTGAGGATTGGGTCGAGCAGGCGTTAATAATGATACAGCAGCATACGCAGTCATAAAAAAACCGGACATTGTCCGGTTTTTTATTATCTAGTAAGCACCATCTTGGCCGACGATGGTTAACCAGGCTGTTTTTGCCACGATTAGCATATCCAGGCGCGGACTCCAGTTACGCAGGTATTCAAGATCATAGTGAACGCGTTGTTCCATTTTTTCTAAAGTATCAGTTTCACCACGGAAACCGTTGACCTGTGCCCAGCCAGTAATCCCTGGTTTCACTTTATGCCGCACCATATAGCCTTTAATCAGCTTACGGTATTCTTCGTTATGGGCAACCGCATGCGGACGCGGGCCCACCACACTCATGCGGCCCTGTAACACGTTAATGAACTGTGGCAGCTCATCCAATGACGACTTGCGTAAAAATGCGCCCAACGGCGTAATGCGCTGATCATTCCTGGTTGCTTGTGTCACTGTGCCACCATCTTCAGTCACAGTCATCGAGCGGAACTTATAGACAAGAATTTGTTGCCCATCTAGGCCATAGCGGCGCTGCTTGAAAATGATAGGGCCAGGGGAGGTGAGTTTTACTGCCGCGGCAATCCCTAACAAAATCGGCGAAATCAGAATCAGCACAAACAGCGAGAACAAGATGTCTGCTGTACGCTTAATCAGGCCATCTACACCAGTGAAAGGCGTTTCACATACCGAAACTACAGGAATACCATTCACATCAGATACCCGGCCCTGAATCAAGTCGGTGACAAAAATATCCGGTACAAAGTAAATGGATGCCGTCGTGTCTTTCAAATCATCCAGCAACTTCAATATACGCGGATGACTGGACATCGGCAGCGCAATGTAAATAGTGTGAATCTGGTGACTTTTGCAGTAGGCCGGGATATCTGTCAATGCCCCCAGAATTTCGAAGCCGTGATCTTGCGGCGTACGCTCTGGTGCGCGGTCTTCAAAGAACCCCAATACAGAAACACGGCTATACTCATCTGCCAACAGGTTGTTAGCAACAGCCAGGCCCTGTTCATTCAGGCCAATAATCACAGCATGCTTGGTTGGCCCTTGCAGGCTAATGAAGAAAGGTGACAGCACTCTCAGCGCTGTTAACGCCAGGATCTGTGCAATCGGGGTGCCAATTAACCAGGCGTAAATAATCTCAGGGGTATATAACGTGATGTAACCCGTGATACGCGCAAAAACAAGCACCATGCCGGCCAGCAATATCCACTGAAAAATGACATCGCGTGCCATTTTCCAAAAGCCGAGGCGAATTTTTGCACCACTTGGAAAGGTGACTGAAAATAGCAGGATGGAGGTAAAAAAGATAGAGATAGGAATTCTATCTTCAAAATAAATAAAAATACCCCACATGAAAAACACTAAAACGAGGGGCTCTACAATGGACTCAACGAAGTAAAGTGGGCTTCTGGGCCCTGAGGATAACCCTGAGATGGTTCTGATTGGCGGCCTAATAGTTTTTTTCATAATTATTTAATTCAATATACCGCTTTGAGTGTAACTAAATTCAGGCTTGACGGCAATCGGCGAATGGCTATCAAAAATCAGTTCAGATGTAATAAAACTGTCTTGATACCTCACGTATACTAAACAGCATCTTTTGCTGATAATGCAAGTATTACTAAAAAGTTAAATTTCTCTAGCATTAAATGTATGTTTACGGGTTAGAATGTGTCCAAACATCAATTTACTGTTGCTTAAACACATGTCATCTTGCAAGCAATTTCCCAAAGTAAAAATTAAACGCCCCATCCAGTGCTGGATTGCACTTACCCTCAGCGCATTACCATTTATGGTCACTGCTGACGAGTTGGATACCATACAGTTTAATGCTGCAATCAATAAAACATACGATGACAATATTTTTCGTCAGAGTCAAAATGGAATCTCTGATGTTATTACAATCAGCACTCTAGGCATCAAGGTAGACAAAACCTATTCTTTGCAGCGTTTCACGCTAGATGCATCATATGCAAACTTTAAATATAACAAAACAGACTTTCTTGATTATGATGCCAAAAACTATAACGCTGCCTGGCTCTGGTCACTGACGCCTAATCTGACAGGTAAAATTACTTCTGAGCAAACTCAAATGCTCAATGATTTTAGAGATTTTGCGAATCCGATCCAAAATATCAGAACCTCAAAAATACAACGGTTTAGGGCCGAATACTCCCCCCATCAAGTCTGGACCGTCATCAGCGGTGTGACCTATACAGATGTCACAAATAGCCAACAATTTAATGCACAAGCCAACTTTAATGCGTTTGCATTTGACTATGGTGCGAAATATCGCTTTTCTTCCGGCTCTAGTCTGGCGTTTCTTGGACACAAACGTAGAGGCGAATATCAGGACAGGCCGGTTACTCCTACTTTCGACAGCGGCTATGATGAGTCCGAGTATGAAATAGATGCAGTTTTAAAAGCGACGGGCAAGAGTAGTTTAAGTGCAAAGCTTGGTTACATACAGCGGGAATATGACAATTTAACCCTAAGGGACTACCAGTCATTTATTGGGTATGTCAATTACGACTTGTACCTGACAGGAAAAATGCTGGCGAATTTCAACCTTTCTCGCACGGTTTATCCATTCGAACAGAGCAATAGTACCTACTCATCTACAGACCTGCTCAAGAGCGAGCTCATTTACAATATCAGCGACAAAGTTCAAGCCACCGTCAACGCCAGAATATCTGATCGTGATTTTGATGGGCGTGGTCAATTTGGCACAATTGGACGTACAGACAAGGAAAAAGGCTTTGGTGGATCGCTGCGATGGTCACCAATTAAGAATGTGTCCCTTTCTGTAAATAGCAGCAAATCATATCGTAATTCCACATTATCGCAGTTTGATTTTGATGATACGCTCACCAGCATCAATCTAGATTTGAAAATTTAATCGATAAATCTATTAATGCATTGTTAATAGATAATGACTTCAGAATGAAAAATATAATTACAAATTTCTGTCTTTTAGTGCTGGCAAGTTGTTCCGGACAAAATAATGCCAATCATGGTTCTCAGGTGTTAGCCACGGTGAATGGTGATGAAATCACTGCTTTTGCTTTGCAAGCTGAACTTAAAGGCGCGCAGCAAAATGAAAATGATCAGGATGCCGCCAAAAAGTTACTTGCGGGTTTAATTGATCGTCAATTACTGGTGCAGGAAGCCTTGAAGCTTGACCTGGAAAGAACCCCTGAAGTTGTCCAGGCGATAGAGTCTGCAAAAGCAAAGATTTATGCTCAGGCCTATTTGTCAAAAAAACTGGCGAAAATTACAGCAGCATCTGAAACAGATATAAACACCTTTATTGAGTCACATCCTGACAAGTTCAGGCATCGTAAGGTGTTTAAAATGCAAGATGTGGTTTTTTCAAACGACGTCGCACAGTTTGATTTGTCTTCGCTGGAAAAAGAAGCGGTCACCCTACAGGACTTGCAGGCTAGGTTGGTCGCCAACGGTATCCATTACGAAACTGGAACTAGTCAGCTATTTACGGATAGGTTGCCAGAATCAGTGCTGGATAAAATAAAGGCCATGAAAAAAGGCGATTTACTTTTTTTGCACAATCACAATAATATTATTGTAAAGTCAATCGACGATATTACTGAGCAGCCGATGTCAGAAGAACATGCTCATTTGCTGGCAGGGCGATTACTTGACCAGCAAAAACAGCAAGAATTTATTGCCAAGGAAGTTGCCAGGCTAAAGGCGCTATCCAGTATTGAAGTAATGGATACAGAACCTAATAAGCAATGACACGTAGCGAATCATTTAAGTTATAGTGTGCTGTAGGCTCGCTTAATATTGCTTGATGATCGCCGTAATATATAGACTTAATTACCATAAAGAGTTATCACTTATGATGAATTTTAAAAATTACTTCGCTGCTATATTTTTATTCCTGTTCAGTATGGTTGCCCATGCGGACTATACCTTGGGTGCCGGTGACTATGTCAAGGTGGTCGTTTATGGGGATGCTGAGCTGACCAGGGAAACCAGGGTTTCTGAGGACGGTGTATTGACGATGCCGCTGATCGGGGAAGTGAAAGTGGGCGGTCTCACCACCATCGAAAGTGAAAAACGCATTGCTGAGCAGTTGAAACGTGGTGGATTTATTGCCAATCCTCAAGTGTCTGTGTTGGTGCTTGAGTTTATGAGTAAGACGGTTTCTGTTCTGGGCGGTGTACCCAAGCCAGGACGCTACCCAGTGACCAGGCCAACCGATGTAAAAGATATTTTGGCTGAGGCTGGCGGTTTAGTACCAGATGCCTCAGAGATAATCACGGTGGTGCGCGGTGATAAACGTAGCGAATATGATTTGAATGAAGTCATCGAGCGTCGCAATGTCAACGACCAGGATGTTCGCCTGACTGGTGGTGAAACCATCTATATCAGTACACGTGATGTCGCTGTTGTTGGTCAGGTGTTACGCCCAGGCAAATACGGTATTCAAGGTGGCACTCGTAAAATCAGCGATTTCGTCGCATTGGCTGGTGGCGCCACTGAAAATGCGGGCGAGACCCTGTTTTTTACATCAGCACGGTCCGGTACGCCTGTCACACAGGAAATCAATATTGATGAATTATTTAGATCCCCATCCAGCGCATTGAATAAAGACCTTCAGCCAGGTGATGTCGTGTACGTGCCTAAAGCGCCGCAAGTCTATGTTTATGGTGAAGTGCAACGTCCGGGCATGTACAAAATTGATAAAAACATGACTGTGATGCAAGGCATTGCTAAAGCGGGTGGTTTGACAGTACGTGGCACCCAGCGCTCAGTCAAATTGCATAGAAAAAATGCCGAAGGCTCCACTGTGAAACAAATCCCTGAACTCACCGCAACTTTACAAGATGAAGATGTGTTGTTTATTGAAGAAAGTCTATTGTAATTTAAAAGGTTGACTATGAATTTATCTCAGTTGGTGCTGGTTTTAAAAGCACGCTATAAAATGATTTTGCTGGTGGCTGTGATTACGTTGTTGACAGCCAGTCTGGTCAGCTTGCTGTTTCCCAAAAGCTATAAAGCAGCCACAACAGTCATTTTGAATTATAAAGGGGTCGACCCAGTGACCGGCATGGCCATGCCAGCGCAATTGATGCCTGGCTACATGGCCACTCAAGTGGATATTATTCAAAGCAAAAATGTGACTTTGGACGTGATCAAGCGGTTACATCTGGCGGAGGTGAAGTCTTTACAACAGCAGTTCGCTGAAGCCACGGAAGGTAAACAAGCTGACATCAATGAGTGGTTGGCAGATTTGTTACAGCAAAAACTGACTATCTTGCCTTCTAAGGAAAGCAGTGTCATCAGCATTGGCTATAAAGGGGTGGATCCGGTATTTGCTGCGACGATGGCGAATGCATTTGCGGAGTCATATATCAACCTCAGCCTGAAACTTAAAATTGATCCAGCGATCAAGGCCTCACAGTATTTGTCCGAGCAAACCAAGGCCCTGCGCGAAAATTTGCAACAGGCGCAAGATAGATTGGCCGAGTATCAGCAAAAACATGGCTTAACCAGTATTCAGGAAGCTTACGACGTTGAAACATCCAAGTTACGTGATTTGTCTTCACAGTACAGCCTGGCACAATCACAGTCGATTGAAGCGAATTCACGTCGCAATGATGCTTCAAAAAATATGAGTGATTCACCAGACGTAGTGCAAAGCCCTATTGTTCAGAATTTGCGCATGAACTTGGCAACCGCTGAATCAAAGCTGGCAGAAATGGGGCAGCGCTATAGTAAAAACCACCCTATGTATATCGCCTCAGAGGCAGAGGTGGCTAAGTTGAGAAGTCAGTTGAACAATGAAATTGACCGTACAGTCGTCAGCCTGAGTAACAGCGCAAGCATCAACTCTCAGCGCCTGGGCGACTTGAAGTTTCAACTTGAGAAGCAAAAGCAGAAGGTATTGGATTTAAACCGCTCAAGATCTGATTTAAGCATTTTCGAGAAAGAAGTACAAATTGCGCAGAATGCACTGGAGTCTGTGAACAACCGTTTCAGCCAGACTGCGCTAGAGGGCCAATCTAATCAGGGGGATATCTCGGTACTTGAAACAGCGGTTCCGCCATTAGAGCCAAGCAATCCCAGCCTGTTTTTAATCGCACCATTCTCAATGGTTATCGGCGCATTACTGGGTTGCTTATTTGCTCTGTTAGCAGAAATGCTGGATCGTCGTGTTCGCAGCAGGGATGATCTTTTGACGCTGGGTGAGATTCCAGTGTTTGAATACAACATCAAGTCAGTCTAGTTTTAGCTGATGTTTTAGAAAACAATTTATCAGGCACAAAGTGATTGCGTATGAATATTATTGAAACAGAAAACAAAGCGCCCTTGAAAACCGTCTCTTCCAGTATCGGACATTTGTTACTAGATATGGGGAAAATCACTGATAAAGATGCCGAGCGCATTCTGAAGTTTCAAAAAGAAAAGTCCATGCGCTTTGGTGAGGCTGCCCTGGCACTCGGTTTTGTTTCGATAGAGGATATCAATCAGGCGCTGTCTTATCAGTTTGATTACCCTTACATCACCCCGGACAAAGCCTCGTTTAATACAGGACTGGTTGCCGCATTTGATCCGTTTTCAAAGCAGGTTGAATCGCTGCGTTCTTTGCGCACGCAACTGATTCTGCGCTGGTTCGAGCGTGGCTTTAAAACGATCGCAGTTTCGTCCGCTAAAGATGCAGATGGTGCCAGCTTGCTGGCTTCCAATCTGGCAGTTGTGTTCTCTCAACTAGGTGAGCGCACCTTGTTGATCGATGCCAACCTCAGAGACCCTTCACAGCACAAGCTGTTCAAGTTAAACAATCATCATGGCTTATCAGATATTCTGGTTGGCCGTGCTACAACCGACGTTGTGGTCAGAATTCCCTCTTTGCTCAACCTGAGCATTTTGACAGCAGGCGCAACGCCACCTAATCCGCAAGAGCTGCTGAACAAAGAAGCGCTGGATGAGTTGTTGCAAAGTTTTGCCGACCACTATGATGTGATCATTCTCGATACGTCACCATTGTTGCAATCTTCAGATGCACAGATTGTGGCGAAAAAGGTGGGTGGTGTACTGATTTCTACACTGCAAAATATTACGACATTAAAAGATACTCAAGAGGCTTACGAGGCTTGCCGTAGCCTGGGCATTGATGTGCAAATTGCTTTGAATACAAACTAAGATGTCAGTGTCTCCAGCCACAAGTCCATCAGGGGCAAACCATAAGCTCTTCGGCTATATAGCGGTATTGCTGTCGCTATTGGTGTTATATGTACCGGTATTCCATGATTTGTTTGTGACAGTCTGGAACTCGGACACACAGTCCCATGGCCCAATAGTGTTGGGTATTGGCCTCTGGTTTTTTTATTTTAAAACCAGACAAATTCTAGAGAAACCGCAAACCTTTAAACCAGCGCCTTTACTTGGCTGGCCGATGATTATATTAGGGGCAGGCTTATATCTCATAGGCTACTCACAGAGTGTTTACATCATCTCTATTTTGTCTCTGGTGTTTATCCTCTGCGGCTTAATTTGCATTATATTTGGCGCTCACATCGCGCTTAAATACTGGTTTGCACTGTTCTTTTTTGTGTTCCTTATTCCTTGGCCAGCGTCAGTGATTGACACATTGACCCAGCCTATGAAAATAGCCGTTTCCTTTGCAGCAGATCATCTGTTGTATGCGCTGGACTATCCAATTGCGCGCTCTGGCGTTATTTTGCAGATCGGCCAATACAAGTTGCTGGTGGCTGATGCCTGTGCTGGTCTCAACTCCTTGTTTACGCTGGAAGCCATTGGGCTGCTCTATATCAATGTGATTAACCACCAGGCTTTTTGGCGTAACGTGCTGCTTGCAGTGCTCATCGTGCCGATTTCTTTCACCTCTAATGTATTACGGGTGTGTACTTTGGCTTTAATTACGTTCCATATGGGAGATGAAGCAGGGCAGGGCTTTTTGCATAACTTCTCTGGCATGATTCTTTTCCTGACAGCGCTCATTTTGATTATTGTGATTGACTCACTGATTCAAAAAATTGCCGAAAAATTCAAACTTAACAGCTTGCTTAGCCAAGACTAGCCTTCGTGATGAAAGACTTATACTTAAAACTGCCTTCTGTAACACTTGCAACAGGCTTGCAGCTATTGTTGTTAAGTGTTGTTTTTTTTGGCCTGGCCACCATTCTCAAGCCTCACGAGCATTATGCAAAATCAGAAAGCAACTTCGAGAAAAATATCCCCAGAGACATTAATGGATGGGTAGAGGTGCAACAGTCTACACCTCAGGTCAGCATGGTCAGCGATGAAAAAAGCCTCATTAATCAGCTATATGATGACACCCTGATGCGGACTTATGCAGATGCAGATGGTCATCAGGTCATGGTTGCGCTCGCCTATGCCAGGGAGCAACGTCAGGATGTGAAAATTCATCAGCCCGATATCTGCTACCCGGCACAGGGCTATCAAATGCAAAAAACTGAAACGGTTGCATTTGATGCATTACAACGTAGCGGTAGCGCTCCAGTCGTAGGTAAAAGGCAGCTCTACTACGGCCAAAATCACCTTGAGGCTGTGAGTTACTGGATACGCGTCGGTGACCGCACCTTGACCTCTGGCTTGCAAATGCGCCTGAAAATCATTGAAGATGGATTGCTGAAGCGACGTTTGGATGATGGCATCCTCGTACGAGTTTCATCTGTCATTTCAGATGAGAGTAAGCAGGCAGATGCATATGCATTACAAGAAAGGTTTCTTAAGGAGTTTGTTGAGACTGTTGAACACGACATGCCTGGACTGCTCATCCCTAACGCGTTGAAGTCGTAATTGCATGTCAGCAGTATCAAATGTCAAATGGGTTGCAGTTTCACAAGCGGCAAGAATCCTTTCGCAATTAGCCAATATCTTCGTCCTCGCTAGGATACTGCCTCCTAGCGATTATGGCCTGATGGCAATGGCCACGATAGTGACCAACCTTGCATTACTGATCAGAGATCAGGGTACATCTGCAGCGATTATTCAGAAAGAGGGATTGGAACACAGTACGATCAATACGGTTTTCTGGTTCAATATTCTGGTTGGTTTTACGATAGCGGTCATAATCATGGTCAGTTCGCCCTTGATTGCAAGTTATTTTAAACATGCTGAATTGATCACTATTTTAGTTGTGCTGGCACTGGTATTCCCCATTTCAAGTTCGTCAATATCACACCAGGCATTACTCGAGCGCGAATCTAAATTCAGAAAACTCGCTTTTATTGAGTTAGTTGCATCTATCGTGGCCATGGTGATTGCCGTCATTGCGGCGCTGAATGGTGCCGGTGTTTACAGTTTGGTATTACAAGCAATATTGATGGCGTTAATCTCTTCCACTCTGATTTGGGTGAACTCCGATTGGCGCCCCAAGGGAAAACCTACCTTAGCTGAGTTAAAGGCTATTTTGCCATTCACCGGACATATGACGGCATTTCAGTTAATTACTTATTTTTTTAGAAACGCAGACAGTATGATCGTCGGCCGTTTGTTGGGTGTCGTCTCACTGGGCGTTTACTCCATGGCTTACAGAGTGATGCTGTTACCAGTGCAAAATATCACTTGGGCTGCTTCTCGTGCCTTGTTTCCGGTGATGAGCCGTCAGCAGAATGCACTCGACGAAATGGGCAGACTTTATTTGCAGACACTTGGATTTATTTCGTTTCTCACCGCCCCATTAATGGCTGGCATATTTTCGGTGAGAGAAGTGTTCGTCGAAGTTGCTTTTGGCCAGCAATGGTTGCAAGTCGCTGGTGTGCTGGCATGGTTGACGTCTGTAGGGTTTATGCAGTCAATATCGAGTACCACAGGCACTGTTTTTATGGCGCAGGGTAAAACCAGGTTACTGATGTGGGTTTCCTTGTTCAATGCCGGGCTGCATCTTGGTGCATTTTGGGTAGGGGCTAATCAAGGTGTCGATGGCGTTGCCGAGTGGTACTTTTATGCCAGTTTTATTTCCGGCATCTTGTCACTGAAAGTAGCAGGCAAACTGGTTAATTGCAGTGGATTGCAAATGCTTGATGCTTGCTTACGACCGGTGGCTATCGCGATTGTCATGTGTGCGGTTGTGAGGGCAGTCTATTGGCACACCCTTGGCTTGTGGTGGAACAATGTGGCAGCCCTTATAGGGCTCACTATGCTGGGCATGACAATTTATTTTGCGGCTTACTACCTGTTTCTGCGGGAGACTTTTAATAGTTATCTGTCTAAACTATTAAAAAACAAAGCTGCTTGATTGCATTTAGTATTGATGACCGAAAGATATTAAGCTTCATGAACAAAATTTTGATGGTTTCAATGTTTTTTCCGCCCACGTTTGGTGGTGCTTCCGTGCAATCGCTACGGCTCGCCAAAGAGTTAATCAAGCAGGGATGCCAGGTAGAATTCTTGTCTGACAATGCGACAAAACCAACCATTTATAATGATCAATATGATGGCGTCGTGGTTACACGCTTAAAGACTTATTCGGAGAATCTGCATTCAAAATTGCGCGAGTTGATTTTTTCGATCAAACTCATCAAGTTCCTGCTGTTCAGGCCAGATCTCAAAATTGTGCACTTTCATGCTATCCGCGGTCTGGAATTACTTACATTCCCGATTATCCGGTTGATGGGTAAAAAGGTTATCCTTAAGCTGACTCTGGTAGGCGTGGATGACCCTCTGGCATTTAAGCGCAGAAAATTATTGTCTCCTTTGTTTATGTGGGGACTCAGGTCTGCAAATCACATGATTGCCATCTCAGAGGAGTTGAAGCAGAGATCCTACCAGGCAGGTTTTGATAATCAGGTGGTAAAAAAAATATTCAACGGTTTTGATGAGGAAAATTTTTTCATTCCAGACGCTGCGCAGAAAGCTGCATTGCGTACACAACTGGCTATCCCTTTAAATGCGCCCGTTTTCCTGTCCGTGGGTAAAGTTGAGCATCGCAAAGGGTATGATTTGCTATTGCAAGCTTTTGTAGATATTCAAAAGCATATGCCGGAAGCTACCCTTGTTGTGGTCGGACCTGATAATGTCGAGTCAAACAGCTATTATTTGAGTTTGCAGGCTTTTATTGCTAAACATCAATTGCAGAATATTCATTTTGTTGGCCGACAATACAATGTGCATGAGTTTACAAAAGCATCTGACTATTTCTTGTTCTGTTCACGGCAAGAAGGTTTCGGAACTGTGATGATCGAAGCAATGGCTTGTGGTTTACCAACCATTGCAATGAATATCCAGGGTGTCACAGAAGATATCGTTTCAGATAACAGAATCGGTGTGATTAATTATTCACATGACCCTGCCGAGTTTGCGCAGCAGGCATTAAGTCTCATCAAAGAGGCAAAACAGGAAAATATACAGGCAGCAGTGAAAACCTTGAGTGAAAAGTTCTCAATTTCAAACATTGCTAAAAGCTATATTCATTTGTATCGTCAGCTTAGTAATCATCAATAAATAGGCAAAAAAGTGGCTAAATTAAACGTCAATAAACCAAAAGCGCTTCTGATCTTTTTGGCTTTTTTTGCTGCCCTGTTTTTTGGGTTGGCCTCTTTAGCTTTCGTACAGTTAGTCAATACAAACTATGTGTTTTTATTAGCGCCTCCGCTGGCATTGCTGATTGGGTTGTTGTTTATTTTTGATCGGTATGCATTTTTCTTGATGGTAATACTATCTCGATCATCCCTTGATGCAGCTTTTAATGCTATTAAAATCGGAAACTTTGGTTTGGGGGCAGTCTTAAACGCTCTTGTAATCATCATTGCTGCGTTAACTTTATTAGAAAAACCAGTAAAACTGGACTTTAAACTAGATGCTATTAAAAAGGCCTGGCTGATTTTTTTAACACTCTCGTTCGTATCAATTTTCTATGCCCCAACTTTGATCCCAAGTCTAAAAGCATTTTTAGTGTATGTTTCTTATGCTTCGGTATTTTTCTTAGGCCTCTTCGTAATTAAAACACCTGAGGACTTTGGTAAATGGATGAAGGCTGTTGCTGCATCTTCATTGATTCCGGTTTTATATAGCTTTTACTGCTTTGCTTTTGGTGGTAGCGGGCTGCTAAATTATCGATGGGAGGGTATGCGTCTTCAGAGTACGTTTCCTCACCCCAATCCTTTTGCGCCGTACTTGGTTGTCATAATTTCTGTTACTTTTTATTTGTATAAATCTAAAGCCGAGTTTATATCTTCAACTTTACGCAAGTTTCTCCCTCTTTACATACTTGTCTTAATCGGACTTTTGCTGATGACAAAAACAAGGTCGGCGTGGGTTGTAACTTATTTGTTATTTTTCCTATACGCAATCTTCCATGAACGAAAAATGCTGATTCTGGTAATAGCAGCACCACTTTTTGCATTATTCATACCAGAAATACAGGACAGGATTTTGGATTTAACTAAAGGGAATGATTTTGGTTCGACTGGGTATGAAAGGCTAAATTCTTTTGCATGGCGTTTAAAAGTTTGGGGAGACAGCATCGGCTGGATGAGTGAGACTCGCTATTTTCTGGGATACGGTATTTCTAGTTTTGTACATTTCTCACCTGAGTTTGTAATGGCAAATGCCTTCGAAAAAATTCGCTTTGATATTGAAGCGCATAGTATTTATGTACAAACATTTTTTGAATTGGGTCTTTTGGGTTTAGCATCATTATGCTATCTGCTGTACTCCTACCTTAAAACATTATTGAGTCTTTATGAGAGAAATAAACTGCTTGTCTTCACTGTAACAGTCATTTTTATTCAATACTTATTACAGTCGCTAACTGATAATTTATTGGATTACTTAATAAGTGAGTGGTACATGTGGTTTGTAATAGGTATTACTTTCAGTTATTTAGGTCAATTCAAAGACTCTCATAACAACTTCTCAAGTGTCTCAAAATAGCGTAACGAATTTTATTTTTCTGTTAGATTAACAATGAAAACTTGTATTGCATATTTTACAAGCGCATACCCGCGCGCAACAGACACCTTTATTCAGCGTGAGGTGATTGGCCTACGTAGCGCAGGTATCGACGTGCTAACCTCCGCCCTGAGGCAACCAGAGGGCGCTAATAATGTTAGCCCTTTAATATTAAATGAGCGTAAACAGACGACTTATTTTCTACCTGCAAATCCGGTAAAACTACTGAAACTCAATTTGAGGTATATGGTTAGTTCTGCATCGACGTATTTAAAAACACTCAAGTTAGCGTTTAAAACACGTCGACCAGGTGTAAAAGGTACGCTTTATCAATTGTTCTATTTTCAAGAGGCCTTGTTGCTTGCAAGTTACCTCGAAGAAAATAAAGTAGAGCACCTCCATAATCATTTTGGTGACAGCAGTGGTATGGTAACAATGCTTGCGAGTCAACTGAGTGGTGTAGGTTATAGCATCACATTTCATGGGCCGCATATCTTTTTTGAGCCAACATTGCTAGCACTACGCGAGAAAGTTAAATATGCAAAGTTTATTGTTTGCATTAGTAACTATTGTAAAAGCCAAATGATGCTTTTTTCAGATACTGAAGATTGGCATAAGTTACAGATTGTTCATTGCGGGATAGACATTAACAGTTACACCATCTCTCAACAGTCAGAGAAACAGGCTGACAATCCGGTAAAGTTACTCTATGTCGGCAGGTTGGCAGCAGAAAAAGGCGTTCCTGTCTTGCTGCGTAGTTTAATTGCTCTTAAAAATGAAGGTCATGAATTTCATTTAACATTATTGGGGGATGGTCCTGAGCGAGCAGCTTTGGAAGCCGAAGTGAAAGCGCAGGGTTTAGAGCAGATGGTTCATTTCGGCGGCTTTGCTAGCCAGGAAACTGTAAGGTCGACATTACAGGCAAGTGACGTATTTATTCTGCCAAGCTTTGCTGAAGGAGTACCTGTGTCATTAATGGAGGCGATGGCTTGTGGTGTTCCTGTCATTGGTACGAATGTTGGCGGAGTAACAGAACTCATAGAACATGGCGTTTCTGGCTTGGTTGTTGCGCCATCAGATGAAGTTGCATTAAAAAATGCCATCTTTAGTTATTTAAGTAATCCTGAGTTGCGCGAAAGCGTAAAGCGGGCAGCAAGAAAAGTGGTTGAGTCACAATTTAACTTAGAGCTTGAAGTAAACAAACTTGAGCAATTGATCACAACATATCAAAAGAGCTGACATGATTGGGTATCTCAATAGTAGTGATAAATCGGCTCTTGAAACCTTCTCTATTTGCATTATTGGTGCAGGTGCTGCTGGTATCAGTCTAGCTATTAGCCTTTGTCGGCAGGGGAAACGTGTCTTGCTTATAGAGGGCGGCGACTGGAATGAAACGCCTGATATTGTCGACGCATATGTAGGGCAGGCAACTACACCTCACCCTCAAACCACTGAGTTCCGGTATCAACGATTTGGGGGTACCACACATTTATGGGGTGGGCGCTGCGTACCTCTGGATAAGCATGATTTTGAGAAAAGGGCACACGTTCCAGAAAGTGGCTGGCCTGCAGGTGCAGCAGAAATTGCTGACTATTATCCGCAGGCGCTGGAGTATTGTGATGCGGGCAATGACGATTTTACAATTTCGTCATTTGGCCCGGATGCTAAGCCTATTTTCAGCGAGGCGCCACTATTGGCGCCTGACCTTAACGAGTATATTGAACGCTACAGCCTGCCAACAGATTTTGGACGAAAGTTTCGCCAAGAGTTAACTGAATCAAACAATGTCTATGTATTGCTACGTACACGCTGTATCGGCCTAAATGCTACAAATGCAGGCGATGTTGTTAGCTCAGTTACATTGCATGACGGCAAACAGTCTATTGACGTTAAGGTCAAGCAAGTAGTGTTGGCGGGTGGGGGCATTGAAACCACACGGCTAATGTTGGTTAGTCGGCAGAAAATACCTGCCTGGAGTAATCTGGATAATTCGTTAGGCAAATACTATGCCTGCCACTATGACTTAATTTTTGGGGCATTGCGGTTTAATGGTGAGCGGCCGGTGTTCGATTTTCAGAAAACCTCTGAAGGCATTTATGCGCGGCGTAAACTGCAGTTTTCTGCAGATTACCAGGCAGAGCACGGCTTACTTAACTCTGCATTCAGGTTGCATTTTCCGGCCTATGCTGATCCGGTACATGGTAGTGGGGTGATGTCGACGATTTACCTCGCCAAGTCGATTTTAAAGCCTGAATATCAGGCGATACTAAATCATGGAGTGAACCAAACTGCTGTACGTGGTCAATCATTCAAGCATGTGATGAATGTTGTCATGGATATAGGCTCCGTGGTTGGTTTTGCATTTAACTGGCTGTTTAAAATTAAACTGGCTAAGCGCCGCATCCCTTACACGCTGGTAGCCAATCGTAATGGCACTTACCCAATTGAATTTAATAGTGAGCAGGTCTCAGATGCTAATAACCGAATTGAGCTGCTAAACGAATGTGATCGGTTTGGAATGCCAAGGGTGAGCGTATATTGGAGAATGACCGCTCAGGATATCGCCTCTGGTATTAAATCTTTTAATTTATTACAAAAGCAATTTGAGAAGACAAAAGCATGCAGGCTTGAATATAAGCCTGAAGAGTTACAAAAGGCAATGGAGAACGCTTTACCCGTTGGCGGCCATCATATGGGAACAACCCGTATGGGAACCGCTCCGAATGACAGTGTGGTGGATGTGAATTGTAAAGTGCATGGCGTAAAAAACCTGTATATAGCCAGCGCATCAGTGTTTACCACCAATAGCCATGCCAACCCGACATTAACGATTATTGCGTTGGCTTTGCGGCTTGCAAAGCATATTTCATCGCAGGATTGATCTGACTGCCTGAAAGGTAAAATTATGGGCAAAAGAGAATCTAATTCAATCTTTGGTTCTGTCACTCTGATAGTTATTCTTTTTATTCAAGTGAGTTTTGTTATTGCTGCTGAGTTTGGTAGTTTTGAAAAGCCCTTTACTTCCAATTCGCTTTGGTACAGCAAGCCGATAGATCCAGTATTTGATAGCTTTGTGATTCCAACATCAAACTATTTCCCTGCTATTCAGGAAGGAAAATACTCTACACGTTGTTACTTTGCAACAGCTAAAGACTCTCCTATGAGGCTTAAACCGGCCGTGGGTAAGAAGGGCGTTTATGATGCAGATGCAGAAAGTTTTAGCGACGAAATAATAATCCCCCACTGGCCGGAAGAGTTAGAGCCCGCTGAAGGGGATGATGGGCATGCTGATATTTTTGATACCACAAGCGGTATTATTTATTCATTCTGGCAATTGAAAAAAGTGGATGGTGCGTGGCGAACAACCCATGTTGGCTGGATGCCGATAAATGGCTCTGGCTGGGGAGATCCTGCGCACTATCATCAAGGGTCCCGGGCGTCTGGTGTGCCATCATGTGCAGGTATTATCCGTAAACATGAATTAAACGATGGTGACGATATGTATCGCCATGCATTAGCAATCTCGCTCACCAACAACGCGCTTTCACCTTCACCAGCCTATATATTTCCAGCTACTGCAGCGGACTCCAGTGCCCCCAAAAAGAATACAGGTCGAATTCCTGAAGGAGCGCTACTGATGTTACCCCAAGACTTTGATACATCTGTAATTAAAGATGCTACCTTGAGGAAGGTGGCAAATACTTTAAAAGTTTATGGTGCTTATGTGGTCGATATGAATTATGGTACGCCTTTTGTAATTTATGTTGAAATTGGTTCTGGATTAAAAATTGGTAAGGGTGGCTGGAATTATAAGCTTGGGCAGGAACTGCACCTTGTTAGAGAAAGTCTGCGCATGGTCAAAGCGGCAGGCGGTTGGCTTGATGGCAATGGGCAGCCATTTACCCCCAATAAGAACTTGAACCTTCTTTCCATGAGAGGCCCTTGGGTGGCCTCCAACGGTAAACCCTTGGGTAAATTCGTACCGACACAGCAAGCTGTTGTGTTTCAAAATACAGACTCCCCAGTGATTCAGTCCAACTATTCAGACCGCTCCATGCCAGCGATTGACTGGGCAAAGCCACAAAAAGGGCAACGGTACACTTTAAAAGCGGTGACGACTGGCGGTGCCAGCTTACGGTTCAAGATCATTGACAAAGAGACCAAGAAGCAAGTTTACGACAGCCGCGATCTTCAAAATAATGAGTTGGTGACTTTTGAGTGGCCTGTTGATAGTTTTTACCCGCTGGTCACTGTCACGAGTGGGGTAGGCGACGCTTCATCAGCGCGTGGCATACTGCTCCGCGCCGCAGACAAATAATTGAAATTTACTTTAATAGGCCTTCGCTATGATTTATGACGCACTTATCGCACTTTTTTATCTTGTATTGTTGCTACTGGCGATTCCTGTTCTGACCTTTGCCTTCCAAATTCTCATAGCCATCCTGCCTGGTTATCGCAAATCAGTGATCGTGCCCAGTCAGGAGCGTATTGCGATTCTGATTCCAGCACATAATGAGTCGGCGGGTATCGAGCATACCTTGCAATCAGTCAAGCAGCAGGCCACCACCAATACCAGAATCGTTGTAGTGGCCGATAACTGTAGTGACAATACAGCGGAGGTTGCTAGACAAGCCGGCGTAGAGGCAGTTGAGAGATTTGACCAGGAAAAAAGAGGAAAAGGCTATGCACTAGATTTCGGCTTGCAGTTCCTTAAGCAATCGCCACCAGAAATTGTCATGGTATTTGATGCCGACTGCCAGATAGATACTGGCACCATAGATGCTTTAGCCAATGCTGTTGTTACCAGGCAAAGGGCCATTCAGGCGCTTTATTTGATTCAGTCAAAAGCCAGTGGCGACATCAAGTCCAAAATTGCGGAATTTGCCTATGTTGTAAAAAGTTGGACCAGGCCATTGGGTTTTCATCGTCTTGGCTTACCAATGCAACTGATGGGCTCTGGCATGGCATTCCCTTGGCAACAAATTGAAAATGCTAACCTGGTGCATGGCAGTATCGTCGAAGATATGAAGCTGGGAATTGATTTAACGATCGCTTATCGCGCTCCTGGCTTTTGCCCTGAAGCATATGTCACCAGCTTGTTTCCGGAACACGATGCAGGAACAGAGTCTCAAAGAAAGCGTTGGGAACATGGCCACATCAGCATGATTGTCAAAGAAGGCATCCCACTGCTGGTTAAAGGTATCAAGTCTTTCAACTTTTCTATTGTTGCAATGGCTTTAGACCTGATTGTGCCGCCACTGGCATTGCTCTTTTTATTGTCCGCCCTGTTTGCATTTGTATCGGCGGCAGCATGGATACTCACTGGTGATGCACAGCCATGGTCACTAGGAGTAGGGGTGTTTGCAATATTGACTGGCTTTGTTTTAATTGCCTGGTTCAAACATGGTAGAAATATCTTACCTATCATGTCCTTATTTGCTTATGCACCAGTGTATGCCCTGAGTAAAATCAAGCTGTACCTGAATTTCTTCAAGAATCGCCAGGTTGAGTGGGTCAAATCTAGAAAAGACTAACTAATACACTGGTTCTGATTATTAATTTCACTTGTGAGTTCTATGAGTATTAACAAAAACGAAAATAGATACGCCTTTGCCGATGGTTTACGTGGTTTAGCTGCGTTATGGGTAGTTTTCTATCACTTATTTCATGGGGATCATGTTAATCAGCTCTCTCAATTTCTAGGGAAGACCATTTCTACAATTGTCTTCGAATATGGTAATTTGGGAGTTCCTATTTTCTTTGTATTAAGTGGTTTTGTTATGGCAGTTACAACCAATAACAAACATATAGGAATGCCACAATTTAAGAATTTTTTTCTTAGGCGTCTGGTTAGAATATCCCCACCATACTATTTTTCGATAGCCATAACGCTAATATTACTTGCTGTGAAAATTCATTATGTTGACCATGCGGGCGTCTTCCCATCTCCGTCAAATATTGCAGCACACTTTTTATATCTTCAAGGATTTCTCAACTACAAACAAATCAATGTTGTTTATTGGACGTTATGCTACGAGATACAGTTTTATTTAGTCTTTGGATTTATTATGTTTTTAGCTTCTAAGTTCGAAGATAACTCTCGTCACCAATTTTCAATACTCATCAGCTCAACTTTGATGGGCCTAATTTGGCTATTTTGGTCCTCTGATGAAAACCATAATTTGATTTACCTTTACTCTCAAGAGCATCTATTGTTTATAAATTATTGGTATGCATTTAGTGCTGGAGCATTGGTAGGATGGCTCATTTCGAAAAAGAACAGCTTCGAGATTTATGCCGTTTTATTTTGTTTATCCATACTCGTAATCAGTGCTTATAAGCAGGATATATTTGCACTGACTTCTGCGATTACTTCAATCGCTTTATACTTTGCACTTAAGAAAAATAAAATGGGTACTTGGCTCAGTTTTAAATGGTTGCAAATTTTAGGTTTAATTTCATATAGCCTGTACTTAATTCATAACAGTGTTACAGGAATAAGCGCCAGATTAGTGAGGAAGTTTTTTGATATTGGAGTTCTTACGGACTTCATAGTTCTAGCCTTTACAATAGTTTCTTGTTTATTACTTTCATATTTAATGTATTTAATTATTGAAAGACCCGTGATTAAATTAAGCCAAAAAATTAAATATTAAATTTAAACTCTTTAGCCTCTAAAGGGTGTCGAAATAAAGTGGTATCAACAAAACTTGTTTTCTTTTAAGTCAAAAAGCTCATAGAGAGCGGGGTGTTCACGCCCATTGATTACCCGAGCTAATGGATGTCATCATGCCTATGTGGCTATGATTGGTTGTGCTCTTGCCTAATTCAATGCCTGGTAAAAAAGCTTCTTAACGTTGGATAGTTGAGTGGTATATTTTTTGCTAAGTACTTTGTTGAATTGATCTGAAGCTAGATTATCAAACTATTTAAATCAAGGCGATTATCAAACTCCCCAACTTTGTCACTTTCTAAAAGCATTGCGTGAATGTTGTGACAAGTTCTGACAGGTTTTATGGTCCCGATTGACTGGTATTCTGATCTAACTTAGGCAAAGCAACGAGTTTGATTCATGCGACTTGCTGATCATTTAAATCATAACCTTACCCTTTAGGAGTAAATGATGAAAGCATTCACTCAAGTGCCTTTTATTACCCAGAATTGCCTAGCCTCAGCGCTGCTATTTAGTGCCATCAATGCTATCGGTGCGATAGACCCTAATGTTCCGAGCGCTCAAATACGTACAGATACGGCTAACAACCAAGTACAAACGGGACAATATTACACCAAACCTTTTGCGACGAATTCGTTATGGAATAGTCGACCAATCTCGCCAAGTTTTTCAGATTTTGTGATACCTCTTGCCAAATTCAACCCCTTAATTGAGTCAGGGATATATTCTTCTGGTTGTTTCTTTGCAGATGATAAAAGCGGCCCTATGCTTGTGAAGCCTATACCGGGGTCAAAGGGGGTATATGACGCGGATGCAGAAACTTCTCTGCCTCAGGTAGAGATACCACATTGGCCAGCAGACCTAGTGGCTGCAACTGGTAGCGACGGTCATGCCGATATTTACGATGTTGCTAATGGAGTCATTCATTCGTTCTGGAGGCTTAAAAACATCAATGGCGAGTGGACAGCCAATTTGTATGCCTGGGCGCCTATGAATGGTTCTGGTTGGGGCGATCCTGCGCATTATTATCATGGGGCAAGAGCCGTTGGCATTGGTGCTTGTGCAGGAATTATCAGGAAAAATGAGTTCACAAGCAGTGATCCGATTTACCCTCATGCGCTAGCAATGTCGCTGGATACGAGCGGTGCAGCTCCCGGATATGTTTATCCAGCCACGTCGGCTGATCACTACAGCGCAACCAATACCGGCAAAATTCCAGAAGGCGCATTAGTCATGTTGCCGCCGAGTTTTAATGTCTCTCAACTAAAAACGCCAGAGTTAATCAAGATTGCGAATACATTGAGGGTGTATGGTGCTTATGTCGTTGATGGTAACTTTGGGACCCCTTTCGTGATTTATGCAGAAACGGGTTCTGGGCTCAACCTGCATAAAAATGGCTATAACTTAAAAGCGGCTAATGAATTACATTTAATTCGCCAGTCTTTGCGTATGGTGACTTCAGTCAAGTCTTGGGTTGACGCTTCTGGCAGAGCGTTCATTCCAGAAAAGAATTTAAATATTCTGTCCATGCGTGGACCCTGGGGCGTCAAGCGTGGAACAGTATGGGATAAAGCGGACCCTTTAGTCGGTAAATTCAATACATGGAAGCAGGCTGTCGTTTTCGGTCCGACCACATCGCGCATCTCGCAGTCCAATCCATCCGGTCGGTCTATCAGTCAAATTTCATGGGCCAAACCTATTGCCGGCGAGAAATTTAAACTTACCGCGATTACAACGGGTGGCGGTCAATTGAGACTGATTATTTACGATAAACAATGGAAAACAAGGGTTGATACTTACGATTTAGCCAATGGACAATCTGCGACCTTTTTGTGGCCTGCTGGCGAGCTTTACTTCAGCTTGTATGCGACCAGCGGCATTGGCCCCAGTTCTAGTGTCAGTGGCACATTATTACGCGTTAAGTAGTTCAAACTACGTATAGAAGCTCCTAAAAACTAAGTGTATTAAATCATAGAATCGGCGGTTGTATGCTCCAATTGCGTTGCCGGAGCATTACCGCCAGCTGTGACTACCCCTTCAAAATCATAAAATCCTTGCGCATTCGGCAAGCAAGCGCTGGATGATGCGTCGCTTTATATCTATCTCAACGTTTTTATCACATTAAATATCAACTGCGCTTGAGAAAAGCCTAGCCCCACTCCTTAACTTAAATTTAATTTACATTTTCGGGGTATAGTTTAATTTGTAAATTTAACTTTTGTTTGGTTAGACAAATTGATGACTAAGGAGCCTAAATGATAAATGTAAAAGGAATAAGCAAAAAAGCACTGCTATTCATGATCGTGGTATCAAGCTTTAACGCAGTTGCAATTGAGTTTAGTAGTTACGCTCGGCCTTTCACCGCAGATTCATTGTGGAATAGTGTTCCGGTGTCACCTACATTCTCAAACTACATCATCCCTGATTCTCTATACAATCCAACAGCAAATACGCCAGCTTTTTCTGCTTCATGCTTTTATGCCGATGCCACCGACGCAGCAATGACAATTAAGGTTGGTCCAGGCTATGGTGGGATTCACGACCGGGATGCTGAGAAGATGGTTCCAGAACTGACTATTCCCCATTGGCCAACGAATGTAATGCCTGCAATAGGTTCTGATGGTCACGCCGATATATTTGATATGGAGACGCGAGTCATTCATTCTTTTTACAAGTTGAAGAATGTGAATGGTGAATGGACATCTCTACTTTATGCCTGGTCACCATTAAATGGAACAGGCTGGGGCGATCCTGCACATTATTACCAAGGTGGACGCGCAACGGGGGTAGCGGCTTGCGCTGGCATGATTAGAGTTCATGAGGTGGATGATGGCGATACTATGTTCAGGCATGCATTAGCAGTTTCGTTAACTGATAATGCACTGTCAAAGTCGTACGTATTTCCGGCAACATCTACAGATGTAGATGTCTCTAACTATACGGGACAAATTCCAGAGGGGGCGTTATTGATGCTACCCTCTAATTTTGATGTTTCCAAGATTCAAACGCCATTAGTCAAAAAAATAGCCAATACCCTGAAAACCTATGGTGCGTATGTCATTGATCGAAACTATGGTACGGCCTATGTGGTTTACTCAGAGATAGGCGCGGCAACCCGTGTTACAGGGAGCGGCTGGTATGAGCTGACATTAATCCAAAAAGCGTTGCGTATGGTCACTTCTGTGCAAGGATGGCTCGATGGCAATGGCAACAGCTTCCAAGCTAACAAAAACTTGAACGTACTTTCATTTAGAGGCCCCTGGGCAAGGGGCTACAGCTATCAGGCGGATAGTGATATTTGTAATAATAATTGCAGTCAGCTTGGTAAGTTTGACTCTATTCAGCAAGCTGTTGTGTTTGATACTACTGATGAAGAGATTGTGCAATCCAATCCTTCTGGCCGTTCTGTGACACATGTCTCTTGGGCAAAGCCCAAGAAGGGCTATAAATATCAGCTGACAGCAGCTACTACCGGTGGCGGCAAGCTCAGGTTTGTGATTCGTGATCCGGAAAAGAATGACTACGTCAGTTATGATTCAAAGGCACTGATTGATGGGCAAAGTGTCACTTTTACCTGGCCGTTGGATAACTACGATACGACCACCATCGCAATTAGTGGGGTGGGAGAACCCTCTACCGTATCGGGCGCCCTGGTGCGTATTGATGAGTAGCTAGCCAGGCAATCATCTAAGCTTTACTTTTTTTAGTCCCCAACTCATTTAGAAACTTTCTAGCGGGCACTTCTATAAAGTGGTAGCTAAAGGCAGCGATGATGAAGGCTGCTGCTAACAAGAAGACTCTGGAATGTCCTTGATGAATCATTTTGTAACAGGGTTGTTGCCATAGGTAGAGCGAAAATGAAATCAGCCCGATTCTGGTTAACAAAGGGTGGCATAACAACCTCATCACGTAATCGGGTAACTCTTTGATCGTACAAATGGCAATAGCGACACAAATGGTTCCCAGGCTATATTTGATCGGATCGGGAATAGGGTTAAGGTTGAATGCGACTGCTAGCGCCAACAGGGCGATAGAGGTGAGAGGATGCACCTTTTTATCTGACTGGTTAAATAGCAAAAAGCTGATTACTCCAATTAATATTGAGGCACTTCTGGTATCTGATCGCCAATACACATTGTAATAGTCCAGATGTTGGCCGAAAGTAAGCAGCGCGCCATTCACCAGAAAAACCAAGCAAAGTGCAATGAGTGGCTTCGTCGGATCAAAGCGGTATTTTCTGGAGAGTAAAGCAACCAACGCCAGCAGTATGTAAGTATGCTCTTCAATACACAGTGACCAAATGTGATCCAGCACTGGCGTGTGTGTTACATAAATGCTGTAGTAGTTATAGGTGAACATCAGTGTTGCCAACACACTTTGATAGCCAACATGCAAGCCATTTTCTGTTCTGCCAAAAATAATCCACATAGCAATAATGAATACGAACAGCGCAGGCCATACGCGTGAGATTCGTCTTTTAAAAAAGCTGGGCAAAGGCGTATGTTTTATAAACAAAATCTCGGCCATCAACCGTCCGCTGAGCACAAAAAACATCTCCACCCCAAACCTGCCAGCATTGAAGCCGTGGATGTTAAGAAAGTGGCCGATAAGCACAGCCAGAATTGAAAGTCCACGCCAACCATCGAGGTAGGCGTAGCGCGTCATATGATTAGCGTTGCTCATTTTTCAACCATTCAACAGAACTTAATAAACTTTGCTCATAAGTCATGAATGAAAAGTTGGCAGAGATTTTTTGCGCATCCAGAAAGATGTGTTGTTTGAATAGACGAACTAAAGAAGGGGGGAGTGGCTCTGGCAACTGGCTGGCCAAATGGCCCTGTTTTGCTTTGCTGAGGAGCTTTTGAGAGATTTTTACCACAGGGCTAAAGGCTTTTGAATCCAGCTTGAGTTGTAGCGGGTGGATGCGTTTGATAGGTGTCGCATTAATCGCCTGCGCCAGGTCAGTAAAATACTGGTTCCATCGCGGACTATCTGGTGCTGCCAGGTTAAACGACTGCACCTCGCCAGCATTTAAAGATAGTTCGAGGCCCAAGTGTATGGCTTTAACCACGTCATCAACGTGTACAAGATTACTCCAGCCATCTCCAGCACTACCCAAGTCGCCTAGCCTGAATGTTTTTAATAAGTTAGCGATGCGCTCTACCCATTGCACGCTACCGGGGCCATGGATGCAACCTGGTCTGAAAGTCACTACTTTTCCGCCTGCTTTTGCATAGGCCTGCATGTGTGCTTCTGCCTCGCATTTTGCAGCGGCATACCAGTTATAAGATGGGTCAAAAGGGGAGTCTTCGGTAATCACGCCTTCACTGGCACCATATACTGACATGGTACTTAAATGCACGATCGTCGGCTTGCCTGCGGCCAGCGCGGCTTGGGTCAATATTTGCGCACCAGTACCTATCGAGTTTTTATCCCCGGCGACGCAATTAACAACGGCATCCACACTTTGCAACTGCTTGGTCAACGCGGACAGATTCATGCTATCAAGAATGACGTGGTTATCCATATTGTTACGCATCCTGCCCCTGGAGGCAGCAATAGATGTCATGTTTGCATTTTGCAAATGCGTGTGCAGACGGCTACCTACATGGCCGGTGGCGCCAAGGATTAAGACTTTCATAGGTACTTCCTAACTAGATGATTGAATACGATGCTTTGCCAGCGTGCAACGTGTCTGCAATGTGGTCTGCCAGGCGTAAGCTCATGGCGACAATGGTCAGGGTAGGGTTAGCCTGACTGCTGGTTGGAAACACAGATGCACTGGCGATATATAGATTATCTACATTGTGGATTTTGCAATTTGCATCCACAACAGAGGTTTCCGGGGTATTGCCCATTCTGGTCGTGCCAATATGGTGACCACCGTAGGCGCCAAAGCGGGTTAAATCTTCTTCAAGTTGCTCGTCGCTGAATTCAAATGTGGCTAAACCGCTTTGATTGATCTCTTGTACAAACAGCTTGAGCGAGCGGCGGATAGACTCTATGTCTTCTGGCAAGTATTTCCAGTCGACTTTCACCTTACGCATGCCAAACACATCCGTTTCATCAATTAATGTAATTCGACTCTCTGGATTGGGATATTGTTCACCATGAATTTCAAACGTGAACTGGTTGCTTTTGTTATTTAAAATAACCGAAGGAAATTTACGCTTGGCCAAGGTTCTTTTGGTAACCCAGTGAACCAAAAACTTAACAGTATCAATAGGATCAAGAATGATATTGGCAAAATGCTTTAGGTATATACCCAGGCTGGATTGACCATCTTTGAGGCGCTTGCCATATTCATAACTGATAAAGTTTTTGGCCAGGAACAAGCCAGATAACACGCCAATTTTGTGTGATGGATCGACAATTTTAGGGAAGTGCAGCCTGGCGACCATGTTGCCAGCGCCGATTTTTCGCTGTGTCTCTGCCGTGAGGGCAAAACGGCGGCGGCAATAAATCCCCTCTGGCGAGACTTCATAACCATGGCGCACATTGCTGGTTGCCCCTAGCACGGTTAACTTGCCTAGATTACCGGCAATATGGCACTGATAGTAACGACCGACCAGATCATGCTGGTTACCAATCCCATTGGGGCAAACATCATTGGAGGTGAGCAGTAAGCGGGTTGTTTCAATCCCGCCAGTGGCCAGAATCACTCTTTTTGCCACAACGGTGGCCTTGGTGCCTGCAAGGCTATGAATGTCCAGTTGTTGCACACGCTCACCCGTGGCTGTAAGACGGATTGCTGTACAGTTGGCGCCCAACAGCACTTCTACATCTTTTGCTAATGCGAGCCTGTGCTGGTAGCGATCACCGACATTGGTCGGGCAAGAGAATCGCTCCAGATTATTCGTTTTAAGGATGTCGCTTTTAAATCCTTTGATTGCCGCCTGTTGCTCCGGGTCAAAGACTTGGTCAGCATCGTATTCATAGCGACCAGCTTCCAGCAATTTGTTTGCCATCACGTAATAAGGCGCGAGATCCTGGTAACTGATAGGCCAGCCGCTGTGGGGCACATATTCACGTTGCTCAAAGTCAATCGGATCAAACGGCATGCAGCGACCACCCCAAATCGTTGTTGAGCCGCCAAATCTACGTTGCCTGTATTTGTCAGGCGGGCTGTGCAATTTTTCGTCTGCCACTTCTCCGGCATACAGGTCCTGCGTTTTGTCATCAGCAAATTCAAAGCCTGATTCCAATAGCAGGATTTTCAAACCCCGTCCAGACAAGGAGAGTGCAAGGGATACGCCTGCTGCGCCTGCCCCGACAATACAGACATCAGCTTCAATCGTTGAACCGGAGGGCAGGTTATTTAAATTGCTAATCATATTTTTGTTAAATCACTTAAAAAAATTCACAAATAAGCGTTATTATTGAAACTGTAGATGAGGTGTAAGCAGTGGCGTTATCGTCGGAATAGGTTAAATGTCTTATATCGCATAATCCGTATGGGTTATACCATATCACACAGGTTCTTTTTTTATTCACGTGCGACTGAAAAAATAATCATAAATTTTTACGTAATCCTACGTAATTGTTCACCAACATAATTAACCGTGTCGAGTCTCAGGCTGTTTATGTCAAATACCATAGAAATGTTTGGAATCACCATTCACAAGTTCTCGATGAATGGCGCTATTGATGTGTTACAGGAGTGGCTGCAGTTTGGAGACAACGACTGTAAATATGTCGTAACCCCTAACGTCGACCACGTTGTGCTGCTTGAAAAAAATCCCGCGTTTAAACAGGCTTATGACCATGCTGCCATGGTAGTTGCAGACGGCCGCCCAGTAGTGCTGGCCTCCAGAATTCTGGGAAAAGCACTGCCTGAAACGGTTCCTGGCAGTGACCTTGTCCCGAATATTTTTGAACGCTTTCAACAGCAGCAACTACCCTTGAGAATTTACCTGCTCGGTGCCATGCCCGGCGTTGGTGAGGTGGCTGCCGCTAACATAAAAGCAACTTGGCCGATGGTCGAAGTGGTCGGGATTTTGAGCCCGGATTTCGGCTTTGAAAAAGATCCAGCCTATTGTGATCGTATCTGCCAATCTGTTGCAGAGGCTAAAGCAGACTTACTGGTGATTGGCCTGGGCGCACCCAAGCAAGAGATTTGGGTAGAAAAACATGCACACAAGCTCCCCGTTAAAGTAGCACTCTGCGTAGGTGCCACCATTGACTTTCTGGCTGGCAATAAACCAAGAGCGCCAATGTGGATGCGCAAGACTGGCCTCGAATGGCTGCACAGAATGTGCTCCGAGCCCAAACGCCTGGTCAAAAGATATGCAGTAGATGCCATTATTTTCCCCCGGCTGTTTATCCGTGAGTGGATGAAAAAATAACGGTGTCACAAAAAGAATTTAGTTTAGAAATATTGAAGGAGCCACTGTGAAAATTGCAATTGCGGGTACTGGTTATGTAGGGTTGTCGTTGGCCGTTTTATTGGCTCAAAAAAATGAAGTGGTTGCGCTAGACATTGTGCCGGAGAAGGTTGCACTGCTGAATCAGAAAAAGTCACCGATTGTTGACCGTGAGATTGAAGATTTTTTAGCAAATAAGCAGCTAAACTTTAAAGCGACTACCGATAAAAACGAGGCTTATAAAAATGCTGAGTTTGTGGTGATTGCGACCCCAACAGACTACGATGCTGAGACTAATTACTTCAACACGAAGTCCGTAGAAGCGGTGATTAAAGATGTGATGGCAATCAACCCAGATGCGGTGATGGTCATTAAATCCACCATTCCCGTGGGCTATACGGAAAAAATCCGCGCTGAACTCAATTGCAACAACCTGATTTTTTCGCCTGAGTTTTTACGCGAAGGCAAAGCGCTTTACGATAACTTGTATCCATCGCGGATTGTAGTGGGTGAGGTGTCAGACCGTGCGCAAAAATTTGCCAATTTGCTCAAAGACAATTGCCTGAAGCCAGATGCAGCTATTTTATTAACCAATAGCTCAGAGGCTGAAGCGATCAAGCTGTTTGCCAATACCTTCCTGGCCATGCGTGTCGCTTATTTTAATGAGCTGGACACTTATGCTGAGACACACGGCCTGAATACCCGCCAGATTATTGAAGGCGTGTGTATGGATCCACGCATTGGCAATCACTACAACAACCCATCCTTTGGTTATGGCGGTTACTGCTTGCCTAAAGACACCAAACAGTTGCTGGCCAACTATTCACAAGTGCCGCAAAACCTGATCAACGCTATTGTGGAGGCCAATACCACTCGCAAAGACTTTGTCGCCGATAGCATTATCAAGAAAAAACCGAAAGTGGTTGGTATTTATCGTTTGATTATGAAGGCTGGTTCTGACAACTTCAGGGCATCCTCCATTCAGGGCATTATGAAACGGATTAAAGGCAAAGGCATCGAGGTGGTGGTGTATGAACCGGTGCTGGAAGAGTCCGAGTTTTTCCACTCTAAAGTCATTAAAGATCTTGACCAGTTCAAGCAGATGTCGGATGTCATTATTGCTAACAGGCAAGCCAAGGAATTGGCTGATGTTGTAGGCAAAGTATATACCCGTGACCTGTTTGGCAGCGATTAATCATTTCTGGATAGAACTATGCGTGTGTTAGTGGTTGGCGGGGCAGGTTATATTGGCTCCCATATGGTAAAAATGTTGCTGGGTGCAGGCCATGAGGTCATCACGCTGGATAATTTATCCAGTGGCCATCGGGATGCGGTACTGGGCGGTACGTTTGTTGAAGGCGACCTGGCAGATACGCAGGGCTTGCATCAGGTATTTGAACAGTATCAGCCTGAAGCAGTGATGCACTTTGCCTCTTATATCCAGGTAGGCGAATCTGTGCGCAAGCCGGACATTTATTACCGCAATAATGTCACTAACACTTTGAACCTGCTGGATGTCATGCTCGAGTTTGAGGTGAAGAAGTTTATTTTTTCCTCGACTGCCGCAGTGTTTGGTGAACCTGATTACGTGCCGATTGATGAAGCTCATCCTAATCGCCCATTAAATCCTTATGGGCGCTCAAAGTGGATGATTGAACAAGTGCTGGCTGACTATGACAAAGCGTTCGATTTACGCTCAGTCTGCTTGCGTTATTTTAATGCAGCAGGCGCTGATCCTGAAGGGCAGCTGGGTGAGCGCCATGATCCGGAAACACACCTGATTCCATTAATCTTGCAAGCCGCCTCCGGACGCCGTGACAATATTCAGGTATTTGGCCGCGATTATGATACGCCAGATGGCACCTGCATTCGCGACTACATCCACATTGTCGATTTGTGTTCTGCCCACCTGGCCGCGCTGGAGTATTTAACCAAAGGCGGTAGCAGTGACCGCTTTAACTTGGGCAACGGCTCAGGATTCTCGGTGCAGGAGGTGATTGATGCTGTTCAGAAAGTGTCAGGAAAGCAGGTGACTGTGATTAACGGTCCGCGACGCGAGGGCGATCCGGCTCGACTGGTAGCAGATGCCAAGCGTGCAAGAAGCATTTTGGCTTGGCAACCGACCTATACCGCATTGGATACCATCGTCTCACATGCCTGGCAGTGGGAACGCAAACAGTCAAATTAACGCATTCAAAATACAGCTATAAGGTTGATAAAGATGAAAATTGTTCCAGTGATTCTTTCTGGTGGTTCCGGGACGCGATTGTGGCCATTGTCCCGCGCAGTGTTGCCTAAGCAGCTCTTGCCATTGGTCAGCGAAAACACCATGCTACAAGAGACATTATTGCGTTTATCCAGTTGGGCTGAAATTGAGCCTCCGATTGTTGTTTGTGGTAACGTCCACCGCTTTTTGGTCGCGGAGCAACTGCGTCAGGTTAATTTAAACCCTGAAGCGATTGTACTGGAGCCCGTGGCACGTAACACGGCACCAGCCATCGCTGCAGCAGCCATTGCTTTAAAAGATAAAGATGTCTTGATGCTGGTATTGCCTGCCGACCATGTGATTACCGATGTGGTGGCCTTTGAAGCCGCCGTGCGCCGTGCCAGCGTTGCTGCCGAGCAGGGCAAACTGGTGACGTTTGGTATTGAGCCGACGCAGCCTGAAACGGGGTATGGCTACATTCAGTCCGGCAATGCCCTGGCTACTGCGGATGGCTGTTTTGAGGTGGCGCGCTTTGTAGAAAAACCAGATGCTGTCACCGCACAGCAATATCTGGACGCTGGCAACTTCAACTGGAATAGCGGTATGTTTTTGTTTAAACCAACTGTATTCCTGGCCGAGTTACAACAATACGCTCCTGCCATGGTGAGCGCTGTGACTCAAGCGGTTGAGCAAAGCTACAAGGATCTTGATTTTGTGCGGTTGCACGAAGCTTCATTTGCTGAATCACCTTCAGATTCGATTGACTACGCAGTAATGGAAAAAACCAAGTTGGCGGCGGTTGTCCCGGCAAGCATGGGTTGGAATGATGTCGGCTCTTGGACTGCCTTAAAAGACGTACAGCCCAATGATGCGTCTGGTAACGCAATACGTGGCGATGTGTTTCTTAAAAATGTGACGAATACGCTAATACGCGCTGAACACAGATTTGTCGCAGCTGTTGGCGTGGAGGACTTGCTGATTGTAGAAACCGGAGATGCTGTGCTGGTTGCGCATCGGGACTGTGCGCAGGATGTGAAAAATATTGTCGACCACCTTAAGGCCAGTGGCCGTACTGAGCATCAAATGCATCCACGCGTTTATCGCCCATGGGGCTGGTACGAAGGCATTGATGTTGGCGAGCGCTTCCAGGTGAAGCGGATTATGGTCAAACCTGGTGAGAAACTGTCGCTGCAAATGCACCATCATCGCGCCGAGCACTGGGTGGTCGTGAGCGGGTCAGCCATGATTACCGTCGATGGCCAGACCAAGCTGTTCACCGAAAATGAATCGACCTACATCCCGATTGGCTCCACGCATCGCTTGGAAAACCCAGGCAAATTACCATTGCATTTGATTGAAGTGCAATCTGGCAGCTATCTGGGCGAAGATGATATTGTCCGTTATGAAGATACCTATGGCCGCAACTAAGATGCAAGGTACTGATGTGTTACAAGCAGTGATGCAGCAAAGCGGTGTGGCCTTTGGCACCAGTGGTGCCAGAGGATTGGTGACTGCCATGACAGACGGAGTGTGTGCAGCTTACACGCAAGCATTTATCCAGACACTCAAGCAGTCTTTTAACTTTAAGCAGGTGGCGATTGCCATTGACTTGCGTCCTAGCAGCCCGAATATTGCTGTCGCTTGTGCCAATATGCTTGAACAACTCGGCCTGGAAGTCATTTTTTGCGGGGCGATTCCCACTCCGGCGCTTGCCTTGTTTGCGCAGATGCAACAAATCCCAGGCATCATGGTGACCGGCAGCCACATTCCATTTGACCGTAATGGCCTCAAGTTCTACCGTCCTGACGGTGAAATCAGCAAGGCCGACGAAAGCGCGATGCTGGTATGTGAGTTGCAGCCATTTGCCGGGATATTATCTGCGTTGCCTGCAGAAAATCCTGTGGCCAGAAATGCGTATATCCAGCGCTATAAAGACTTGCTGGGCGAGGGCGCACTCGCGGGCCAAAAACTGGCAGTGTACCAACACTCCAGCGTTGGCCGTGATTTGATGCCACAACTGCTGGGAGAATTGGGCGCCGAAGTCATTTGCCTAGAGCGCTCGGATACCTTTGTCCCAATTGATACAGAAGCCGTTTCTGCAGAGGATATGCAAAAGGGACTGAACTGGGCCAAGGAATATTCTGTAGACGCGATTATCTCAACCGATGGTGATGGCGACCGGCCATTAATGAGCGATGAAAAAGGGCAGTGGTTACGCGGTGATATTGTGGGGTTGCTGACAGCTCAGGCACTCAACATCACGCATCTGGCGGTGCCTGTCAGTTGTAACACGGCCATCGAGGCCAGTGGCGCATTTAAGCAAGTCACACGCACACGTATAGGTTCGCCTTATGTAATTGCTGGCATGGAAACGTTGCAAGAAAACGGCGCCAGCAGCGTGGCCGGTTTTGAAGCTAACGGTGGCTTCTTGTTAGGCTCAACCGTGCCGGCCTACCCAACATTGGCGCCACTGCCAACCCGTGATGCAGTATTGCCTGTGGTCTGTCTGCTGGCACAATCAAAACGCCAAAACCAACCGCTTTCTGCGTTGGTGGCCTCATTGCCGCAACGGTATACGGCTAGTGATCGCCTGCAAAATTTTGCAACAGCAAAAAGTAAGGCCTTGCTTGAAAACTGGTCCAGTTCAGCACAACAAATGTTGCAAGCACTGAATCTGGATGAAACGGTTTCCAGTATTGACGCCACGGATGGCCTTAGAGTGACCTGTCAGTCAGGCAACATCGTTCATTTACGCCCGTCTGGTAATGCACCTGAGTTACGGTGTTATGCCGAAAGCGACTCCGTGATCGCGGCGCAAGCGTTGGTAAACAAGGTATTACAGCAACTCGCATCGCTATAAAGCACTTCACATGTCAGAAATATCGGCATATTTGTCATATTTCTGACAAATTCTTTTGCTACTTTTTGTAAAGGCGCTGTAAAATACAGTGCATTGAAATGGTGCATTACAAGCATCAGGTTCCGAAAAGTGGTGCAAAGCAAACACATCGCCACATCACTTAAATGGTTATCACATAAATATATAAATAAAATCATGTGGTTACGATTGCTTACACACTTGGCCTCATTTTTGCTTATTAATCAATAACAAGAAAAAATGATTGGCCAATATGGGCTATATAAATAAGCCCGACGACATAATAAGATGGCTAATAATTAACTGTACCGAGGAGAAATACCATGTTTATGCATTGGTTGAAAAAAATATCAATCGTTTCTGCAGCTTTGTTTGCATTTGCTGGCCATGCCAACGCCACCAGCCTCACTTTAAGCTATGGCACCACGGATTACCTGGCGACTGTTAACCGCGATGCTGGTGTCGATGATACCTTCACCTTCAGCGATATCTATGACCTGGATATGCAAGTGGCAGGTAAATTGTCTTTCCTGATTACAGAAATTGAAGATGCCTCATACAACATCATCAATGACACCTTTAGCTATGGTCTCTATGATGTGGACAACAATTTGGTGACTACGCCATCCATCCTGACCCCAGGCCTGTACCAGTTACGTGTGACTGGCTCAGCAGATGGTTTTAGTGGCGGTCAATATTATTTAAGCTTTAATGTGAGTACTCCAGTGCCAGAACCAGATTTGGGTCTGTTGATGCTGGTTGGCCTGACCATGATGGGTCTGGTGTCATTGCGTAAATCACATTCAGCCTAATTAAAGGTTTATTGTTTTTTTAATTGAGGAGAGGGTATGAAAGTATCTAATATTTTGGGATCTATGGCGTTGGTGTCCGCCATCAGTTTCTCCCAGCAGGCGTTTGCAACAACAAACGTAACTGACTTGGGTGACCTGAATGCAGGTCCAGTCGTCGAGCAATCATTGCTGCAAGTTGGCGCATTCTGGTTGCCTGATGTTTACACGTTTGACCTGAGCTCTGACTCTACAGTCACTGTAGACTTTAAAGCCTTGTTAGGCATTGGCGTTGGCTCTAGTTTTAGCCTGTATGATTCAACTAGTACACTGATTACTTCGTATAGCATTCCAGCTTTGACGTTTGGCTCAACAACGACGTTTACGTTTGTTGACCTGATGGCTGGCAATGACTACCAGTTTAAATTTAACCCTGGTGCATTGAATGTGACCTTGTCAAACAAACTGACATTTACTGCACACGAAACCGTGCCAGTACCAGAACCAGAAAGCAACGCTTTGATGCTGGTTGGTTTAGGTATCATTGGTTTGATCGCTCGCAGAAAATTTGCTTAATTTTTGCTTGCAACAAAAAAGCCGGTTTGCATTTGCAACCGGCTTTTTTGTTTTTAACGCAAACGCATGCGCTACTTAAGGTAGCCTTTAATCCTTTGCGCGGCGGCAATGGTTTCGTCTGTCGACGCCACCAACGCCATGCGAATAAAGCCCTTGCCAGGGTTAAGGCCATGCGCCTCACGTGCCAGGAAAGAGCCTGGCAACACTGTGATATTTAATTCCTGATATAGCTGCCGGGCAACGGCTGTATCGTCTTGTTGCGTATTAATCCATAGATAGAACGCGGCATCTGCCAATTGTGTGTGTGGCCATACCTGTTGCAACAAGGGCGTCACAGCGCTGAATTTTTCACTGTATAACGCACGATTATGAATCACATGCGTCTCATCATTCCAGGCGACGACACTGGCTGCCTGCACGGCCGGGTTCATGGCGCAGCCATGATAGGTGCGATACAAGGCAAACTTTTCAACAATATCAGCATCGCCCGCGACAAAACCCGAGCGCATGCCTGGTACGTTTGATCGCTTGGACAGCGAGCTGAACATGACGACACGGCTAAAGTCGCGCCCAAGCTGATGCGCAGCCTGCAAGGCACCTACTGGTGGGTTATTTTCATCAAAATAGATTTCTGAGTAACACTCATCCGACGCAATGACAAACCCATATTGGTCAGACAGTTCAAACAGGGTTTTCCAAGCCTGGATATCCATGACCTTGCCGGACGGGTTACCCGGGCTGCATACAAACACTAGTTGTGTACGCTTGAGGATATCCACCGGCACTTGTGTCAGGTCCATGACAAAGTCGTTGTCTGGCGTGGTGTTGATAAAGTAGGGTTGCGCACCGGCCAAAAAGGCGGCACCTTCATAAATCTGGTAAAACGGGTTAGGCGAAATCACGACTGGTTGCTGGGTAACACTGGTATCGACCACCGCTTGCGCAAATGCAAACAAGGCTTCTCGACTGCCATTGACCGGAAGAATCGCTTTATCGATATTGAGTGCCGGTATGCTATAGCGACGTTGCAACCACTGATTAATCGCTTCACGCAAGGCTGGTATGCCGATTGTGGTAGGATAACTGGCCAATCCCCCCAGGTTGCTGGCGAGTGCGCCACTAATGATACTCGGTGTGGCGTGTTTAGGCTCACCAATCGACAGGTTGACAGGGCTAAACGCCGGATTAGGCGTCAGGCCTTGAAACAGATCGCGCAAGCGTTGAAAAGGATAAGGCTGGAGTAGGTTTAAATTTGGATTCATAGGTGTGTATTATAAGTGAGCCTGTCACATAAACAAAAAGCTTCCGGGCAAAAATATACGGCCTCAGCAGCATTGATCTATGGTGCGTTGTGCTGGGGTGTTATCTGGTATCCCTACCGCCTGCTCAACGATATCGGCTTGTCTGGTGTGCAGTCCAGTTTATTGAGTTATAGCCTGGCGTTGTTGATAGGTGGCATGCTGTTCTGGCGACGCTTCACATGCATCCTGCAAGTCCCGGCCTCTGCCTATTGGTTGAGCCTGATTGCAGGCTGGACCAACCTGGCCTATGTGCTGGCGATTATTGACGGTGAAGTCATGCGGGTAATGCTGCTATTTTACTTGTCGCCACTGTGGACCTTGTTACTGGCGAGAGTTTGGCTGCATGAGCCCTGGCATCAACCGCAGCTGCTGGCCATTGCATTATCACTACTGGGCGCCGTTTTAATGCTAACCAACGGACAATGGATGTGGCCCTGGCCGCAATCCACCTCGGACTGGCTGGCACTCTCTGCAGGGATTGGTTTCTCTTTAACCAATGTCATGACCCGCTTTTCCACACATTTGACGATTGCAGCTAAAGGCATGCTGGTGTGGCTGGGCGTCTTTGGCTTATCCCTATTGGTATTATTCTGGCAATCTGGCATCGCTGGCCTTGCATTTATGACGGCATCACTCTTCACTTCACAAGTGGCTATCACGCTATTGGTGATTGCCTTATTGTTGGTTTCAGCGACCTTGCTAGTGCAATATGGCGTGACTAAAATTCCGGCGATTCAGGCATCCGTCTTGTTTATGACTGAGTTGATTGTTGCAGCGGTTGCAGCCTATTTTCTGGCGCACGAAACAATGTCAGCGATGGAAATGATAGGCGGCTGTTGCATTATTGCCGCAGGCATATTATCTGTCAGTGTCGGCGAGTCTGACTAAGCGCGAGACAGCAATTGCCGATAAACCTGCTCCAGTTGCAGGCAGAATGTGTGCGGCTCAAACAGCACACCAGCCTGGCTTTTCACTTTAGACTTGAGCAATGCCAGTGCGCTTGCATCATGCGCCAAAGTGATAGCGCGCTGTTCAAGCGTCGCCCAGTCGGCACAAATGCATTCATCCAGCCCGATATGTTTGAGCAAACTGGCACTTACCCTGGCCGGGAACGTGTCGCCAGCCAGCGTAAGCAGGGGAATCCCTTGCCATAAAGCATCACTAGCGGTGGTATGCGCGTTATAAGGCGCAGTATCCAGCATCAGGTCGGCATGTTGCTGCCTGGCAATATGCTGCGCAATGTTGGTGCGTGGCGCAAACACCAATCGATTGGCAGTAATGCCAGCGGCTTGCGCCTGCTGTTGCAGATGCCGTGTGGCCCACTGGTTACATTGCAATAGCCACAAAACACCATCTGGCACTTGCTGCAGAATACGCATCCAGCCAGTAAACACATCCGGTGTGATTTTAAAACTCTGGTTCAAGCAACAAAACACAAAACCCTGTGCAGGCAAGCCATGCTGTTCGCGTGTACCAGCCTCAGCCATGGGGCGTTGTGCATTGTTTGCCTGATAGCATGGCAATACCACGGGCTGCTCGGCCAACGCCACGGCGTTCAAGGTGTTATCTACAATAATGGCATCAAATAATGGCCTGCCATTCACCAGGCCCATACTGCCGGGATAGCCCAGCCAATTAATGTGGATGCGGGCAGGGCGGTAGGCGGCGACGCCGCTACGGCTATTTTGCGTATAGCCCGTTAAATCAACCAGGACATCTATCCCCATGCGCTGCATATGTGAAGCGACTGCAGCGTCTGCCATGCTGGTGATATCTACCCAATGATTGGCTGCGGCAAACAAGGCGAGACGCTCATCTGAGTGGTCGTCTTTGCTGTTGCTATATAAAAATACTTCAAACTGGTATGGATCATGCGCAGCAATCACATCCGTGACTAAATAAGCCAGTGGGTGACGGCGGAAATCAGAAGACAGGTAGGCGACTTTGATGCGCTGCTGATTGACTGTTTGGCTAGCCTGTGGAGAAGCTGCCAGGGGCTGGATATGGCCATAATGCAACTGCGCCCAATTGCTTGCGCATGCCAGTTGCTCTGTCGCCGTGGTACCCGGCATCGCCAAAAACGCAAAAGGCGGAATCTGCGCCTGGGGATTGTGCGTTAATGCAGCACGCACCTCGGCAATGGCAGTATCCAGCCCTTGCCAGTCTGCCATATGTTGTTTTTGATGAATCCAGTGCACTTTGGCATGTAGCAGGTGAGGATCCAGCTTGATCGCCTGTGCATACGCCGCTACGGCTAAATCCAGCTGGCCTTGTTCACGGTAAGCATTGCCCAGGTTGTTGTGACACTCGGCATCGTCAGGTGCCAGAGCCAGAGCATGCTTGTAATGTTGAATCGCCAGGGCATTGTCACCCAGCTTGCGCAGGCTATTCGCCAGGTTAAAATGTACATCGGCCTGTTGCACATCTTGTGCCAAGGATTGCCTGAAATATTGCGCAGCGGCAGCCTCATTCCCGCGCAAACTGGCGACGTTGCCGAGTTGCATCAATATTTGCGGATGATCCGGCGCCCACCGTAGCGCCTGAAGAAATGCCTGTTCTGCATCCTCAGCTTGCTTAAGTGTCAGGTAGTGTCGCCCCAGTTCATAATACAGCTCAGGGTCTTGTGGCGTGCGCACCAATTGCTGCTTTAACTGCTGAATGCTGTCATTCATGCTGGTGCCTGATCATTGAAGGGGTTGAGCAATGACTTCCAACCCAGTTGCTTGAATAAATGACGCTGTGGGTGCAATCCATACCAGAAGCTGTCTTCTGTCAGTTGCGGCAATCTGGCGCCAAAGTCGCTTAACAAGCGCCTGGCCAGCATGGCAGCACAATAAGGCGCTGTCATCAGGCCTTTGCTGCCATGCGCGACATGCACATATAAACCTTGCGGCGCAGGTAATGCTGCAAAATCGCTAATAGCCGCCTCTTGTGCATTCAACGTTGCTGTCGGCAGCACAGGCCCGACATAAGGCAAATAGTCCGGTGAACCGCACCTGGACGATGCGCGCGCATAAGTCACGTCTGCGGCGCTGACATGATCAAAATGCGGACTTAACTTGCCCACCATGTCGAGATTACTCAAGTTATCCTGCTCGCGCACCTCGGTGCTACAATCACCCGGGGCAAAAGTAGCCCCCATCGCATGTTGACCTTTAAACAAGGGCGTCAAATAACCATCGCCACATAACACGACCTTGAGGGCCTGCATAGATGGTTGCCCGGCAATCATGCCCATCTGGCCGCGCACCGGATTCAGCCACATGCCACTATCAGGCAATAGCTTGGCCGCGTCTGCCGCATTGCAGACAATCACAGCATCAAAGTATTCATTGATTGCTCCAGCCTGATGACTCAGCTGCCAACCTCGTTTTTGTAGAGACAATTGACGAATATCCTGCTGCAGATGCAGCGTAATATTGGCATGGTCCATCATTCGCGCACAGGCTGTGGCTGGATTCACCCAGGCACCCGCAGCAAAGTACAGGCAATCATGCGTCAGACTAACCCCAGCCTGCACGCTGGCCTGGGCCGCATCGAGTTGTTGCAACAAGCCTAATGCTGCATAGCGGCTGGCCACTTTTTGTACCCGCTTATGCTCGCGCGGGTTACTCCCCAGCTGTAACAAACCACAGACTTGAAAAGCCTCTTCACCCAAATTAAGACTGGCATAATGCCGCACACTAAAACTATAGCTGCGCCATGCCAATTGATCATTTTGTGGTTTTTCGGCATTCAGCCTGGGGTAGAGCATGCCTCGGGGATTGCCAGAGGCGCCATTGGCAATCTGCGCGGCACGTTCAAACACATGCACCTCGCAGCCTAAACCGGCTAACTGCCAGGCGGTACTAGATCCAGCAATACCGGCCCCAATAATCGCCACTTTAGGCAATGCTGCAGCGGACTGTTCGGATAGCGGCCATGCGCCGCATAACATTTCACGTTTTTTGCCAAATCCGCGTGTTTTTTCAACCTGAAAGCCAACCGCTTGCAAACCACGCTTGACCAGTCCTGCACTGGTAAACGTGGCAAATGTGGTCCCGGCATGGGCGCATCTGGCCATACATTCAAATAAATAAGGCTGCCACATTTGAGGGTTTTTCGCCGGGGCAAATCCATCCAAAAACCAGGCGTCAGCCTGCAGTTGTAGCTGCGGTAATATCTGCTGGCTATCGCCGATATGCAAGGTCAAACTGGCAGAGAATGCAGGTAGTTCCAGCTGATTAATGCCTGGTTGCAGCAAATGATATTGCTGGCATAAAGCCTGGCTCATGGCAGCGAGCTCTGGGAAATGTGCATGCGCCATCTGCAGGTCTTGCAAGGTAAATGGCGCAATTTCAATACTGACAAAGTGTAAATGGGCTGAGGCAGGGGCCGTTTGTTGCCACAATTGCAAGGCTGCCAAGAAGTTGAGGCCACTGCCAAAACCGGTTTCAACAATCACAAAATGGCTGGGGCGGTCGGTCGGCAATTGCTGCCATCTTGCCTGTAACTGGTTGTGTTGCAGAAAGACATGACGCGTTTCAGCCAGCCCATGCTGTGGGTGATCCGGGTTGACTGAGAAATAAACATCATCGAACTGTGTGGAGTAGGGCAAACCGTTGCGCCACTCTAAAACTGCATGCGTGCTCATGCACGCAAGTTTACCATGCCTGCACTTTTGCGGTGCTAGACTCGGATTAACGCACGGTAGCCGGGCTTGGCCATTAACAGATGCACATCACCCAGCGCACACTCGGCAAATCCGCCCTCACAATAACTTAAATAAAAATCCCACATGCGAATAAACACTTCGCTATAGCCCAATTTTCTCACTGCTTCTATATGGGCAAAAAAATTCTCCCGCCAGTGGCGCAAGGTAGTGGCGTAGTGCAGGCCGATATCCTGCAAATCCACCAATCGCAAATCGCTGCTACGGGTCATACTGGCCAGCATGGCAGTATTGGAGGGGATGTTAGAGCCCGGGAAAATATAACGCTGGATAAAGTCTACCGAACGAATCGCACTGTCATAACGCTGGTCGGCAATAGTGATGGCCTGAATCAAAGCCACGCCATCAGGCTTTAGCAGTTGGCTGACCTTACTAAAATAAGTATCGTAATACTGGTGCCCGACCGCTTCTATCATCTCAATCGAAACCAGCTTGTCATACTGCCCTTGCAATTGCCGGTAATCTTGCTTGAGTAGCGTAATCTGCGCCTGTAAGCCCTCAGCGGCAATGTGTGCTTTTGCCAACACATATTGTTGCTCAGAAATGGTCGTGGTGGTGACTCTGCATCCATAGTGTTTGGCCGCATAAATAGCAAACCCGCCCCAGCCAGTGCCTATTTCAAGCACATGATCATGAGCGGTCAGTTGCAACTTGTCGCAAATGACCTGTAACTTACGTGCTGACGCTGCTTGCAGTGTCGTCGCCTCTGTATCAAAAATCGCCGACGAATACATCATGCTCGGATCCAGAAACAGCTTGAACAAATCGTTACCCAGGTCATAATGCGCCGCAATATTTTTTTGGCTTCCAGCTTCGCTATTACTATTCAGCCAATGAAACAGCTTGAGTAGCGGTTTGCTCAGCCACTGATAGCCGCCCTCCAACTTATCAGTCACCGCTTGATTCAGTACCATCAAGCGAATGACATTGGTGAGTGAATCCGCCTGCCAGTAACCCAGCATATAAGCCTCACCGGCGCCAATACTGCCACCGAAGGCAATTTCACCATAAAAGCGTGAATCCAAAATGGTGATGGTTGCGACAGGTGCTTGTGTCGATGCTTGACCAAACACATATTTCTCAATGCCATCAATCACCGTGAGTTGGCCCAGTTTCAAGCTGGCCAGACGTTTGAGCACTTGCGATTTGGCCAATGTGGCTACCCATCTGGCACGGCTTTTAGATTTGAGCGGTGCAGTCAGTGTATCCATGATGATGGGAGTCGAAGAAAGTTCAGACTTCATGGTCAGTCTCCAAAACGGGAATGCTGGTCAGGGTGTGAATAAAAAGGCGTTCTTTTAAGCCATAGGCGTAGTGCTTGCCAGTAGATCGCCACAATGACTTTCAGGGTCATCCATGGATAACTGAACAACAGCCTGTTCAACGTGCTGGCTTGCCAGGGCTGGCGTTGCAGTTTTAATGTGGCATAAAACATGGCCTGCGCTTGCTGCCAACTTTGCATATGGACACTGAGCGTCGCATCAGGCGGTGAAAACTGCCATTGATATTGAATATCCATAGGCATAAAAGGCGACACATGAAAGCTTTTTTGTAGTTTAAATAACAGTGACCGGTCTTGCTTCACATCATGCACATACGCAAATTGCGCTTTCCACGGTGTATTGGTGATATGACTGACAATTGCCTGTAATTCACCAGCCTGATCGTGGCAGTAATAAAAACTGACCGGGTTAAAGCAAATGCCCCAATAACGGCCATGGGTGAGCAAACCTATGCGCCCTAAAGGTCGTTGGCCGGTGTGTTGCTCTACCAGGTCACGCACACAAAGATCCAGTGGTTTGTCAGTGGCGCCTAAATAATCCTCACGTCTAAAGTAAGCTAAGTTCGGTTTAAGATATGACCATAATCGATTGTTTTCAAACAATAATGGCAACTCTTCCAAATCCAGGTAAAGCATGAATAAGCGGTATTTAAAGCCATGCAGCCTGGGCTGCAAACGCTGATGGCTGACCCATCCGGTGTAGATGGCGCTATGCGTTACTCGTTGAGGCATGCCTGGGGCAGTCATCGCATTGCCACCTTGAAATGATCAATGGCAGCCAATGCACTGACGACGCCGTCTTCATGAAATCCGTTGCGCCAATAGGCACCGGCGTAGCCTGTGCGGTTGTGGCCGCTGATATCGGCATGTCTGGCCTGCGCACGTGCGCCTTGCAGAGTATAAAGCGGATGCCGATAATGCAATTTTTTAATGATTTTGGCCGGATCAATCGCATCGGTATAGTTGAGTGTGACCAGTAAAGGCTCAGCGGATTGTATGCCTTGCAGAATATTCATATTGTAGGTGACTTGTACCTTGCCACTCGGGCTCGGCGTAACATGGTAATTCCACGCCGCCCAGGCAAGCTTGCGCTTGGGCATCAAACGCGCATCGGTATGCAGATACACCGTATTATCCTGGTAAGGAATCGCGGCCAGGATGTCAGACTCGGCAGCAGTCGCCTCCACGCCCAGAATACGCAGGGCTTCATCGCTATGGCAGGCAAAAAACACATAGTCAAACGTGAGCGACTGGCCGTTTTTGGTGTTTAGCGTCACGCCTTGTGCATGCCGCTGCACTGACGCCACTGGACAATTGAGCTCGATGCGATCACGGTAACCAGCCGTTAGCTTTTGCAGATAGGCCGCAGAACCGCCAACGATGGTCCGCCATTGGGGCCGCTGTTCTATAGTGAGCATGCCATGGTGGTGAAAAAACCGCACAAAAAAGCGCGCAGGAAATTGCAGCATTTGCTCGGCATCGGTAGACCAGATAGCTGCACCCATAGGGATAATGTAATCGCGGATAAATTGCCGGGAATATCCATGCTGTTGCAAATATTCGCCGAGCGCGATTTCTGTCCCAGGGGCTAACAGGCTGAGAGACTGTTTGTTAAAGCGCAGGATATCGCGCACCATGCGGTAAAACGCCGGGGAGAGTAAATTTCGCCGCTGCGCAAACAGGCTGTTAAACGTGGTGCCATTGTACTCAAGACCGGTTAACTCGTTACGCACGCTGAAACTCATGCTGCTATCACGCCAGGCAACGCCAGCTTCACGCAGCAGGTGTTCAAATTGCGGGTAGGTTTTATCATTGAAAACAATAAAACCGGTGTCTACTGCATGGGTTTCGCCACCAACTTCTACCTGGTGGGTATGCGTATGTCCGCCAATATAGTCATTGGCTTCAAACAGGGTAATCTGGTGCTGTTGATGCAAATGGTAGGCAAGGGTGTTACCAGCAATGCCGCCACCGATGATTGCGATATTCAACCCCATGGATTAAGGCCTTTCTACCGCACGTTGATCACGCACGTCGACCGGCACTTGCTTGAGGTTCCAGATGAGTCCCATGGCCTCCAGCACCTTTAAGCCATAGTAGGTGAAATCAATCTCCCACCAATAAAACCCCTGTTTGGCTGAGCCCGGAAAATGGTGGTGATTGTTATGCCAGCCTTCGCCCAGAGTGAAAATAGCGATCAGCAAATTGTTGCGGCTGTGGTCACGTGTGGCATAACGACGGCTGCCCCAGACATGGGCCAGCGAGTTGACGCAAAATGTGGCGTGATACAAAGCAATCGTAGACACGACAAATCCCCACACCAATAGCTGCCAGCCATTTGTCTGCAATCCAGGCGCATACTGACTGAGCAGCTCGCCCAGGCCAAATAAGCCAAATGCCAGCGCAATAGGGACCAGGCTATCAAAACGATCCAGCCAGCAGAGCTCTTTGAATCGAGTCAACTCACGGACACGATCCACCTGTGTTTTAAAGTTGGCATGACTTAAAAACCAGCCCAGGTGGCTCCATAAAAAGCCATGCTGGTGAGGGGAGTGTATATCTTGCGGCTGATCGGCATGTACATGGTGGCTGCGATGATGTGCCGCCCACCACAACGGGCCTCGCTGCACGGCCATCGCACCAATTAATGCAAACAAAAATTGTGCAATGCGCGAAGTTTGAAAGGTTTTGTGCGCAAAATAACGATGATAAAACCCCGTCACGGCAAACATGCGCACCACATACATCAACAAAGCAAACATGACGGCAAATGGGCTCCAACCGACCCATAACAGAGCAAGCAAGGCAATATGCAGCGCGACAAAAGGCAATACCCGCCACCAGTCTATGCTCTCAGCATTGGCATATGCCGGGGGCTGGTATTGCTGATTATCCAGCCAGCCTATCAGCCGCCAGAGCAGGCCATGCGTTCTCTGTTGCATCGTGATACCTCTCTCCAAAGTCTCATGCGTATTATTGTTGGTTTATTTTGTATGGGAATCTTGCTGCGGAAAAACGCGCAATTTGCGCACGTCATAGCCCATCGCCTCAATCCTTGAAACCAGATTGGTGTAAGTTTCCTTGTCCAGGTGTGGCATGCGCGACATCAGCCAGACATAGTCGCGCTTATTTCTGGCAATAATGGTGTGCTGGTAATCGTCACTCAGGTAGGCGATTAAATATTCAGACTTGAATGGCCATAAAAACTGCATCCGCCATTCAGCATTACCGCTATCAGGCACCACATAGCCTGTCGGATGATAGGTTTTAACTGGTCCGTCAAAGCTGCTTTGGCGAAAACTGAAGGTGGTCGCAATACTGCCATCCGCATTTTTTTCATATCGTTCATGCGGGCTGTAGGGATCCTTTTCGATCAATGTAGGAATCGCTGCGATCACATACCAGTCACCCATAAAGCGATCCAGATCCACCTGGTGCACCGTTTTGATCGGCGGCAGGTTTTGACAGGCACTTAATCCCAATAGCATCATGATACAAATCACTTTAACTAAAATATTCATCATATTGATTAAATGAGTTTATAAACAATTTTATATCCTTCTGGCGTGACCGATTCCAGTCCCACCCATTCTTGTTTCTGGTCATACCACAAGGTAATTTTCAGCTTGTCTTTTCCTTCAAACCTGCCTTGCAAATAATATTGGTGAGCACTGATAGCTTGCCCTTTGACGGTCATATTTTTAAACCCCTGATCTGTCACCGTGATATCCAGATACTCTGCATTTTGCGGATTGAGCAAGCGCGTTTGCTTGAGAATTTCCGGATTCCAGTAAGCAAATGTCATCACGCAGCCAGGCAGGAATTGCTTACGGCTATTGTTCTCCACCACGAACTGCGCATCCTGCTGCTGACCTGTGACGTCGGTGCGCGCTTTATTTTCTTCGGTATGGGCGCTGAGTTTTTTCAGGCATGGACCTTGCCAGGTTTCATCGGCTTGGTGCTGGTAGCGATAAGCATTGATAAACAACACTTTCACTTTAAAGTCTGCCCGGCTTTGCAGTTGGTTTTGGTCTAAGCTAAAACGGTGTGTGCCGATCTGCTGTTGATCGAGCCAGACAGCAAATGACCATTCTTGTGCTTGCACCATCTGACTGCACAACACGCTATAGGCTAAGGCCAAGCTTAGCGTTATGCGTTTAATCATGGTCAGCCCGCTTGCTTTTTGGTAAACCAGGGATAAACGCATTGGTCGTTGCTACATATTCGCGGTAACCTGGCCTACGCCTGTGTATGGTCTGCTCCATCAAATACACACCACTGAATTTGAGCAGTAAAAAAGTCATTAAAACGGGCGAAAACCAAATAAAGACATTTCCATCCGTTGCGGCTAGCAAAGCAAATCCCCACCAGATGAGGGCCTCACCAAAATAGTTGGGATGTCTGCTATATCGCCATAAACCATGATTCATCACGGCGGCATCATGCTCGGGCTGTGCTCGAAACTGCATGAGCTGCCAGTCGGCAACCACCTCCCAGTAAAACCCGATTACAAATAAAGATAAACCTGCATAATCCAGCCATTGCAGCGGTGTATGGCTACTGACAGCGCTGTAGACAGGATAGGAAATCAACCAGGCCAATACTCCCTGGAAAGCAAAAATAATATAAACACTCTTAAAAACGAAAAAGGGCTCGTTGTTGATGCGTATCGTTTCGTAGCGATGGTCCTCTTTTCCACAGTTGCGCCAGGTGAGAAAAATACTCAGGCGCAGCGCCCACAATGTCACTGCAGTGATTACCAGCGCGGCGCGCAGTGACAGGTCGTAAGTGAATATCGCTGTCACGTAAGCCGTGATCGCCATAAACAAACTCCACATACTATCGACATGGCTGTAGTGACGGGTGGCAAAGCTCAATAACCATCCGCAGAGCGCGAACGTCAGGATAGCGATCAGGGCGTAGTAGTAAATCATGGCAGGGCGATACCCATATGTTGATTAAATCGGCGGCGTATCAACAGCATCAGCGGCAAGGCCACCGCCCATTCAATGGCGATCAAAACCAAGCTTACCGTGGAGTACAGTCGCACTGCACCCAGTTTTTCGGCAGCCAAATAGGCAACAGGACCAAAAATTGCACCCAAAACGGCTGCCATAAACAAGTGTTGTTGCATCCAGCGCATGCTGAGATTCAGTGTATTCGCAAACGCCAACCACAATGCCATCATCCAAAGGGGCAGCACGGCAGCATGCGCTAGCGGCAATTGATGATGAAACTTGATCCAGCCAGCCATCAGCATGGTTTGATCAAGAATGCAGCCTGTCGTGGCAGCAAGCAGGGTGGGCACAACTTGCTGCCAACCTTCGAGCCAGTGTAATTGAGCGGCTGAAATTAAAGCCACCAACAGTAGCACGAGCCCGCCAACAGGGGAGGTTGCGGATAACACACAGACCCACCATAACAACTGAAAGCCCAGAAAATTAAGGATCATCCACTTTTGCGTTGGCATATCGAGTGTTTTCTATTTTTTTGAAAACAGATAGTGGCTCACCCACCATGTCTGGCCTTGATTGAAACCAAACAGTTCGGCACATGCCATAAAGAAAATACGCCAGCGTTGACGCCAGAGTTCAGCGTCTGCCTTGCCATAAATCGACTCTAAAACAGAGGTCAGTTCAGCATGGTGTTTATCCATATTGGCAAGCCATGCATTAGCCGTTTTTTGATAATGCGTGCCGTTCCAGCGCCACTTGTTCACAATTTTCAGGTCATCCTGGAAATACAGTGGCAGATCATCACTGGGCATCATGCCACCACTAAAAAAGTACTGACTCATCCAGTCATCATCTGCTTTCACATCAAATGGATAGACCGCGTCTTTGTGCACGAATATGTGCTTAAAAAACAAACCATCCGGTTTGAGCCAACGCGCCACCCGTGCATACAACGCCTGGTAATTGCGCATATGCTCGAACATCTCTACAGAGACCACGCGGTCAAATGTTTGCGTAGTATCAAACACATTCATGTCTGCGGTAATGATATTGATATTCGACAGTCCCCGTGCCTTGGCTTGCTGCAAGATATATTCGCGTTGCGAGGCTGAGTTAGAAACCCCGGTAATCTGCGCACTAGGATAATGACTGGCCATCCACAAGGTCAGCGAGCCCCAGCCACAACCCAGTTCTAATATAGCTAATGGCCCACCCAGGCATGCATGTGAACAGGTTTGCGCTAGCGCCAGTTGCTCAGCTTCATCGAGTGTTTGCGTATCATGCTGCCAAAAACAGCTGCTGTATTTACGGTTCATGCCCAGACAATACTGGTAAAACGACGACGGTATTTCATAGTGCTGCGCATTGGCTTTTTCAGATAAAGGCGCAATGTCAGCCAAGCCCATTTGCTCAATAAACTGGATCAGCTTGGACTGCATGCTTTCGCAATCCCCAGCAGCGATCTCCTGCAACCTGTCCTTGCACAACGACCTGATGCCGCGACGGATTAACGCATCAGATAACATTCCCTTCTCGGCCAGCTTGAGTCCAATGGGTGTTTTTTCAGATTTAGTTGTCATGCTCATTATTATTGTACGAATTAATTGATACTGTCTATGGCCATTTCAGGCTAGATTTAGTTTCGTGGTTTAAATTTTTTTTCATCGGCTAATCCACTTGGCAAGTCCTCACTTTTAAGGTGTATACTAACCTGTATAGTTTATGGGCTTTTGATATGAACCTGGCACCTCACAAACAGATTACACGTTGCATTACTGCTACCATTTGCGGCCTCTTGCTGGCCTGCACACAAGCGACCAAGCCGCAGGCACAACACAATAACCAGGTGGATTGGCCAAGTTATGGTTTAAATATGGCATCGCAGCGTTTTTCAGCGCTGTCGCAGATCAACCAAAACAATGTGTCCCAATTGCAACCAGCTTGGTCTATAGAAACAGGCGTGAAGGCAACCTTTCAGGCCACGCCAATTGTGGTGAATGGCATCATGTATGTCAGCCTGCCGTTTAACCACGTATTAGCCCTGGATGCAGCCAGCGGCAAGCTATTATGGAAATACACACACGAACGCAAAGCAGACTGGCAGATGTGCTGTGGCCCGGCCAATCGCGGCGTCGCCGTGGCAGAAGGCAAGGTCTTTATCGGCACGGTAGATGCCAGGCTGATCGCACTGGATGCACAAAGCGGGCAAAAGCTGTGGGATATTGATGTAGCAGGCAACCAGGTGAATACCGAACACCAGGATGCTTTAAGTGGCTCGGACCCGAATAAAACACGTAAAGTCACTGGCGGCACCGGCGTGGGCATCGCTATGGCGCCGGTGGTATACCAGCATAAAGTCATTATTGGTATTACCGGTGTTGGTTACGGCCTGCATATCGACAACCCGCGCAGTGATGCACCCTTGGGCGCTGTAATCGGTGTCACCGGACGCTATGGCCGCCCAGGTTTTCTGGCGGCGTTTGATGTCAATGACGGTCACCAGGTCTGGCAATTTGACACCATTCCCAAGCAAGGCTGGGAAGGGCAGTTTGCAACAAAAACCGCTGACGGGAATCAATTCGATCGAGATATTGCTGCGGAGCAAGCCGCTCTGCCAGACTACCCGGATGCTGCGCGTTTTGGCGGCGGTTCGGCCTGGAGCACACCTGCCATTGATACTGCTAGCCACACCCTGTATTTTGGAACCGGCAATCCGTCGCCGCAAATGAATGATGTTTCCAGGCCTGGCGACAACCTTTACACCGTTTCGCTGGTCGCCCTGGATACAGAAACCGGCCAATACAAATGGCATTACCAACAAGTACCACATGACTTATGGGGCTATGATTTGGCCAGCCCGCCAGTATTGTTTAATTACAACCACCAGGGCAAAACCATTGCTGCAGTCGGCCAGGCGAGTAAAACGGGCTGGTTCTATATTCATGACCGTGCCAACGGGCAATTCCTGGCTAAATCGGCACCCTTTGTACCACAACACAACCTATTCAAAAAACCGAGCGCAGAAGGCACGATTGTCTACCCGGGCATTCTTGGTGGTGCCAATTGGTCGCCAGTCAGCGTAGATGAACAGCAGCAAAAGGCTTATGTCGCGGCGATGCACAGCCCGATCAAATACAGCGTGCACGAAACTGAAGTCAGCGCAGGTGAAAAGCCAATCCGCTATGCTGCCAGCGAACCAACAGACGATGCGCGCTGGGGCTTACTCAGTGCAATTGACCTTAAATCCGGGCAGATTGCCTGGCAACACAAAACCAGCCAGCCTTTGGTAGGTGGTGTGCTGGCCACAGCGGGCGGGGTATTGTTTTGCGGGGAGGGCGATGGAAAATTCGCCGCCTATAACAGTCAAACCGGGCAATCGTTATGGCAGTTTGCATCGGAGTATGGCGTCAATGCACCACCGATTACATATCAAATCAATGGCGAACAATATATTGCGGTGGTCAGTGGCGGTAACTCGCTGTTTGGTTTCAAGCAAGGTGACCGTATTTTAACGTTTAAATTGCCGTCAAAGCATTAATCCTTTTTTAAAATTCCAACCAATTAGATTGGTTGCTATATATTTTTAACGGCTAAAAATGGCATTTTTTTCTTGAAAAACAGATTGTTAAATTTACAGAATGTAGCGTAAACAGTTAGAATGGCTGCGATTTTGAAATTGCAGTTTTATGATTATAAAAATAAGCCATGAACTAGCCCGTTAGTACTATTGCCTGTCTAACGGTTGTCACAAATAATGATTATAGTTTTTTAGTTAGTATTCATTCTTGGAGAAGTTGTAATGTTTCAAACCTTGAAAAAAATGGCAATCGCTGGCGTATTCGGCATTGCATCTATATCTGCAGCACAAGCGCAAGACTTTGGTCCATACACGACCAGCCAGAGCCTGGATTTTGTTCGCTTGATCGCTGATGCTGATATTATTAAAACCACTGGCGCTTCATATGTAAGAGGCCCATATTTTGAAGACTCTTATGAAATCAACCTGACTCAGGTATCTGATTTTTCATACAGCATCACAGAAATCACCACAGGCAACAATGCACAATATGACGTGACATTTATGAACTATGGTTTTTATGATGCAAACGGCGAAGCCGTGACCACATTGACCAACCTGGCTGCTGGTACTTATTTCCTGACTGCCACAGGCAAACTGTCTGGTTCTTTGGGCGGTGACTTCAATGTCAGCTTCAACATCAATCCAATTACACCAGTACCAGAAGCGGATACATACGCTTTGATGCTGGCTGGCTTAGGTTTGATGGGCTTGGTAAGCCGTCGCAAAGCAAAATAATTTTTTGCTTGCTGCATAAAAAAGGGCTCTTGTAGCCCTTTTTTATTTGCCCATCTACCCAACAGAAGCCATGATTCAGCGAGCGACAAGCGTAATACTCACAATCATTATCCGGGTATATACTTGTTTAGTACAAATTAGCATTGACATACATAACGGCTGCGCATAAATTAAGCAAACTACGTTCTATTGTAGTCAATATGTAAACACCGCCATTCAATTGCCTGCTGGCACACATGCGGAAACTGATAGATTCTTGATGTTAAAAACAAGACAGGAGTCGTAATGCTTGATTGCAGGGTCGCATCGGTTTGAACGCAAAAAATAAAGCAAAGTGGGGGCTGGAGTCCATCATTATTTATGGATTCATCAGCTTTTTTGCGCTGCTGGTCATTCTCGGCATCACCAGTATTATCTATTTACAGCGCTTTTCTGAAAACAATCGCTGGGTCAGCCATACCAATGAAGTAATTACCAAGCTGGAACGTGGCTTGACTCTGTTCAACCAGTTGGAAGTCTCTCAACGCGGTTTCCTCCTGACCGGCGATGATAGTGCCATTACGCGCCGCGATGCAGCGCTGATAGAGCTGCAAAAAGACATCACCGAGTTGGCTGTTTTAACCAAAGACAACAGTTTTCAACAGCGTCAAATCACGCAGTTACGGCAATTGGTTGATAGGCGAATTATCTATTTCAACCAGATTATTGAAATTGCACGTACCACCTCCATCGCTAAACTCAGAGACATTCTGCGTAAAGATGCCATCCGCAGAGAGGATATGCTTGAAATTCGTGGCGTTTTTAGCGCCATGTCGCTTGAAGAACAAAACCTGCTCACTGAGCGCACCCAATCAGAGCAAAGCCACGCCAAAGACCTGCTGACATTGTTTACCGTCATGTCGGTCGCCATTCTTATTTTCTTCCCACTACTGATCTGGCGCATTCAACGCGACCTGAATATACGAAGACGAACGGCAGCTGAGCAAAAGCGACTCACCGACATTCTGGATGCGTCGCCTGACCTGATTGCCAACACCAACCTGCAAGGCGATTATTTTTATCTGAACAGCGGTGGGCGCAAGCTGTTGGGTATGGGGGAGCATGAGGAGATTGCGACGCAATCAATCACAAAATTGCACCCGGCCTGGGCGGCTGCATTAATCCACCAGCAGGCAATTCCCGCCGCACTGGCAACCGGTGTTTGGAGCGGCGAGAGTGCTTATACGACCCGCGCAGGCACCGAAGTTCCAGTGTCTCAAGTGATTGTGGTGCATCGTGATGCAGAGGGCGTGCCTACGCATTTATCTACAATAGCGCGCAATGTGACTGACTTTAAACAGATTGAATATGACCTGACACATGCCGCCATGTATGACCAAACACATAGCGAAGTGCTAAGGCTGTTCAATGCCAATTATGACCGCACGCAGATACTACCCAGTATGCTGGATATTCTGGCTAGAAATCATGCTTTTCCGGTCTCTGCCATTTATAGCTACGACGAATGGAGTGGATTCTACCGCCTGGAGACCGCGCATGCAGCGCCAACGGGGATCCTCAGTGCGTTCAAACTAGGTGACGGCGTGATTGGGGAGGCGATTCAAAACAACCAAACGCTGATCATTAGTGATATGGATGCGTTTCCTTCGTTGACGATTGAGACCGGCTTATTTTCACTCAAACCTGCTGCCATCATCATTTGCCCGGTGACTTACCAGGAAAAGAGCCTGGCCGCCCTGGTGCTGGCGGCAAGTCACAGCATTAGCGAGCGCGATAAAACCTTTATTGAGCGTTTATCGGCGCAACTGGGCGTCGCGTTGCATAATATCCAGCAATATGGCGACCTCAAGCTGCTGGCGGAACAATTGCACCTGCGCAGTGAAGAAGTCGGTTTAAAAAACAAACAGTTGCTAGAAGCCGACAAAATGAAGTCTGAGTTTTTGGCCACCATGTCACATGAGTTACGCACGCCACTCAATGCCATTATTGGTTTTTCGGAGATACTGCGCGATGGCTTGATTGGCCCGCTAGCAGATAAACAAAAAAACTATGTGAATGATATTTTTGAGAGTGGGCAGCACCTGCTGTCACTGATTAACGATGTACTGGATCTTTCAAAAATCGAAGCAGGCCGCATGGAGCTTGAGCCCGAGCTCACCGATGTCCAGTTGCTGTTACAAAACTGCCTGTCCATCATTAAAGAAAAAGCCGCCTCACAACGCATCAAACTAATCACTGACCTATCGAATGAATTAGGCAATGCCTGGCTGGATGCGCGCAAGGTCAAGCAGATTGTGTATAACTTGCTGTCCAATGCGGTCAAATTTACCGAAGAAGGCGGGCAGGTCACTTTGCGGGCACATCTGGTGTCGCATGATAGCGTGCTTGAGCAAGCAGGAGTACTGACAGGGCGCGATACTACGCCACTGGGCAATGCCCAGCAATTCCTGCAAATATCGATTACAGACACCGGCATAGGCATTGAAGCGCAAGATATTTCTCGCCTGTTCCAACCATTTGTCCAGGTTGAAAGCACGCTTTCCAGACGCTTTGAAGGTACAGGCCTGGGCTTGGCGTTAGTCCGCAAACTATCTGAGCTACACAACGGAGCAGTTGCCGTCAGCAGCACACCGGGGGAGGGGAGTACCTTCACCGTATGGCTAGAATATGTCGCCCATCTGAAAGATGTCGCCGCAGGCGAAAACCAAACAGAAGAGTCTTCCTGGCAGTTGCACAATGCTGAACCGCCGCATGTGCTGGTACTAGAGGACGATGACCGTGCCGCTGACTTGATCAGGCTGCAACTGGAGTCTGATCACTGCCGAGTCACCCGCGCAGCGACCGCCGAAATTGCCCTGACGATTCTGGCCGATGGCACACCGCCTGATTTAATTACGCTGGATATTTTGTTGCCAGGCATGGATGGCTGGGAGTTTTTAACCAAACTCAAGGCCAATAAAAAACTCGCCCATATTCCGGTAGTGATTGTCTCGATTGTGGCAGATAGCAATCGCGGCTTATCGTTAGGTGCCGCTCAGGTGTTACAAAAACCCGTGTCTGCAGACGACTTGCAAACGGCTTTAAGCAAACTGGGATTTACACGGCCATCCAGCACGCAAACAGGCCTGAAAGTGCTGGTCGTAGATGACGACCCCAAAGCGGTAGAAATCATTTCATCGTATCTGGAGCACGCCAACCATACAGTGCTGCGCGCCTATGGCGGTAATGAGGCTACGCATATTGCAAAACTGCAAAAGCCTGACTTGATTGTGCTGGATTTAATGATGCCCGAAATTAATGGATTTGAGGTTGTAGAAGAGTTAAAACAGGATAAACGCACGGCCAAAATTCCTATCATTATTGTGACCTCTAAATTTTTGACGCCAGAAGACCACCACGTGCTCAAGGGGCAAGTATTAGCCGTGCTGGAAAAGTCTGAATTCAACCATGGCAACTTCATCAGCGAAGTACATCGCGCATTGGCTGGCAAACAAAGCAGCCGGCCGCCCAAAAAGCAGCGAGACAAGCATGGCAAAAATACTGATCATTGAAGACAACCCGAACAATATGAAACTGGCTCAGCTACTGTTAGAAACGTCTGGGCATGATGTACTGCAGGCAGTCAATGCTGTGGATGGTATCAGTATTGCACATAGCCATGCGCCCGAAATGATCCTCATGGACATACAGTTACCTGGTATGGACGGACTAACGGCGGCACGGTTGCTCAAGCAAGATGCAAACACCAGCCATATCAAGATCATCGCACTCACAGCCTTTGCGATGAAGGGCGATGAAGAGAAAATGCGTCAGGCGGGCTGTGATGGCTATATCGCTAAACCCATTCGCTACAAAGAGTTCTTGCAAAAAATTAATGCTTTGCTTTAAAAAAACAACCTAAAAACCAGACGGCAGGGATAACTATGGACATGAAAGTCACGCGCAAGACCATACTTATTGTTGATGACGAAGAAAACAATCGTAGCTATCTAGAGGCCTTGCTCTCATCCGAAGGCTATGCCACGTTACAAGCCCATGATGGAAAAATGGCGCTTGAGCTGATTTCATCGCATCAGCCAGACCTGATTTTGCTAGACGCCATGATGCCTGTTTTAAATGGCTTTGAGCTGGCCGAGCAACTCAAAAACAACGAAGCGACAAAAGTTATCCCGATTATCATGCTCACAGCCCTCATCGACCGCACCTCCAAAATGCGTGCATTGCAATGCGGGGTAGAAGAGTTTGTCACCAAACCAGTAGATCGAGCCGAACTCTGGATCAGGGTTCGTAATTTATTACGGCTCAAAGAATACAACGACTTTTTAACCGACTACAGCCGCACCCTGGAAATACAAGTTGAAGAACGAACAGCCCAGTTGCGCTCAAGCTACTTTGACTCTATGTTCAGCATTATGCGCGCTGCCGAATTCCGCGACAAAGAAACCGGCGAGCATATTCATCGCATTGCATTTTTTTGCAAAGAACTCGCCAGTGACCTGGGCATGAGTCCTGAATTTGTCGATACCATCTATCATGCCAGCCCGCTACATGATGTCGGAAAAATTGGCATTCCAGACCATATCCTGCTCAAACCCGACGTACACACGCCTGAAGAATGGGAAATCATGAAAACGCATACTGTGCTCGGTAACAGCATTTTGGGGCAGGGCAACAGTACGTCACCGTTTACCATAATGGGGGCTGAAATTGCATTAAATCATCACGAATGCTGGGATGGCAGTGGCTACCCCAACGGATTAAAGGCCGAAGAAATTCCCTTGTCTGCCCGCATCATGATGATCAGCGATGTGTATGACGCACTCCGTAGCAAGCGCCCTTATAAACCGGCATTTACACACGAGCATGCCTTACACATCATTATGCAAGGTGATGGCCGCACACATCCCGACCACTTTGATCCCACAGTCCTCAATGCATTCAAAAAACTTTCCTCGCGCTTCAGGGATATCTTTGAAGAACATTCAGACCCTGAGGTTTAAAAATGTAGGGGATATTCAAACCTGAGATGCCAATCCTTGCTTTTCATCGCGCACCTATAATTTAACATAATATACATTATGCGAATATTAATATGGATGATCAATTCATTGCCACAAATGCACATAACAATCATTTTTCAATAACACCTTCCATGTCATTTACATTTATAAAACAAGTGTTAATATCCAAATGTAGTTTGTGCAAGGTTTTACGGGAGTGGCTATGCAAGATAGAAATCGCTTAAAGAAATTACATACGCAATACACCTTAATTTGGTGCCTTAAAATTGGTGAGTATCTGGGAACACTGTCACTCAAGGAGCTCACGCACCTGGTAAATGTCAAACCAGACACCCTCGATAGATGGCTATCGGGAAAACAAGCTGCACCAGAGATCAAATTGAATATCATTAAGAGACGGGCATTTGCACCCTATCGCATTGGCTACAGCCATCACGTACTAAGAAGCTACGCCAACGAAGCGGCACTGAATGCAGAGTTAGTTGAGACCAAGTATTTATGGAAAATGATGCTGTTTGATGAGATGACGACGCTCACCAAGCGCCGTTATTGCAAGCGCTTTAAAAAGGCACTGTTAGTGAGCAGTAAAAAACAGGAAGCAGAAAATCAAACGACTGAAATGCTTGAGGAATAAGCATTCATCACCGGACGGCACAGGCAATAAAAAACCACCCATTAAGGGTGGTTTTTTATTTTAAAAATTAAATAATCCATTAAAAACAATCAATTAAAGGATTAAATTAATCTATTACTATTATTGGTGGAGCTGGGGGGAATTGAACCCCCGTCCGCAAGCCCTCCACAGACAGTTCTACATACTTAGCTGTGTTGTTTATGTTTAACCAGGCACCCACCAACGAGCAAGCAGATGACTAGCGAGTTGCCTTAGATTTAATGCCTTACCAAGCAACCCGATAAGACACGATCCTCTCTAAATGACGCTGCTGCCGGTTACCCGGCCCGACCGAGAGGCTCTTCGGTGCAGCGTCCGGCTGGATTAAGCAGCCAGAGCGTAAGTTTCGTCGTTTGCGACTATACTTGTTCAGATGGATTTACGAGGGAACCTGAATCCTCGGTATGCCCTGCACTGCTTTGCAACCCACGTCGAAACCGGGTCAGCCCCAATGCAATCTTGGGATTATACGCCTGAAAAGCTGGCTAGCCAAACTTCGAGCGCCAATATATGACATGGTACAATCCGGCTATGTTCAAAAAAATTGTGATTTTCGGAGTGGGATTGATTGGCGGCTCGGTAGCATTGGCGCTAAAAAAACACCCTCATGCGCCTCATATCACCGGCGTAGGCCGTAGCGCTCAAAGTTTGCAAGAGGCATTACAGCTAGGATTAATTGATACCGCAGAAACAGACATTGGCCTGGCCTTGTCAGGGGCTGACCTGGTGTTGATCGCGACCCCGGTGGCACAGACGCCAGCCATTTTGAAAGCAATACGCCCTTATATCAACCAGCACATGGCTATCACTGACGCGGGCAGCACCAAGTCAGATGTGATGGCTTATGCCCGCGCTGAACTGGGCGATCACATTGGCCAGTTTGTAGGTGGTCACCCGATTGCTGGGGCTGAAAAAAGTGGCCCCTCTGCAGCATTGGCAGATTTATATGTAGGGAAAAATGTCATTTTGACGCCAGAACCAACCACACAGCCACAGGCATTAGAGAAAGTGGCGGCATTGTGGCAGCAATGTGGGGCGGTTGTGAGCAACATGAGCCCACAAGAGCATGACAGTGTCTTTGCTGCCGTTAGTCATTTACCGCATTTGCTGGCATTTGCGCTGGTTGACGATTTGGCCAAGCGCGATAACGCAGAGCTCTTGTTCAAATTTGCCGCCAGCGGTTTTCGTGACTTTACCCGCATTGCTGGTAGCCACCCTGAAATGTGGCGAGATATTGCGCTGGCAAATAAACAGGCATTATTAAACGAATTAAAAACCTATCAGCAAGCGGTGAGTGACATGACATTATTGCTGGAAAACAGCGATGACGATGCTCTGCACACTCTGTTTGACCATGCCAGCCGTGCCCGTAATGACTGGGCAAAATCTAAAATTCAATAATTAGCTTAACTTATGGAACAACTGCATTTACCCGCGGCACATCAGGCACAAGGCGCAATCACCCTGCCAGGTTCAAAAAGTATCTCCAACCGCACCTTATTACTGGCCGCCTTGAGCGATGGCGTCACCGTCATTCGCGACTTACTGGCCTCAGATGATACAGCACGCATGCTGGAAGCCTTAACGGCTTTAGGCGTCAAGCTGGAAAACATCGGTGAAAACGCCTGGCAAGTCACCGGTTGTAGCGGCAATTTTCCCAACAAAAAAGCCGATTTATTTTTAGGCAATGCTGGCACGGCGTTCAGGCCACTCACGGCTGCGCTGGCTTTTTCTAGCGGCGACTATCACTTGCACGGCATCGCACGCATGCACGAACGCCCAATCGGCGACCTGGTGGATGCCTTAAAGCAAGCCGGCGCCCAGGTGGACTACCTGGCCAACGAGGGCTACCCTCCCCTGCAGATTTCCCCTGCACAGCTGGATGTTAGCCAGCCGATTAAAATCCGCGGTGATGTATCTAGCCAGTTTTTAACGGCCCTACTCATGGCGCTACCGTTAACCGGGCAAGCCGCCAGCATAGAAGTCGTCGGTGAACTGATTTCAAAACCTTATATTGAAATCACGCTTAACCTGATGCAGCGTTTTGGTATCACCGTGCAACGTGATGGCTGGGAGCGTTTTCATATTCCGGCAGTAGCGCGTTATCAGTCGCCGGGCGAGATTTATGTGGAAGGCGATGCTTCAAGCGCCTCTTACTTTATTGCAGCAGGCATTTTGGCTGGCGATGTCACCGTTAACGGCGTTGGCGAGCAGAGTATCCAGGGCGACATCCGCTTTGCAGAAGCCGCCAACTTGATGGGTGGCCGTATCAGCTACGGTGACAACCACGTTCGCGCCGAAAAAACACAATCGCTGCAAGCAATAGACCTTGATTGCAATCATATTCCGGATGCCGCCATGACATTGGGTGTAATGGCGATATTCGCCCACGGCACAACCACGTTACGCAATATTGCCAGCTGGCGCGTGAAAGAGACCGACCGCATTGCCGCCATGGCAACAGAGTTACGCAAAGTGGGTGCCACCGTTGTTGAAGGTGCTGACTATATTCAAGTCACGCCACCGGCACAACTGACGCCGAATGCAGTGATCGACACCTACGATGATCACCGCATGGCTATGTGTTTTTCACTGATCAGTCTGGCTGGCGTGCCAATTACCATTAATGATCCAAAGTGCGTGGGCAAAACGTTTCCAGAATACTTTAAGGTATTTGCCAGCATTGCGCGTTAAGCCGCTTAAGCGGCATAGGCCCACTCATGCTCATCTGGCTCTGCCGGTGTAGCAGCATGGCTATGCTGGTGACGCTGCCAGGCACGTTCGTGAAAATAAAACACAACGGTATTGCAAGCGGGCTCCACCAGTGCCATGAGCCCGCCCACTAACATGCTGCCAGTCAGCAAATAGGCAACGGTAAAGGCGACGCTAAAGTGCAGCATGGCGAATGAGGCGGTTTTAATCATGGTAGGCTCCTTCAAAACGATGGCTCCATGTTACAAAAGCCCAAAATCAAAATCCAATTCATTGTTTAAAAGAATTTGATAAGTAAAATTTATGACGAACACACCCCTTCCGCACGTCATCGCCATTGATGGCCCCTCTGCTTCAGGTAAAGGCAGCGTCGCCGAGCGCGTGGCCAAATATTTCGGCTTCCACTACCTGGATTCCGGCGCCATTTACCGGCTGCTGGCGTATGCTGCCTACCAACAAAATGTTGCCTGGTCCGATGCCAGCACACTGGCTGAAATTGCAGCTAAGCTGGATATCAAGTTCGAGAACGGTGAAGCCTATTTGAATGGCGAACAGGTCAGCACTCATATTCGCACCGAGCAAATGGGCAAAGGTGCCTCTGAAGTGGCCGTGCATCCAGAAGTACGCACCGCCCTGCTGCAGACACAGCGCAACTTCAGGCAAACGCCGGGGCTGGTAGGTGATGGCCGCGACATAGGCTCGGTGATTTTTCCGGATGCCGGATTGAAAGTTTTCCTGACGGCCGCAGTCGAAACCCGCGCCAAACGCCGCTACGACCAGCTGATTAACCGTGGTGAAACAGCCGATTACGACCTGATTCTGGCAGATTTGCAACAGCGCGACCTGCGCGATAGCCAGCGCGCCGCCGCCCCTTTGAAACAATTGCCAGACGCCATTTTGCTTGATACAACAGACAAGAATATCGAGCAGGCCGTGAACATCATTATCGAAGCCTTTAAAAAAGCCAGCCAAACCGCATAAAAAACCGCTTAAGTCATTGAACTCAATAATTTTTTTGTGTATAGTTTTGGATTCGGATTGCTCAAGTCATGCTTGGGCAATATTTTTTAACCTTTTCCATTGCTTGCGCACTTGCGTAACAGTGGCTCGCTGAAGGATGTCTGTCTTTCATGCGAGTAAAAATTGGACAATTTTTTAATGGCTTCTATTTCTAATACATCCTCTTCCATGGAATCTTTTGCAGCCCTCTTCGAAGAAAGCCTGGCCCGCCAGGAAATGCGCGCAGGTGAAGTAATCACCGCCGAAGTAGTGTCTGTAGACAACGATTTCGTTATCGTGAACGCTGGCTTGAAATCCGAAAGCGTGATCAACGCTGGTGAATTCAAAAATGCTCAAGGCGAGCTGGAAGTTGCCGTTGGCGACTTCGTTAAAGTAGCGATCGAAAAACTGGAAGATGGTTTTGGTTCTACACAACTTTCTCGCGAAAAAGCGAAGAAAATGCAAGCATGGCTGGATCTGGAAGAAGCCATGAACGAAGGCCGCGTGGTCAAAGGTTTTGTGAGCAGCCGTGTTAAAGGCGGTCTGCGTGTTTCTGTCAGCGGCATCATGGCATTCTTGCCAGGTTCACTGGTAGACATCCGTCCGGTTAAAGACACGACTCCTTACGAAAACAAAGAGTGGGACTTCAAAGTCATCAAACTGGACCGTAAGCGTAACAACATCGTGGTTTCACGCCGCGCAGTGATGGAAGACACCCTGGGTGCCGACCGTGAAGCACTGCTGGGCAGCCTGACCGAAGGTGCAGTGATCAAAGGTATCGTTAAAAACATCACCGACTACGGCGCGTTCGTGGATCTGGGTGGTATCGATGGCCTGTTGCACATCACTGACCTGGCATGGCGCCGTGTGAAGCACCCATCTGAAGTGCTGACCGTTGGTGAAGAAGTTGAAGCCAAGATCCTGAAATTCGACCAAGAGAAAAACCGTGTTTCTCTGGGCATCAAACAATTGGGCGACGACCCATGGGTGGCATTGAGCCGCCGTTACCCAGTAGGCACACGCCTGTTCGGTAAAGTATCTAACCTGACTGACTACGGCGCGTTCGTTGAAGTAGAACCAGGTATCGAAGGTTTGGTACACGTGTCTGAAATGGACTGGACCAACAAGAACATTCACCCAGGCAAAATCGCTCAATTGGGCGACGAAGTTGAAGTCATGATCCTGGAAATCGACGAAGACCGTCGTCGTTTGTCACTGGGCATGAAACAGTGCAAACCAAACCCATGGGATGATTTCGCTGCTACTCACGCTAAAGGTGACAAAGTATCTGGCCAAATCAAGTCTATCACTGACTTCGGTGTGTTTATCGGCTTGCCAGGTGGCATCGATGGCTTGGTTCACTTGTCTGACCTGTCATGGACACAGTCTGGCGAAGAAGCAATCCGCAACTTCAAGAAAGGTGACGAGCTGCAAGCCGTTATCCTGGGCATTGACGTTGAGAAAGAGCGTATCTCTCTGGGCGTTAAACAGTTGACTGAAGATCCTAGCGGCAACAGCGCTCCGATTGGTGACGACAAATCTGGCAAACCAAAAGCCAAGAAAGCAAAAGCTGACGATGTAATGATCGACGAAGCTTCTGCTGGCACAACCAACTTGGGTGCTTTGTTGAAAGCCAAGCTGGACAGCAAAAAATAAGAAGGCTTTAGATCATGACAAGATCTGAACTGATAGACTTGCTTGCCCAGCGCTTTCCGCAATTAGTGCTGAAAGATGCCGAGTTATCCGTCAAAACCATCCTCGATGCGATGACGGAAAACCTGGCGACGGGCGAGCGTATCGAGATACGCGGTTTTGGCAGCTTTAGCCTCAACTATCGCCCGCCTCGTCTGGGACGTAACCCGAAAACTGGTACAAAAGTACAAGTTCCGGCCAAGTACGTGCCACACTTTAAAGCGGGTAAAGAGCTGCGTGACCGCGTAGACGCTATCGAATCTTAATTTTTTGATTAAGTAGTAAGCAAAAAACGGTATCTTCGGATACCGTTTTTTTTACCTGTGATCAACGCTATTCATAGCGCATCGACCACTGCTTGGGTAAAATAAAGCCTGACCTGAAAAGAGACCCCCTATGCTGGTTGAATTTGAATATTGGTGGCTATTGATTCTGCCGCTGTTTTTTACACTGGGCTGGATTGCCGCCCGCGTGGATATCAAGCAATTGATTGCAGAATCCACTTCACTGCCAGCCACCTATTTTAAAGGCCTCAATCTGTTGATTGCAGACCAGTATCACAAAGCGGTAGATGCGTTTAGCGAAGCGCTTTATCTGAACAAAGACTCCCTCGAACTGCACTTTGTGCTTGGTAGCCTGTTCCGCCGCACCGGTGAAACCGACCGCGCTATTCACCTGCATATGAATTTGCTCGAAAATTATGAGCTGACCGAGCAGCAATCGACCTCGATCAAGGTCGAGCTCGCACAAGATTACTTTAAAGCCGGTTTGTATGACCGCGCTGAAGAGATCTTCAAGACCCTGCGTCATACACGCTATGAACAAGCAGCCTTGCGGCATTTGCTTGAAATCTATGTCAAAGAACGCGAATGGTCAGAAGCGATTGCCATTGCCATTGAGCTGGAACGCTCTTCTGGCATTTCTTACCGCAAAGAGGTTGCACAATATTACTGCGAACTGGCCGCCAATGCCATGATTCGCCAGGATTGGGCGCATGCCAAAACACAGCTGGAACAAGCGTTGGACGCTAATAAAAACTGTGTACGCGCCAATGTGTTGCTAGGTGACATCGCCGCACAACAAGGCCACCATACAGACGCGATTGCGCTTTGGAAACGGATTGAAATGCAGGCACCAGAACACCTGGGCCTAGTTGCGCAAAAAATGCTCAAGAGCTATTCATTGCTGTATGGTGAAAATGATACAGAATCCAATAAAGTCAGCAAAGGGTTGAGCGAAGGCTTGAACCAATTACACCAATACCTGGAAACCTATCAAATCAGCAGTATGATGTCCGTGCTATATGAAGCAACGTTGCAAGCAGAAGGCGCTGACAAAGCCGCCAAACTGGCGCGTAATGAGCTGATACGCAAACCCAGCCTGAAATCGCTGGACCAGCTATTGCAAGCACGCGCCATGCTGGATGACGAACAGCATGACCTGCAACTGATGCAACAGACCGTGCGTAACGCTATTGGTGACCGTGCTGCTTATTATTGTGACCAGTGCGGCTTCCGCGCCAAACAATATCACTGGCAATGCCCGGCCTGTAACGCCTGGGAATCACTCCCCCCTGAACCCACTGAGGCAACCATCAGAGATATCAAGCTACTCAAACGCAAGTAGTCTTTATTAACCAGAATATACGAATCACCTTTTATGACTGATAGCAAAATTATTGTCGCCCTGGACTACGCAGATGCTGCATCTGCCACCGCCCTGGTTGACCGCCTGGATCCTACACTCTGCAAGCTCAAAGTCGGCAAAGAGTTATTTACTGCGGCTGGCCCAGCATTCGTAGAGTCGCTGGTCAAACGCGAATACGATGTTTTCCTCGATTTAAAATTCCACGATATTCCTAACACCGTCGCCAAAGCCTGTCAGGCGGCAGCTAACCTGGGCGTCTGGATGCTAAATGTGCATGCCAGTGGTGGTTTGCCCATGATGCAGGCAGCACGTGAAGGGCTGGACAAAGCCTTTGGCAACAAGGCCCCTTTACTCATTGCCGTCACCGTATTAACCAGCATGGATGAAGCCACCTTGCACAGCTTAGGGATTCAACGCTCTCTCAATGAGCACGTGTTAGCACTGGCCACCATGACGCAACAGGCCGGTTTAAATGGTGTTGTCTGCTCGGCACAAGAGGCGCAGATGCTTAAAGAGGCGTTAGGTGCAGCCTTTTGCCTGGTGACGCCTGGTATTCGCCCGCGTGATGCGAGCCAGGACGACCAAACCAGAATCGTCACGCCAGAGGATGCATTAAATCTGGGTGCACACTACCTGGTAATTGGGCGCCCTATTACACAAGCCGCTGACCCGCTTGTTGCGCTAAACGCAATTATTAAAAATATTTAATATAAATTAACAATATAACACCACAGGAGCATTTGCATCTGTAGCGCGTCAGTAAAATAAAAAACAGGCCACTTGAGCCTGTTTTTTATTTTTGACCATACGGAGGATATATGAAGCAAACCATCTTGGCTTATTTACTGTATTTCATTCTGTTACCAGCCGCTTATGCCGTCGTCGATATCAATACCGCCAGCCAGGCCGAATTAGAAAGCCTGAATGGCATCGGCCCGGCAAAAGCACAGGCCATCATTGAATATCGCAAAAAAAGTGGTGGCTTTAAATCTGTGGATGAACTCGATCAGGTGCCGGGCATTGGTCAGGCAACATTAGCTAACCTGAAAAAAGATGTCAGCATTAGCGGTAAAAAGCCACCATCTGCAGAAGCGATCAAAGTAGATAAAAAGAAATAGCAATATTGCAGCTTAAATCGTAAAAACAAAAAAGCACCCAATGGGTGCTTTTTATATTTGGCGGAGAGAGAGGGATTCGAACCCTCGATAGAGTTGCCCCTATGCCACCTTTCCAGGGTGGTGACTTAAACCGCTCATCCATCTCTCCGAAAGAAGGCGCGATTATAGCCCATAAAACTCTTTGCCGCCAAACAATTTAATGGATTTTTTCAGGCGCGCATCGGTCAAAACAGGCCATAAAAACGCACTCTATAACACCACTCAGCACTCTTATAAATCATCAAAAAGTTATCTAAAAAGGCTTGCTTTTGTCAGCATGAAGGTTTAATGTTTAGCACACAAACAGTCGCCTAAGCCTTGTAAAATAAGGTGTTAAGGCATGTTTATCGCGATAGCTAATTGCGATTTGATGCAAGCGGTTTGGAGAGCAGTTCTGCTACAACATTAATAGAAAAAGTACAGGAGTAACTATGAGTTTGGATCTTCTTAAGGCGATGGGCGTCAAAGTCCCATACAAAGCCAAGTATGACAACTTTATCGGTGGCAAATGGGTTGCGCCGGTGAAAGGTGAATATTTTGATGTGATTTCACCCATTACCGGTAAACCATATACCCAGGCTGCACGCTCCAGCGCTGAAGATGTCGAGCTGGCATTAGACGCGGCACATGCGGCGGCAGACAAATGGGGCAAAACTTCAGTCGTTGAACGTTCTAACCTCTTGCTGAAAATTGCTGACCGCATTGAGCAAAACCTTGAACTGATTGCCACGGCAGAAACCGTGGACAATGGCAAGCCGATTCGTGAAACGCTGAATGCTGACATCCCGTTAGCCGCTGATCACTTCCGCTACTTTGCCGGTGCTTTGCGCGCTCAAGAAGGCAGCATCAGTGAGCTGGATGAAAACACCGTGGCTTATCACTTCCATGAACCGCTGGGCGTCGTTGGCCAGATTATTCCATGGAACTTCCCTATTCTGATGGCCGCCTGGAAACTGGCACCAGCTGTTGCCGCGGGTAACGTAGTGGTGATGAAACCTGCAGAGTTCACCCCAATCAGCTTGTTGATTTTGATGGAAGTGATTGCAGATTTGCTGCCACCTGGTGTTATTAACGTGGTGAATGGCTTTGGCCGTGAAGTCGGCGCGCCGTTGTCTACCAGCAAACGTATCGCCAAAATCGCCTTTACCGGCTCAACCGCCACTGGCCGTTATATTGCCCAGGCTGCTGCCAACAACCTGATTCCTGCGACGCTGGAGTTGGGTGGCAAATCGCCTAACGTTTTCTTTGAAGACATCATGGCCGCTGACGATGACTTTTTGGATAAAGCTGTTGAAGGCCTTGTGCTGTTTGCCTTTAACCAGGGCGAGGTCTGTACCTGCCCTTCCCGTGCATTGATCCAGGAATCCATTTACGACAAGTTTATGGAGCGTGTATTGCCACGCGTGGCCGCAATCAAGCAAGGCAACCCGCTGGATCCAAACACCATGATAGGCGCACAAGCCTCTCAGGACCAGGTGAACAAGATTCTGTCGTACATGGATATCGGCCGCCAGGAAGGCGCGCAGCAACTGTGTGGTGGCGAGCGCAATATTCTGGGCGGTGATTTGGCAGAAGGTTATTACATCAAGCCAACGCTGTTCAAAGGCCATAATAAAATGCGTATCTTCCAGGAAGAGATTTTTGGACCGGTCTTGGCTGTGACGACCTTTAAAGACGAAGCGGAAGCCTTGAGCATTGCTAACGACACCATCTTCGGCCTGGGCTCAGGCGTATGGACACGTGACGGCAGCCGTGCGTATCGCATGGGTCGTGGCATCAAGGCTGGCCGTGTCTGGACCAACTGTTACCACGCCTACCCTGCACACGCCGCATTTGGTGGTTACAAAGAGTCTGGTATTGGCCGTGAAACCCACAAAATGATGTTAGATCACTACCAGCAAACGAAAAACATGCTGGTCAGCTACAGCCCGAAAAAATTGGGATTCTTCTAATTTTCGGGTAAACGCCAGACAAGTATGAAGGCTTAAAAAAGGAGCGAATTTTTCGCTCCTTTTTTTATCTATAATGTCATGATGGCAAGATCAACGGGGAGAGATAAATGACTGAGCGCGTTTCTGCAACACCAGCGGCCGTTGCACTGATTGAACAACTGACGGCACAACATGGCCCTATCGTTTTTTTCCAGTCTGGTGGCTGTTGCGAAGGCAGTGGCCCCATGTGTCTGCCAGCCGCAGAATTCAGGCCTAGCCCGGCAGACGTAAAGCTGGGTGATTTACCTGGCGGCGCCATTTTTTACATGAGCGACAGCCACTTCAGCTTTATGCACAGCACGCATACCATACTGGATGCGATGCCTGGTTCCAGCGGTTCATTCTCACTGGATTGTGGCAGTGGCATGGCGTTTATTACACGTGGCCGTTTATATTCAGATGAAGAGTTGACGCAGTTGCAGCCTGAGCAACGCATAGGCTTGCAGTAAATAAAAAAGGCATCCAAGGATGCCTTTTTTGATAAGCCGATACACCATTAGAAGCCTAGGCTTTCCAGCAAATCATCGACCTGTTCCTGGTTAGCCACCACATCCACCGTATTATGCGGATCAATTTGTGGGCCGTTCAATAAAGAATCATCGTCTTTTTTCACTGGTGGGGCAAAATCAACCAGCACTTGCACCAGTTGTCTTTCCAGGTCTTGCGCCAGCGTGGTGACTTTCTTAATCACCTGACCAGTCAGGTCCTGGAAGTCTTGCGCCATCATGATATCCATCAGCAACGACTTCGTGGTGGTGGTATGTTCGTTGGCCAATGCCAAATAAGCCAATGTTTCCTGCACCACGGCATCATATTCTGACTTCAGTGAGGCACGTTGCATCACCTCTTCCCAGCGCTGTTTTAATGCACCGGCACGGTCTGCCAATTCAGATTGCAGCGGCGTGGCCTGATCTGTCGCATTTAACACACGCTCTGCAGCCTGCTCTGTCATTTTAGCGACATAGCTCAAACGGTCACGTGCATCAGGGATTTCCTGGGCGACCTGTTCAAGCACTTTGTCATAGCCCAAGCCACTCAAGCTGTCATGCAGCGAGCGTGTCATGTGACCAATCCGGCTGATCATTTCTTCTTGTTGATTTCCATTCAGGTCTTGCATGATGGTGGCAGCAATGTCCACGACAAGATTATCCTGATTAGGATTGACAGCTTCGGTCATGGTTACACCTCGCCTTTTTCCAATTTTTCAAAGATTTTGGATAATTTCTCTTCCAGGGTGGCTGCCGTAAATGGTTTTACGACATAACCATTTGCTTTCGCCTGTGCCGCTGCGATGATGTTTTCTTTCTTCGCTTCGGCGGTCACCATCAGTACTGGCAATTTAGAGAGCTTGTTATCCGCACGGATATTCTGCAACATGGTTAAACCATCCATGTTCGGCATATTCCAGTCCGAGACCACAAACTCAAAGTCACCATTACGCAGCTTGTTCAATGCATCCGCGCCATCTTCGGCCTCTTCCACATTGTTATAACCCAACTCCTTGAGCAGGTTACGTACGATTCTACGCATGGTGGAAAAGTCGTCCACTACCAGAAATTTTGTATTAGGGTTGCCCATTTGTTACTCCACTATCATTAGTTACCTATCCCGTAGCATTGATTATCTGACAAATGACACGCAATGCTATTGTCAATAAAACCGGGATTTGTCTGTTTGTTCACCGCTACGTTACACACGCAGGGCACGTTCACTATTAGTAGCTAAATAATGTAGCACCATTCGCGGCAGGTCTTTCAGATGCCCCACCTCATGGACGCCACCATGCGCGACTGCCTCGCGCGGCATGCCATACACTACGCAGCTTTCTTCATTTTGTGAAAAATTATAGGCACCAGCATTCTTCATGCGCAGCATCCCTGCAGCGCCATCCTTGCCCATGCCAGTCAGGATAATGCCCACTGCGTTTTTACCCGCATTGATGGCTGCAGAATCAAACAATACATCGACTGAAGGTTTATGTCTATTGACCGGCTCGCTGTCTGACAGCTTGGTCACATAGTTCGCACCGCTTCTGGCCAGCAACAAATGTTTGTCACCAGGGGCGATATACGCATGGCCTGGCAAGACACGCTCACCATCCACCGCTTCTTTCACCGCAATTTTGCACAAACTGTTCAGGCGCTCGGCAAAAGACTTGGTAAATCCGGCTGGCATATGCTGGGTAATCAGGATTCCCGGGCAATCTGAAGGCATTTGCATCAATACGGCTTTAATCGCCTCGGTGCCACCTGTAGAGGCGCCAATAATCAATAGCTTTTCACTACTGATCAGCGGATTGCGGATCGCATTTTGTTGCACCTGCGTATTCGAGGCCTTGGCAATACTTTGCAAAGTACTGACTTTAGCCCTGGAGGCAGTGCGGATTTTGTCTGTGATTTCGTCCGCATACTGTTGCATGCCTTGTGCAATGCCCATTTTAGGCTTGGTCACAAAGTCTGTCGCGCCGAGTTCCAGCGCACGCAGTGTAATTTCAGAGCCCTTTTCAGTCAGCGTAGACACCATCAACACTGGCATCGGGCGCAAGCGCATGAGTTTTTCCAGAAAATCCAACCCATCCATGCGTGGCATTTCCACGTCCAGGGTCAATACATCCGGGTTCAATTGCTTGATCATTTCTCTAGCCACCAGTGGATCCGGCGCGGTACCGACCACTTCCAGATCCTTGGTGTCATTGATAATCTCGCTCAGCAGACTGCGGATCAGTGCCGAATCATCTATCACGAGCACTTTTGTTTTCATGGCATGCCCTCTTTTTAATTATTATTAAAACAAATCGATATCGCCACCCACATCGTTGGTCTGCAGCTTGCTGGAGTAAGCCTGTTCGCGCTTGACCAAGGTGTAGTTGTTCAGTTGTTTCAGTTTTTTAACCAGCACTTTGCCCGTTTTGGGAAAAAAGTAGACTTTACGCGGATAGATATCCAGCAAGTCTTCGCCAGTCACTTTAATACCTTCTTCTTTGAGGTATTTTTTAACGAAAGCCGCGTTGCGGTCACCCACGTTATTGGTGGTAAAACTGCGCAACACATTGCCGCCACCAAAAATTTTCGCTTCCAGGTTTTCTCGTTTAGCGCCATTACGCAGCAACTGGTTAATCAATACTTCCATGGCATAGGTGCCATAGCGCATAGATTCAGAAACCGGGCTGTCTTTATCCGCACTGCCACCTTCCGGTAGCATGAAGTGGTTCATGCCGCCAATGCCGGTACGGCTGTCGCGGATACAGGCAGACACACACGAACCGAGCACAGTGACAATCAGCATGTCCTTATCGGTGTAGTAATACTCCCCTGGTGAGATTTTGGCGGCGTTTGTGTTAAACGTCCTGTCAAAATACAGGGTGGTTGAAATTTCTTCTTGCATGACACTCATGTCGATTTCCGATGCGTAAACAGGCTGGAACGTGCCGCGCCACTGGTTTTTAATTTATAGACGGTTTTTCCTAACAGTTGCAGGTGATCGGAAACATACAAAAAGTTTTCCGAATGTCCGGCCAGCAACAAGCTGTCTTCATGCATTAAGGTGACAAATTTATCAATAATCTTGCCTTGTGTCGGCTTGTCAAAATAAATCATGACGTTGCGACAAAAGATCACGTCAAAGCCGTCGTGAAATGGCCATTGTGTATCCAGCAAGTTGAGCTGATGGAAATGAATCAACTCGCGTACTGCCTTCTTCACACGCACCAGTCCATCGTGCTTGCCAGTGCCTCTTTCAAAAAACTTGCGTACTCTGGCATCTTCCATTTTTTTGATGCGATCCAGAGGATAAACCCCTGCCGCGGCCGTTGCCAGCACATTGGTATCAATGTCAGTAGCAATAATTTCAACCGGCGGCTTGAGTGTATTAAAGGCCTCGCAAGCGGTGATGGCAATCGAATAAGGTTCTTCCCCGGTCGATGCCGCTGAACACCAGATGCGTATCGGTTTGGCAGGCTTGCGTGCGGAAAGCTTGCTCAAATGTTCCGCTAAGATCGGGAAGTGATGCTCTTCCCGAAAGAATGAGGTCAGATTCGTGGTCAGTGCATTGGTAAATGCCTGCCACTCATCTGCGTTGTTATGGTTTTCCAACGTGTCCAGATACTGCTTGAAGCTGAGCATATCCAATGCGCGTAACCGCCGACCAATACGGCTATACACCATATCGGTCTTTGCATCGGATAATGAAATGCCTGCATGGCGATAAATCAGGCTTTTAATTCTGACGAAATCATCGCGCGTAAACAAAAACTCGCGCTCTTCCTGTTCTTGTTTTTTCAATGCACTCACTTCGTTATCCTATGCAAATCCGTTGGGTGAACATTGGCTAAAAATTAGGCCTTTGTTGTATCAATACGATCTTTCATTTGTGCAATTGCCAATTCAACTTGCTTGTCTTCACGTGCTTTGGTTTCAGCACTGGTGCGTGCAAACTGGCTACGCTCTTTCATTTGAGAGATTGCCAATGCAGCAGCCTGGTCATCAGCACGGCGGTTTTGTGCTTCTGGGGTTTGTGCTGCAAATGGATGCAAGGCTTCTTTGTACTGTTTCACCACATCAGCGGCTTTAGGCTCGCGGGCAATCGCGGCTTTAATCGCAATTTTCGTTGCGCGATAGTTCCAGTCCTGGATACGGTCATCCATGTCTGCTTTGCTGTCGATAAACACGCCAACGCAGATAAATACGTCATCAGCCTCTTCCAGTGGGATCGTGCCATCAGCGACACAGTCCATCACAGCCATGGCCACGCCACGTTGCGCTGGGCCAAACATCTGTGTTGCCTGACGACCATCTTTAATCGTCACTTTGTTAAACATTACAGTGTTTGGTTTTACCATCATGTTTGGCGCTGCAATCGCCAATAAACCGTTTACCCCTTGTTTTTGGTCGGTGAGCGTACGACAAAATGCGTCTTCTGCAGCGCTACCGCGTGGGCCCATAATTAAGTCAATGTGCGCCACATTTTTCAAATCCAAGCCACCCTCTGGGCGATCTTCGATAACCAAACCTTCACCAATTAACACTCGATCAATCACAGCCATTTTTTTAACTCCTGATAAAAGTACTACTTATTAAAGGGCGATTGCGACCACCCTAACCGTTGCTGACCTGGCGATAAGCATCGCCCCAGCCTGCATTTCCTGCTTTGTGGCCGGGCGTTGTTGCATGCCCATCCACAATAAATACACCGACAGCGGTTGCCAGTTCATTGGCATGATCCATCAATGACTCAGCCGCTGCTGCTGCCTCTTCTACCAAGGCGGTATTCTGTTGCGTCACATCGTCCATGCGGATCACGGCATCATTGACCAGAGCAATGCCTGCACTCTGTTCGTTAGAGGCGGAGGCAATTTCACCGATAATGACACTGACGCGTTTTACTGAATCCACAATCTCATGCATGGTGTTACCGGCTTCCTCAACCTGGCGACTACCTTCTGCAGTCTTGTTTACGGAGTCATTAATCAACTCTTTAATTTCACGTGCGGCCACAGATGAACGTTGCGCCAGGCTACCCACTTCGTTGGCCACCACCGCAAAACCACGGCCCTGCTCACCGGCACGTGCCGCCTCAACGGCCGCATTCAGCGCCAGGATATTGGTCTGGAAAGCGATGCTATCGATGACAGAAATAATGTCTTCAATCTTGCGTGCGCTTTCGTTGATATCACTCATGGTACTCACCACGGCATTGACCACTTCACCGCCTTTAACGGCGACTTCTGATGCCTGCGCGGCCAAGTGATTGGCCTGTTTGGCGTTGTCAGCATTCTGTTTCACGGTCGAAGCCAGTTCATCCATGCTGGACGCTGTTTTTTCAAGGTTAGCGGCCTGGTCTTCGGTACGGCGGCTGAGGTCGGCATTGCCTTGGGCGATTTCCTTGGCGGCAATATTGATGGACTCGGCAGCCGCTTTCACGGTCAGCACCGGCTCAACAATCATATCCAGCGTCTGGTTCATGCCCTCAACAATCTTGCGATAGTCGCCAGGGTGTTGTGTGGCATTGGCGCGCACCGTCACACGGCCTTCACGGGCCGCTTCTGCCAGCATTTGTGCATCTGCATTCAATGCTTTCAAATTGCTGCGTACTTGCTCAATGGTTTGATTAATTTGGGCTTTTTGGCCAGGGAAACGCTCTAATGGTGCGTCAAAGTCGCCATCGCCAAACGCCTGCACACAGGCCATGGCTTTCTGGTTCAATTCAATGTGCCCGGCCACAATCTGGTTGATGCTGGCAGCGAGCACTGAGAACTGGCCTTTAAACATATCGGCACGCAAGGTCATGTCAATATTGCCTTTTTCATGCTCGGCATTGACCCAATTCACAGAGTCGACAATGCCTTTCAGATTGCCGCGAATGCGGTCTACGCTCTTGTTCATGGCGGCTTTTTGGCCAGGCATGGCTTCCAGCTGTACTGTCAGGTCGCCACGGCCAATGTTGTCCATCACCGCAATAAACTTCTCGGTATCACTGACATAAGCCGTCACCATGTGGTTCACGCCTTCTGCCACCGCTTTAAAGTCACCATCAAACTGGCTGATATCCAGCAAGGCATCAATCTCCCCTTGTGCATGTGCCGCAGAGACCTGTGCCATATCAGAAATCAGTGTTTTGACGTTATTCTTCAAGCTGTCAAAGCTGACATTCAAAGCATTTAAATCGCCTGGCAAGGTTTCCAGCTGGGCGCTAAAATCACCTTCCCCCAGCAACTGCATGGACTGACTGGTTTTGTGCAGGATATCGGCATGCATATTGAGCATGCGATTAATATCCTGCGCCATATTGCAATACTCGCCACTAAACTTGTCGACATCAATAATGGCCTTGATGTTGCCTTTGGCGTGCTCAGCCACGACATGCGTCATTTGCTGATCTAATGTGCGTAAAGTTGCTTTGGCCTGGTTTAAGGCATGAATCACATTATCATCACTGTTGGCATGTGACTCTGAGCTGCTATTAAAGTCGCCACTGGCAATGCCTTTGGCCGCCTCCAGCGCTTCATAAGTTTCACCACCCACATTACGTCTGATCGACGTAATCAATAACGAACCCACTGCCACAGTGAACAGCATCAGGCCAATATTCAGGCCATAGTTAATCCACTCATTCTGGTTAATCAACACTGGCGTTTGCTGCTCAATGCGTAAGGCACCATCACTCGCCAGTTTGACGACATTGTCAACCGCCAGTCTATGCTTTTGATAAGCGGCCTGCAATCTTTCCAGGGCCTGATCAATTTGCTTTTTATCACCACTGCGGATAGCGGGAATAACCTCGTTGTCACGCACGTTGAAAAACTGATTGCCACTCTCAAACAAAGGGCCTATCACACTGCTTTTCAAAGCGGATTCCGGCAATTGTGTTTGCCAGTAGGCATGACGCTCCTCAAATGACTTTTTCAGTGTGTTGCCTTTATCCACCAGTGCCTGCACAGACTGGTTGTTCAAAGACACCATTTCAAGCACGGTGAGCCAGGATTCGATCAAATATTCAGGCGGCGGCAATACATCCGCAATTAAATCCTTGTGATTGATGATTTGCTGATAATGCGCACCATGAATCGCCAACTCGCGATCGCCTAAATTATCCAGGTAACTGGTCGTGACAATGCCTGCACCCAGCACAGCCAGCATTAAGCCCAACTGTGACTTGAGTTTCATGTGAGAAAATTTTCCCGCCAATGTACTCAACGTCAATGTATTTAACGATGATGAGGACATGTTTGCCGCTCCTTAATTGATTTCAAATCCCGGTAACTGGCCTGTTTATCTTGTTTGTCGGCCTATGTTGATGATTATTCAACATTCAAGCCCGAATTGAATTGCCTGTAAAAAGGGGAATCTCGGCTCTTTTGCTGTAATTGCAACCCTAAAGAAATTCAAATGCGCATGTTGGCCAGAGTGGCTTGTGACAAGGGCTGGCAACTGGCTGCGCCATGAGCAGCCATAAAAAAACCGGCTGCATCAGCAGCCGGTTTTTTGTTTTACATCCTGTTAAAACTCTTCCCAATCACTATCATCGGTGCCAGTTTTGGCCGATATCTTGGGCGCGGGTGCCGCGTGCGGTTTGGGTGCCGCCACAGGTCGCCCGGACGATGCGCTGCTGAAACTGCTGGACACCGGTGGTGACGACGCAGAGACATGCGGGCTGGCTTTAAAACCGCTGGACTGGCTGCTTTGGCCGAAACCACCGCCTACACGTCCCTCAAGCTTGAACTGGCTAACAGCATCCGCTAGCTGGTTGGCCTGGTCGACCAGGGATTCAGCCGCAGCTGCAGCCTCTTCCACCAAGGCCGCATTCTGTTGCGTGGTTTCATCCATGCTGGTCACTGCCTGGTTCACCTGGTCAATACCCGTGGTCTGCTCTGTAGAAGCCGCAGAGATTTCACTGATGATGTCTGCCACACGTTGTACTGAAGAAACCACTTCGTCCATGGTGTTACCAGCATTCTCTACCAGCTTGGTGCCTTCTGTGGTTTTATTCACAGAGTCAGTGATCAGTTCTTTGATCTCTTTGGCGGCACT
>NZ_JBKOUE010000011.1:0-118428 GCF_046765995.1 Methylophilus sp. 'Pure River' | reverse complement strand
TCAATGACTTCATCATCTTCATCATCGACGATATAAGTATCGTTGCCTTTGCCACCGATGAGCGTGTCCGCACCAGCCCCACCATCCAGAATGTTGTTGCCAGTATTGCCGGTAAGTGTTTGATCCCCACTACCAGCTTCAATTGAGAAATCACCAGTAAGGTTGGTGCTAATATAGTTGAGTAAGTTCGTAAGGTCGGAGTTAGCTTGGAAATCTGAAAGCTGAGAAAAGGTTAATGCATTTAATGACATTCCACTAAACGACAGCGCGTTGCCGTTTGCATCAGACAGTGAAAAGTCTGAGACTGTGCCACCAGTAATATCCATGTCGGCATTGACAGACATATTACCTTTTAGTGAATATGAAAAATTATCATTGATTACTTTGATCAGTGTTGTTGTTCCGCCTGTGACATCAGCTGTGTTTCGATCAACATTTAATCTGCCAACATACTCTACTGATAGATTGTTTGTATTCGATTGGTAAGAAAAAGATGAGTAATACCCGGAGTACAATCCATTGTTGTAATTGAACGAGACATTGCCAGTAATCTTCAATGATGCAATTGTTGAGTTGCTAAACTCAATTGAGGTTACTGTGACGAGTGGGGAATCATCTAAAAAATGATTGCCTCTGACAATGATTTGGCCCCCATTATTCCAATCGTAGCCTACTAAGCGAGTATTGCTTGCGCTAGTTTCGCTAATAGAAGTAGCGTCAAAGTTATCAAGAAATGTGATTGGTTTCTCTACAGCAGTTGTTATTGCTGTTTCTACTGCTCCCAAATCTAACTCTTCTAAGCTGTTGTATTGTAATTTCATAATTATGGTTGTTAGTATTGTTATTTAAAGTAAAGAAACACTACATTGAAAGCAATCAAAGTTCAAGTGTGTAATTTGATAATTTTATGAAATTGGGATGTTTTCATATATAGCTCTTTAGGGCGTGTAGAAGTTGTATTAAAGTGATTCTTTAAAGTGAAAAAAGAAAGTCGTATTTAAATGTTAGAAAAATTAGTTGCTGCCGTGGCGGCCTGGATTATAGGTGTCATCTCCACCATGGGTTATGGCGGTATCGTATTACTGATGGCGATTGAGTCTGCCTGTATTCCATTACCTTCCGAAATTATCATGCCGTTTGCCGGATTTTTGGTGACGAAAGGCGAAATGACTTTGTGGGGGATTGCGCTGGCTGGAGCAATTGGCTGTGTGGTGGGCTCTATCCCGGCTTATTATCTGGGCATGTACGGTGGCCGTCCGTTGGTGGAGAAGTTTGGCAAATATGTGCTGATCAGTAAAAAAGACCTCGATATGGCGGACCGCTGGTTTGAGCAGCATGGCGAGATTATCATTTTTATTGCCCGCTTATTGCCTGCAGTGCGTACCTTTATTGCATTCCCAGCCGGTGTGGCACGCATGAATATGACGCGATTCATCGCTTACACTTTTGTTGGTTCTTTGATTTGGTGCGTTGTACTTGGCTATGTGGGCATGAAGGCAGGCGAGCATTGGGAGGATTTAAAAGTCTACTTCCATGAGTCGCATTATGTGATTGCCGCATTGGGCCTGGTATTCGTGGCCTGGTATGTGCGCAGGCATTTTAAAAATGAGGCTGAGTAATCAGTCGGCTTCAAAAAAATAAAAAGGCCGTTATGCGGCCTTTTTATTTGAACTGTCTAATCTATGCCATCAACCAATGGCAGCACTTGCCGCTTTTAGGCGAGCATGGTTTCTGCCTCTGAGCTGTCAGCCTGATCATCATCCGCAACGGCTATCACCTTTAACATGCTGTGGCTGAGGTCTGCAGGCTCAATGGCACGCACCAGGGTCCCATTATCTACAGTTGCATTGGCGGCAATACTCGCCAACATAAGTGCACTGTAAGCGAATACCACAGCTAATACCGATTTCATCCATTACCCCACTGATTTTTTATATTGAAATCAGACTGTATCAAAGGTAGGCAAGTCATTTAAATAGCTCTTTAAGGCCAATGATTTAACCATTTAAATGTTGTGTCCAGGTGAGCGGCGTCCTCTAGGTTGGTATTTGCGCGGTCACAGCGCGAACTTACTTCCAGGTGACCAGTTGCGACAAGGCTCTACGCGTTTTCGCTCTCGGCTCGTGTTTGCGATAACCAAACGCCACCATGTAGGCGAGGCCATACTCTTGCAGATTCACACCAAACTGTTCGGCCAGTAGTGCGTCGGTTTCTTTTTGCTTAAATCCTTCAATCGGGCAGCTATCGATGCCGCGCATGGCGGCGACTGTCATCATGTTTGCCAGCGGTAAATAACATTGCTTGGCCGCCCAGTCGAACAGTTTTCGTTCGTCACTGAGGTCAAAATCAGATTGCTGGAACTGCGTGTAAAAGCCCAGGCGCATATCGGCCACCTCTTGCGGGTGATGTTGTACCTCACGCATAAACTGTGGCAAATAAGGGCCTTTGGGGTCTAAAAATGGTGATTTCATGGCCAGGCAAAGTACAAAATGGCTAGCTGTATCTAGTTTGAGTGGTGCGCCCCAGGCATGTTGCTTGAGGCTTTCGCGTAACGCCTTGTCTTGCACGACAATAAAGTGCCAGGGCTCAAAGCCGAAAGAGCTCGGCGATAAGCGGGCGGCTTCCAGAATAAATTCAAATTCCTCGGCAGGAATCTGCTTGCTGGCGTCAAACTCTTTGCAGGCATGGCGGAAGTTGAATGCGTTTAAAATGGCTTGTTTTTCTATCATGAATGATTCCTGTAGATGTGTGCTTTTAAGATTGCCTGGTATTCACGTAGCTGACAAAGATCGCCGAAGTAATGACCAGTAAAAATTGGATCGTGTACAAGAGATGAAAATCATCTAAATTCACAGCAGATTTAACCAGAATAGAGACGGTAATGGCAACACCTAGTACGGTGCCAATCTGGCGGATAGCCTGATTAATGGCACTGCCAATCGCATAGTCTTTTTGTGGTAAGTCATGCACTGCGGCGCCTGAGAGTGAAGGCATCACCAGCCCGACGCCGATGCCTGAGATGAGTTGCCCTGGCAGGCAAGCCCACAGGTAATCCGGGATAGCGGTGATTTCACTTAAATACCAGATTGAGCTGGTTGAAAAAATCAGGCAGCCTGCAACCAGCACCATTTTGTGCCCATAACGAGAGGCAATTCTGCCACCCCAAAGCGCGGTGGGGACGACTGTTGCTGGGCCGACCATCATGGCCAGGCCCGCTTGCGGCAAGCTGTAGCCCCAAATTTTTGTCATCAGAAAAAAGAACGAAAAGAACATGGTGGCAAAGGCCGTTGAAAAGAACAAGGCAGCAATATTCACTGCGCGGTAGGTGCGGTTTTGGAATAAATTCAGATCAACCAGCGGATTGCTTGTTTTCTTGCACCAGTACACAAATAGCACCAGTAAGCCCAGGCCAGAGCCGCCCATTAGCATTGGAATATGTGGTTGGTTTAAATAGTTTTTATATTCAATCAGGCTACTGGTGATGGCGGAAATCGCTGCAATAATCAGCAACATGCCTATGAGGTCAAATCGCAGGTGGCTGGCAGGATTGCTGGATTCGTTGAGCGTTTTGATGCCCATGAACAGGCAATAAATCCCCAGTGGGGCATTGATATAAAATGCCCATTCCCAGCCCCAGCTATCGACAATCCAGGCGCCCACGGCAGGCCCCAGTGCGGCGGCCAATGCGCCAGTCGCGCCCCATGCACCGACGACGATGGCCCGTTTGTCTTTACTGAATGCCTCTAAAATCAGCGAGAGTGCCGCTGGCCCTAAAAAGGATGCCCCTATGGCCTGAACGACCCTGGCTGCAATCAGGGTATGGATATTGGGTGACAATCCACACAAGACAGAGGCCAGGATAAACAGCGCGACACCGACCATGAAGATACGTTTACGGCCATACCTGTCTGCCAGGCCGCCGGCCGGGATCAGGCAGGTGGCGTAAACGATGGTATAGGCATTCATCACCCAGGCGATGCTGGTCGGGTTCGCCTCAGGAAAACTCTTAGCAATGCTATGAAAAGCGACATATAACACGGTGGTGTCTATGGACACTAAAAATGTCGCCAGACTGGCGATATGAAAGACCAGCCACGGGCTTACGCGACGTATCGCTAGATTGTGTTCAAGTGGGTGCATGTTATTCATCGTGTGGATGGCCATAAATCAATGACTTGTTCGACCAATTGCAGCATGTCCTCTTTGCTGGAGCCATTGATCGCTTGCAGCGATAACCCTTTATGCAAGGTGACGACATAGAGCGCCAGGCGTTGGCTATCGACAGTTGGTTTAAGTTCGCCGTCTGCTTTGGCTTGCTCAAAGCGCGCGATGAGTTTTTGCTGATGCTGCTGTAGTCCGGCCACCAGTTTTTGCTGGATGCCTACTTTTTGTAGTGCCTCACTGGCCGTACTCATCACCACCAGGCAACCGGAAGGTGATTCGTTGTAAAACAGGAGCTCGATGGATTTCACTAATAACATCCTGACCAATGATTGTGTGGTGGGTTCGTCAAACACCGCATGAAAATAGGCCGTTGGCCCTGAGGTATAAGCATTCAACACCTCTAAAAAGAGTTGTTCTTTATTGCCAAAGGCCGCATACAGGCTAGGTTTGTTCACATTGAGTGCGGTGGTCAAGTCATCCAGTGACGTGTTGTCGAAGCCTTTCTTTCTGAATAGATCAAGCGCAATCCTGAGTGCCTGGTCTTTATCAAAGTTTCTTGGCCTACCTCGAGGTCTTTTAGGAGAAATGTTGTTCATGAAAATTTCCCTTATATAAATATATACCAAATGGTACAAAAATATATTGACAATAGCAATAGCCTTGCTTTAAATTATTTATACCAATCGGTAAGTAATTTAATTTTTAAGGAAAACACAACATGAACAGACTGAATTCTATGCTCGGCAAAGCCTTTATTTTTCATTCACTTTTGAGCTTGGGCATGATCGAAGCGAGCGCTGGCAGCGCGAATGCAGGACTGGCTACAGCGCCTAACCAGACGATAGCAGCCAATGGCATCCAATTTTCATATCGCAGTATTGGCAATAAAAGCGGCACGCCCATCGTCTTGTTACAGCACTTCACCGGCACCATGGATTACTGGGATCCGGCAGTGGTAGATGGTTTGGCCAAAACGCACCAAGTCATTGTGTTTAACAATACCGGCATGGGGCACAGCTCTGGCAAGGTAGCAGACAATATTGCGCAAATGACCACAGATGCGTATGCATTTATTGCTGCCTTAGGCTATCGCCAGGTAGATTTGCTGGGTTTTTCCATGGGAGGATTTATCGCGCAAGAGTTAGCTGCCGCGCATCCGGACAAAATCCGCAAAGTAGTGCTGGTGGGTACGTCGAACAAAGGTGGCGGTGAGCACTTGATGAAGGTATTGGGCGAAGCGTTCTCACAAAACCTGCCAGACCCAAGGGTATATTTGTTTTTTACGCAAACGGCTGCTAGTCAGCAGGCAGGCCAGGCGTTTCTTGCACGATCCAGTGTACGCAAAGACCGCGATCCTGAAATCTCGAAAGACGATATGAACTCACATGCCAAGGCCTTGATTACCTGGGCCAATACCCCTGATACCGAATTCAGCTTGCTCAAGGCAATCAAGCAGCCAGTGCTCATTGTGCAGGGCTCTAACGATGAGATGTTGATCACGGATAACTCAATCACTTTGTACAAGCATCTGCCAAATGCACAACTGGTGTTATACCCTGACTCTGCCCATGGGTCATTATTTCAATACCCGGCGGATTTTGTTGGTAAAGTGAATCAATTCCTGAATTAAGCCTCAATACAACCGCCAGGGGAAGATTCCCCTGGCGGGATTGGCTATCGTGATTAAAAACGTTTCAGCACAATGCTGGCATTGACGCCACCAAAGCCAAAGCCGTTGCTAATGGCATATTGAATGGCCAAGGGCTGTGTTTTATCCCTCACAAAATGCAGGCCTTCTGCCTGAGCATCGACGTTTTCCAGATTTAAATTGTAAGGCACCTGCTGATCCCTCACCGACAATGCCGTAAAGATGGCTTCAATGCCGCCAGCAGCACCCAGCAAGTGGCCTGTAGAGGATTTTGTTGAGGTAATGGCTATCGGGCTATGTTCGCCAAATACCGTTTTGATCGCTCTCAGTTCGCCCGCGTCGCCGACCGGGGTCGAGGTCGCATGTGCATTGAGATGCTGAATATCGTTCGGCTTGATATTGGCCATGGCAATGGCGGCCTGCATGGCGCGTTTTGCGCCATCGCCATCTTCTGGCCCGGCGGTGATGTGGTAGGCATCTGCCGAGGTGCCATAACCAACAATTTCTGCAATGGGTGTTGCCCCACGCGCGGTGGCATGGCTGAGTTTTTCTATCACCAATATGCCTGCACCTTCGCCCATGACAAAGCCATCCCGCTGACTATCAAACGGGCGTGAGGCTTTTTCTGGCGTGTCATTAAAGCCGGATGACAATGCTTTTGCCGCCGCAAACCCACCCAGGCTGACCAGGTCAATACAGGCTTCTGTGCCACCGCAAACGGCAATATCAGCTTCGCCAGCGCGTATCATTCTTGCCGCATCCCCAATGGCTTGCACACCGGCCGCACAAGCGGTCACAGGCGCGCCTATCGGTCCTTTAAAACCATGGCGAATCGAGACGTGGCCTGCGGCCAGATTCACCAGAAACGAGGGCACGGTAAAAGGCGATAACCTGGCAACGCCTTTGTTGTCTGTAGTGCGCACCGCTTGCGCAATGGCTGGGAAGCCGCCAATGCCAGAGGCAATCACCGTCGCCGTCCTCGCTTGTTCTCTATCGCTCTGCGGAAACCATTTGGCCTGTTTAATCGCTTCTTCGGCCGCAACCATGGCAAATTGAATAAAGCGGTCCATTTTTTTGAGCTCTTTAAATGCAATCACCTCTTCAGGCGCAAAGCCGCCACTGGCATCATCCGCTTTGCTTGGCACAATGCCTGCAATTTTAGTGCTCAGGTTGTCAGCGATGTCGGCCGATAGCCTCATGATCCCTGATTGGCCACTCAACAAACGCTGCCATACTAGCTCAACGCCACAGCCTAAAGGAGAAACTATCCCCATGCCTGTAATCACAATTCTTTCCATAAGTCCTCTACACTGATAACCATTTATAATGGTTACTTTCAATATAAAAGTAACTATCTTACAGTAACTTTCATGATAAAAGTTAATTGGTGATCCAATGAAAAATAAAAGTCTTTTAAACATGCCTTGTCCGATTGCCAAAAGCCTGGAGCATGTCGGTGAATGGTGGAATATCCTGATTTTAAGAGAGGCGTTAATGGGCGTTTCCCGTTTTGACGACTTTCAGCACTATTTGGGTATCGCGACCAGTACACTCGCTAAACGGTTAAATGCACTGGTTGAGTCTGGACTGCTGGAGCGTCGGCGGTATTGCGAAAAGCCACCAAGGGATGAGTATGTGATCACCCAAAAAGGGCTGGATTTCAGACCGGTTTTACTGACGATGATGCAATGGGGAAACCAGTATTACGCAGACGGTAAACCTGCGATTCAATTGGTTGACACCCAAACCAACCAGGCCGTTGATTTAATGCTGGTGGATAGAAATACAAACATGGAAATCGACCCGCAGCGGCACAGGTCTCAAGCAGGGCCTGCGGCTGACGAGTTGATTAAAGCCCGTTTTGAGTGATCACTTTGGATCCGATCACTTGGAATTCCGCCTAAACGTCAACAAGTACCAATTGACCAATACTTAAAAACATAATGGCGGTTTTGACTGGCAGGTCATCTTGCCTGAATAGTTGCGCATAGTGGGTGAGTTGCATTTTAAAACTCGCCGCCAATAAATGCAGGTCGTCACTCTCTGCGACGGGCACAGACTTATAGTCAATAATCCAGCGTGCGCCATCTGCCACAAAGGTACGGTCTATGATTTTTTTACCTTCGCTGAGTTGCTCAATCGCCAGTTCCGAGGCCGCTTGTGTATGCGGCTGTAATACCCAGTGGCCATCTTCGGACTGCACGGTGGTGGTTAATAATTGAGCGACGTGGCTGGCGCCCAGGCTGGCTTCGCTATCACTGTAGCCTTGCTGTTTAAACCAGCGTTGCATGGGGTGTTGCAGCGATAAGAATGCGTTTTTTTCATGCGTCTGCCAGGCGGCCAAGCCTTGCTCGGCGATGAGTTGCAAGTACAAATGGGCGAGGGTGCCAATATCGGCTTCCAGCCGGTGGGCGCTATCGTTTTCTTTTGAGGCCTGATAACCCGTGTGGGTTTCGTGGTGTGTCGTTTGCAAGAGGGCAGGTGTGCTGGCTTCGCGTAAACGAATGAGTTTGGGCACAAACTGCCGGATATCAGATTCTTGTTGTGCACTGGGGTAGCGGCTGACAATATCGTGTTCGCTGCTAAACCACTGCTGCACTGCGGGCCATAACAAATGCAGAAAACTGTTTTTACGCGCTTGCGGTTCGCCACTTTTGTCCGGCTTGGCTGCGCCCAGTAAATGCAGTTGGCGTTCGGCACGCGTGGCTGCGACATAGAGCACGCGGGCGTCTTCGTAGGCGGCGCGGGTTTTGTCCAGGTCGTTTAGGTAGTCATACGTAGTGATCGTCGCTTGCTGGCGTTTGAGTGCTGTGGGCACAAACGGGGCGGCAACCAGTTCGGTGTGGCCGTCTTCCATAGGAACCTCTTCCCAAATCACCAGCTTGGCATCATCCGGCGGATTGCTGCCATCCAGACCGGGCAAAATGACCGTGTCAAACTCCAAGCCTTTGGATTTATGGATGGTCATAAACTGCAAGCTGGCGTCCGCTTTAGCGTCGGGCGCGGCGTAGAGCTTTTGTACATCGTCGGCCAGCGCTTGCGGGTTAAACTGGCCGTGTTGCTCCAGTGCGGCGATACGCGCAAAAAAAGCCTGTACATCCTGCACATCACTTTCATTCCACAGACAATTGGCGCCTCCCAGCCGCAGCCAGGTGTTGTGCACCCAGCGGCTGACCGTGGTGCGGCCACGCCACTGCAAGGCGTTTTGCATCACCTCGCGCACATGGCGAGCCCGGGTTTGGCCGTCGGCACTTAAACGGGCGAGAATGTGGTCGTCGCTCAATAAGCTAAGCACGCTGCGCTGGCCATCCTGGCCGATGAGCGCGTGCATGTCGGCCAGCGTCAGGCCGCACCAGGGCGCCCGCAATAGCGCCAGCCAGTGCACGCGGTCAGCGCGTTGGTGCAGCGCATGCGTGAGCGTGAGCAAGTCCTGCACAATCTGCCGATTCGCCAACTCTTCAATCTCAACAGCCTGAAAACTCAGCTCGGCATGATTGCGGCGCATTTCTGTCACTAGGGCATGCAAGTGTTTGCGCGCCCGCACCAGCACGGCGATGGTAGCCTCAGGGTTGTCGGCGCGTGTTTGCTGGATGATGCGGATAATCTGCTCAGCTTCGAGGTGACGGATGTCGGCCGGTTCTTCGTCTTCGCTATACACGGGGGTGATGAGTGGATGCACAAACACGCCTGCGCCCGTGGCCTCGGCCCGTGTGGCGACAAATGGCCGGTAAGCAATCGCGCCTTGCTGTGGCGCATCGCTTGCAGGCAGCATGCCTTGAAAGGTCTGGTTGATCCAGTCCACCACCGGCGGGCGGGAGCGGTTGTTACGCCACAGCTTGAGTGGTGTCAGCGCAATATCGCCTATGCCGTGCAGGGCGGCATTGAGAAACAGGCCGACATTCGCCTTACGGAAACGGTAAATTGACTGCATGGGGTCGCCGACGGCAAATAGCGTACGGCCATCGTCGGGCTGCCAGCCGCGTGTCAGCGCCTTAAGCAGGTCAATCTGCATCGGGCTGGTATCCTGAAATTCATCGACCAGTAAATGCTGGATGCGATAATCCAGTCGCATGGCCAGTTCGGTGGCTTCATCGCCTTCTTGCAGCGCCTGAAACGCGCGTTGGGAGATTTCGACGAAATCCACTTCATTTTGCGCTTGAAAGCATAACCATAGCTGTGCGGCGGCAATATTGAGTAACTGGCTCAGCGCCTGGATCATGGCATCGTCTTCGCCGTTTGCATCCGGCAACAGGCGGATGCGTGCCAGGCTACGCTCGCTGTCAGCGTGTTGGGCGAGGCCCGCCAGTATCTCGGTCAGCGCTTCTTTATAGGGCTTAGCCTCGTCGGTGGCGGCTAAGCCCATGTTTTTATCCAGCCGCTTGCGCAAACCGCCGCTACTGGTGAGCAGCAGCTCGGTCAGCGCACGCCAGTCTGGTAAATTTTCTATGTTGGCAGTCAATGGCGTTTGCCAGTCCAGCAAAGCGGATAGCGCATGCTCAGCTGGCAACTGGCTGGCGGCGTAGCGCGCAATAGGCATCAGTGATTGTTGCAGGCGGGCAGGGATGGCTGTTAGCGCAGCTTGCAATTCGCTTTCTATCAGGTAAATCAAGGCCGTTTGTGCCTGCGTATGGTCTTTGGTCTGACTTAAATGCAGCCATTGCTCACGCTTGGCCAGCATCGACATCAGCAGGCTTTCCAGCCTGGCTTGGTCATTATCCATATAGCGCAGCACACGGCGCACAGGTTCGCCCAGGCGCTCGTCATCCATTGTTTGCAATGCCAGGCCAGCCGCTTCACGGTAATAGGCCCAGGCATCTTCAGTCACGGCGGGTTGTGTGCCAAATCGGCTCAGTAAAGGCATTTGCCGCGCCAGGTTGGCGCATAGTGAGTCAATGGTGTAAATACGCAGCCGCGCCGGGCTGGCGAGCAAGTGCCATTGCAGTTCTGCCGAGCGTCGCAAGGCCTGTTGGCCTAAGGCATAAGTGATTTGTTTGTGCGGCGCCTCTGGCGGCACGCCCGTGTCTGCCAGCAATAAGCTATCGAGAATCCGCGCCCGCATTTCCGATGCTGCTTTATTGGTAAAGGTGATGGCGATAATCTCTTCGGGCGCCTGCACGGTTTGCAGCAGCTTGAGAAAGCGCTGCGTCAGCAGCTCGGTTTTACCGGCACCCGCCGGGGCTTCGACAATAAACGATTCCACAGCCAGCGCACGTTCGCGGTTGGCAGCATCCAGCGCCAAGGCTTGCTGGAAGTCAGTCTCAGTCATTTTCATACTGCCCCTCCGGCCTGAAGCTGCTCAAACTGCAATTGCCGTTCGGGCAGGCGCAACAAGGGCAGTACATCGCAATAACCGAGGTCTTGTTCAGCCTCAAACACCACGGCGGCTTCACCGGCCTTAAGTGCTAGGGCGGTGCGCGTGATTTGTGTGTGCCAATGTGTGAGTACCGATCGCCAGTCGGGGAACTGCTCAGGGTCAAACAATTTGTTTTTCTCGTGGTTAAAGGCTTTGATGCCAGGCACGATGTCATCTTCAGCGGCGACGCCAGCGAAGCCGCCATCAGTCAGGCGCAGCTTGCCAAAGCACACTGCTGCAATGTCGGCATCCTGTAGCAGAAAAGCGGCGTAAATCGGTAATTGTGGTTCGCTGATTTTGTCTGACGCCCAGTTTTTAAAGTCGGGCATGCTGCCGGTTTTGTAATCCACCACCACCAGTCGGCCATCGGCTAGCGTATCGACGCGGTCTATCACCAGTTTGACCTGTATGCCTTCAATGAGTGGTTTGAAGACTTGTTCGACCGAGGTGACGGCGAATGCTTGCGGACGTTCGCGTTCCACTTCCCATAACCAGGTCAGTGCCAGTTTACTCAGACGCTCTGCCTCCAGTTGGCAAAACACGGCAGAGAAGGGTTGGGCAAATTCGCTATTAAAGGCAGCGATGACCTCTGCGGCAATCTGGTCTAGCTGGGTTTTTAAGTGGTCGGCATCTACTGTTTGCCAATCCAGCGTCGTTTGCTGCGACCAAAAAGCTGCCAGCACGCGGTGGATGAGGTCACCGCGCTGCATGGCGTCCAAGCCATTGTGTGGCGTGTCCAGTTTGCGCGCTTTGAGGCGGTATTGGTAAAACGCCCAGGCCGGGCACAGCGCTTGCGCACGTAGCAAACCCGTGCCGCCGCTAATATGTTCACCTTCCTGTATAGGTGGTGCCTGGTGGTCATCCAGCCATTGCCAGTCTTGCGTGCTGTTGCGCGCCAAGGTTTCGGCCAGCGTCGCGGCACCTGCCGTTTCGGTGGCTTCTGGGATCGCTTGTATCAGCGGGCTCATGCGCAACAAACGATCGCCCTCTTGCCGGGCAGATGAAAAAATGACTTGTTTGGCCGAGCGCAGCAGGCGTTGGTGAATCTGGCTGGCAAAGGCCATTTGCACTTCGCTACTCGCATTGGGGGTGCCTGCCTGCCGCTGCAATTCAGCCGGGATCAGCGCATTGGTGCGCGATAATGGTGGCCAGACATGGTCGTTCATGCCCATCACCCACACGCCATCGAGTGGCTGCGCACTGGCTTCCAGCATGCCCATGACGGTGATATTCGGTAATCGCACGGTTTGCGGCTGGAAAATTTGTGCCTGGCATAACTGAGAGAGTCTGTGCAGCGCACTCATGGCATCTACCGGCCCCAGCCAGGCATCCAGTGCTGCCAGTTGTGTCAGTACGCTTTTAAACTTGGTCTGGCACTGGTGTTCGTGGCTGGATAAGCTGCGTTCGCCAGGCCAATGTGTGGCTGCCAGTAATGCAGTAAAGCTGGCCACCCAGGCGGAAGGAACTTGTTTGCGCGGTGTTTGTTTGGCTTGTGTCAGCAAAGCCGTTAAATCGGCATGCAGGGCCGGGCACAAAATCGGGTATTCATCCTGCTGCTTGCGCGAGACAAAGCGGGCGAAGGTCTGCGCGCTCACTTGCAGCGGTAACTGGCGGCGCATCTCGGCATCGAGTGCAGCGCGCGCATCCGCTTCATACAGCGCTTGCGACCAGTAAATGTCGGCCAGCAACACCGATAGTTCGGCTTGTGGCATGGGGCTGGCCTGAAAGGCTAGCCGTAATACATGCAATGCGCACTGTACCAGCGGCCAGCGGCTCAGTGGCAGACCCAGCGAAAACTCGTAACAGCGCGGCGTTTCGGCCTGAGCAGGGTGCAGCGCTTCTGGGTGAAAGGTGTCATCCAGCAGGTTGGCCAAGGTGTCACGCAGGCTATCCAGCTCGGGCACGACAATCGCCAGTGTGGCTTGCGGATTAGCGCTTAACTGCTGTTGCGCCCAGTGCACTGCCGCGCGCATTTCGTCCATGGCCTCGGCAAACGTCATGCGCTGTGTGTGTTGTGCGGTCATGCCGTGATCAAAGGCGCTAATGTGAACGCCTGCCGCTTGTAGCGTTTCTAAGAGGGTTTGTACATGCGGGTTGATGCGGTCAAAACCAGCCAGTTGTATACTGGCAGATAAGGTCAAAGTGTGCTGATGGAGTTGTTCCAGTTGCCAGGTCTGGTAACGTACGCCCTCCAGGTAGCCACTTTGTTTGCATAAGGTTTGAAACTGCTGGCGCCACTGCAAAAACTGGCGCGTCTCTTCGCTGGTATCGTCCATGTCCAGGCTGATATTCCACTCAATCAGGTAGCGGTTGGCCTCCATGGCGGCGCTGGCCAGGCCATTGGTATTGAATAAATCAATGGCACTGTGCTGGCGTAAACAATGCTGAATCGCCTGCTCCCAAAGCAAGGCTTCCTGCGTGGTGGATAACATGCCCAGTGGCGCCTGGGCGATATCAATTTGCCCGCACAATAGTGCGTGTTCTATGCGTTGATTCACCCAGTCTTGTAACGGAAACACCTGTGGTGCCTGCCACTGTGCATGGCCTTGTTGCTGATACGTCTGTTGCAGCCATTGCCGGATACCTTGCGCCAGGCGTGCTGAGGCGCACAAAATCACAGTGCCTGAATCAGGAAGAACATTGGTGGCCGTCATGGGTAAGTGTCAGCAGGAATTATTATCTTTAGCGCCATATTTTATAAGATAATGCGGTAAATAAACGATAAAAAACTTGCGGAGAAGTGACATGTCGGCTTTTGCCAAATTTTTAAAATGGATTTTCTGGATCATCCTGTTACCGGTGGTGTTGCTTGGGCTTTACACTTGGGGTAGCCTGAGCTGGGTATATTCTGATGGCGAGCGCATAGGGTATGTACAGAAATTAGCCCATAAAGGCTGGGTGTGCAAAACCTGGGAGGGCGAGCTGGTGCTGGTCACCGTACCGGGTACACAGGCCGAGAAGTTTTATTTCACCGTGCGTGATGCGGCGGTGATCGCTAAAGTGAATCAGCTGGCTGGCGAACGCGTGCGCCTGCTATACAAAGAACATAAAGGCGTGCCTTCCAGCTGCTTTGGTGAGACCAGCCATTATGTTTATGATGTGGATATCATTAAAGAAGACGGGCAATAGTGGCTGTGCAATCAATAAACAAAAATGCTCCCGGAAGGGAGCATTTTTTATTCGCCAACCTGATTAAGCAATCAGGCGTAAGCGATCGAATTCATTCGCCTCGTCGGCATTGATTTTGAATTGATTCACGGATTCAACCAGCGTGTGCACTTGCTCCAGCATGCTTTCTGCCGCGGCCGCCGCTTCCTCTACCAGGGCTGCATTCTGCTGCGTGGTTTCATCAATTGAAGTCATGGACTCGTAGATTTGTTCCAGGCCGCTGCTTTGCTGGCCAGAGGCCTCAGAAATCGCCTGTATGCTGTGTGAGACTTGTTGTACGGCATGCACGATCTCATGCATGGTGTGGCCTGCCTGGCTCACTTGCTTGGCACTGGCATTGGTTTGAGAGACAGAGGCTGCAATCAGCTCTTTGATTTCTTTGGCAGAAGCCGCTGAGCGCTTGGCCAGGTTGCGCACTTCACCAGCAACCACGGCAAAGCCACGGCCTTCTTCGCCAGCGCGGGCGGCTTCCACGGCGGCATTGAGGGCCAGAATGTTAGTCTGGAAGGCGATGCTGTCAATCACGCCGGTAATTTGCGCAATTTGCGCCGAGGTTTCATTAATGCCTTGCATGGTGGTGGTTAAGGCATTAAACGCTTCGCCGCCCTGTAACGCCATCTGGTTGGCCTGGCTGGCTTGCAGGCTGGCCTGTTGGGCATGCTCGGCAGTTTGCCGGATATTGTTGGTCAGGGTTTCGAGGTTGGCGGATGTTTCTTGTAGCGCATTGGCCTGCGTTTCAGTGCGGCGCGACAGGTCGTTGTTACCTTTTTCAATTTCAGCCGCCGCAACATGGATAGTTTCTGCTGCCTGTTTGACCGTTTGTATAGGTGCCACCATGCGTTGCAGAATCTCCTGCGAACCTTGCAGGGCTTCCCTGAAGTCTCCTGCGTGGGTAGTGACATCGACCAGGCTATACAACTGGCCTTGTTGCGCTTCGCCTGCGATCTGACGGGTGTCTTCTACCAGACGGTTCACTGCCAAAATGCAGGTATTCAGGTTGTTGATCAGCACCTTGAAGTCGCCATGGTATTGATTGTGGATAGGCGCAGGAATATCACCGGCAGCAATGCGTTTGACGCAGTCTGCGGCCACATGCAGCGGCGAAACCACCGCATCCAGCGTCTGGTTGATGCCCTGGATGATTTTCTGGAAATCACCGGCGTGCGCTTCAACATCGACGCGGGTATTTAACTGGCCTTGTTGTGCTGCAGAGGCAAGGTGGTGTACATCTGCAATGAGCTGATGGATGGCGCCTGTGCAGTGTTTGAGGCTGGTTTGCATCAGGTTAAAGTCGCCGACAAAATGTTCTTCAATCTGCGTGGGGATATGTCCCGCAGCCATCTGGTCCAGATAGCGGGCGGTGGTTTGCAAAGGCACAACCACGGCGTCCAGTGTTTGGTTAAAGCCTGCGACGATCTGTTGAAACTCACCCTGGTGGCGCGACACATCGACGCGGATATTCAGTTGGCCCTGCTCGGCCGCTTGTGACAAGGTATGGACGTCGTCCATCAGCAGGTTAAAGTTCTGGCGTACTTGTTCAATGCTCTGGTTGATATAGCTGCGCTGGCCGGGGAAGGTTTCCAGTGGCTGGTTAAAGTCGCCCTGGCCAAAGGCGGTTACTACTTGCAGGGATTTTGTCTGTGCCAGAATATGTTCTTCTACCATCTGGTTGATGCCAGTGGTGAGTTGCTGATAAGCACCATGAAACGGCTGGCTGTCGATACGGTAATCAATCATGCCGTCACGGTGCTGGCTGGACATTTCATTGAGGGATTGCACGATACTTTGAATCGTCGACTGCATGCGGTGCATTTCGCGCAGCAGTTTGCCGGTTTCGTCATTGGTCGTTGGCGCGTCTTGTGAAATGAACTCACCATTGGCAATGTGTTGTGACAAGGTCAATGCCTGTTTGAGCGGCGTAGTAATCGAGCGCGTCATTTTCCAGGCGATGGCCATCGCCATGAGCACGGCAATCAATAAGGCAATTTCGATGTGTTTGTTGGCCTTGGCAATGGTGGAGGCAAACTGGCTGGAGGCATCAGTGACGCCAGCAATATTCATATCCATCAGCAGCCGCAGCGAATGGCTCAATGGTTTGTCAGCGCCTTTGACTGTGGCATCAATGTCAGTCACGCTCATGCCGTCATCTTTCAGTGCTTCGCAACGCTTGATGGCTTCGCGGTAGGTGTTCACGGCCAGACTGATGTTGCCTAAGATTTCCTGTTCCTGCTGATTGATCTCGCTGGTGGCGGCATAGGCTTTCATGGCTTGTTCGATATCATCCATACTGTGTTGAAACTTGCTGGCTTCACGGCCCCCGCGCAGCACGTAGTTTTTAAAATGGTGTACGGCATCGCCCAGGCCTTTGCTGGCGTTTTCAATCTGAGTTCTTTTCACCAACTGGATGTTTTCAAAATGTTGCCAGGTGTGATTAATGTGGTTGAAGCCGCGCCAGGCAATCACAAAAATAAAGGTGGTAAACAAGATCAGCAGCGCGTAGCCCAAAAACAAGCGGGTGCCTACATTTAAATGAGCGATGGATTTCTTCATGCAATTCCTCTGGATAATACTGGGTAAGTCAGCAACATTGCGTTGCCACGGGCGTCACGCTTTGCGACGCACAACCCATTTACGTAAAATAAATTGGTAAATGAAGGCTTTTAAAAACATCTTCACAAAAGATTCATAAAGCGAGCTTGGGCGCCATTTCAGCGCAGGGGATGGTTGTGGCGGTAATCCGTTGTATGATGACGCGATTGATGACCGCCTACACAATAGAGTTGGGTTTAGATGGCTGAACAGAAAAATTACATTACGCCGGAAGGCTATGCCGCGCTGGAAAAAGAATTTCAATACCTGATTAAGGTTGACCGGCCCGAAGTGGTGCGTGTGGTGAGCTGGGCCGCCGGCAATGGTGACCGCAGCGAAAACGGCGATTATATTTATGGTAAAAAGCGCCTGCGCCAGATTGATGGGCGTATTCGCTTTTTGACCAAGCGCATGGATGCCGCGGAGATTGTCTACAGCAATACGCAGACCAATACTGAAAAAGTGTATTTTGGCGCCTGGGTGACGCTGTTCAACCTGGGGGATGATAGCGAAATCACTGTCCGTATTGTCGGTCAGGACGAATTGGATCCTGCGCAGGGTTATATTTCATGGGTGTCGCCCATGGCCAAAGCACTGTTGGCAAAAAACTTGGGTGATACCGTGCGCGTGGTCACGCCTGGGGCGGAAATAGAATATGAAATTATCGATATCCGTTATGCATAAAAACAAAAAATAAGCGGTGACTTGAACTAATCGCCATTTGGCCTTATCTTAGCCGTATATGCGAAAACGCCTTTGCCTGTTCCTGATTTGCTGGTTGCCATGTTTTGTCATGGCCGCCAACGTCATGTCATTGCAAATGGCCCTGGCAGAGCAGACATTCACTAGCACTGCCCAGGTGCAGCATGATGAGATGCCGTGCCATCATATGGCAGATGAGCATCAAGACATGCATCACGCAGCTGGCGATCAAACCACCTCTAAGCATCATTGCACAGTGTGTGGCTTTTGCATGGTCACGACTGGTGTTGCTCATTTAGACGCGTTTCCAACCGTTTCCCTCATTGCACAGTCCAGCGCTGCCCCGTTGTTTGCGGCCGATCCTGTGCACTCTCAAACTTACCCCCCAGCGATCAAACCACCCATATTCAGCTAACACACAGGACAAGTCCGTCCACACGTTTTGTTAGATTGAATATGGAGGCTATATGTTTAAGCAACATCATGTTGCGCTTGGTGCCTTACTTCTCTCCCAGTTAATGATGCCTGCCCACGCGGCGGCACTCATGGGCTTTGAAGATAGCGCCATGCTTATGACCGAGATCGGTCGCTATAACCAGGAATGGATGTTGAACTACTCGCCCGCGCTCGGGCATGCCATCGGCGTTGAGCAGATGCGCATGTCGGGCAAAGGCGAGCAGGCCACTACTATTTCCGGCATCAATTACACCGGCCTCATCAAGCGCTGGAACCTGCCATCGGCGCAAGCCAATGTCTGGTTCAACGGCAGTGTGGGCGAAGCCCGTGGCCAGTATGACGGCTTTGCCTACACGCCCAGCTTGCAGTTCGATATGGAATCCACGCGGCTGTATTTCCTGGCTAAAGCCCGCATGATCCGTGCGCCCAATATGAACTACGACACTGCCGCGGTGCAGGCCGGGTTTTCGTTTTATGAAACCGGCTTTAACCAGACGCAGCCGTGGTTTGTGATTGAGGCTAAAACCATGCGTAACAACGATCCCGGCCTGCAAATCACCCCGGCGTTGCGCTTGATCAACAAAAATTACTTTCTTGAATTTGGTGTCACCAACCCGTGGCAGGGCGAGGGCTTTGCGCCGCGCCTGAATGCCATGTTTGTGTTTTAACCAATTAACTTTTAAAGGATATTGAAATGAAAAAATTATTAGTGACTTTGATGTTGTCTGCCATGGCTCCTGCGGCATTTGCCGTGACCACGATTAAGGCCGAAGTGAACGGTATGGTGTGTGCATTTTGTGCCAAAGGCATAGAGAAAAAACTCAATGCCTTACCACAAAAACAGGCGGCTTTTGTTGATCTCAAGAGCCGCGTGGTGGCCTTGCAGTTGAAAGATGGCCAGGACGTGTCGAATGAGGCCTTTAGCAAAGTGATTCAGGATGCCGGTTACTCGGTGGGCAAGCTGGAGCGCGTTAATCAGACCGTAGAGGCGATCCAGGCAGAGGTGGCCAAGGCCGAGAAGGCAGGCAGCAAGTGATGGCGGCAGAAATCAACCATCTGCAAGCCAGCCGGCGGCTTAACTTACTCTCGCTATTCACCAGTGGTTCGACGCTGATTTGTTGTGCGCTGCCAGCGACGCTGGTGGCCATCGGTTCAGTGGCGACCTTGACCAGCCTCATCAGTCATTTTCCGCAATTGATCTGGATCAGCGAGCATAAGCCACTGGTGTTTGGTGTGGCTGGCGTCATGCTGTTGCTGGCAGGCATCATGCAATGGCGGGCACGGTTGCTGCCGTGCCCAACCGACCCGCAATTGGCCGCGTTATGCACGAAAACGCGGCGCCAAAGTGTCTGGATTTACTGGTTCTCGGTGATTATTTTTCTGGTGGGTGCTTTTTTTGCATTTGTGGCACCGTTGTTCATTTAGGATGACGTCATGAAAAAAGCCGACTGAATAGTCGGCTTTTTGATTGTTATCTCAAGGTTATTTCGGTGTTGTTTGAGATTCAGGTTCAGCAACAAAGATTTCTACGCGGCGGTTTTTCGCACGATTAGCCTCAGTATCATTGGCTGCTAACGGTTCATGTGAGCCGCGGCCATCAATGGTGATGCGGCTAAATGCAATGCCGCGCTCGGTCAGGTAATTACGGGCGCTGGCGGCACGATTCACTGACAATGGATCATTGACTGCATCTGAGCCGCTACTGTCCGTGTGACCAACGATATTGACGCGTGCTGCTGGGTTGTTTTGTAAGCCAGTGGCAAATTTATCCAGGATAGGGCGCAGGTTAGGTTTGATATTGGATTTGCCTTTATCAAACGAAATATCACTCGGGATTTCTAACTTGAGCTGGTTGTTTTCTGTTTTGGTCACCGCAACGCCCGTGCCCGCTGTTGCCTGTTCCATTTCCTGTTTCTGGGCTTCCATTTTTTTGGACCAGATGTTACCCGCAATTGCACCGGCACCGGCACCGACGGCGGCACCGATGACCGCACCTTTACCGCCACCAGCCACTGCACCAATGACACCGCCAGCCGCTGCGCCTATGCCTGCGCCTTTCGCTGTCCCTTTCTGGGTTTCGCTCATATTTGCGCAACCAGACAAGCCAATCGCTGCCGTTAAGACTGAGGCTGTGATTATTTTATGCATTCTTTTCTCCCTAATTTAAGTAAACATGTGTTGCCTTTGTTTGTCCATCAGGTGTGAGGGAAGTTCAGTCCTCAACACGTTCTAATTGCGTATAATCTCACGGTTGATTAAAGCAAATTATATTTATGCCGTTGAATAGACAGATAAACGTCAGTCATATTCCGCCACAAACAAAGTGAATGATAGAGAGTACGCAGGTCAGGGTTCATGGTGCCACCAGTCATATTAGATATTGAAGCATCCGGTTTCGGCGCGGGCAGTTATCCGGTCGAGATTGGTTACGTCGATACCAGGGGCGAAGTGTGGAGTGCGCAGGTGCAGCCGCATAGTGACTGGCTGCATTGGGATAAAGAGGCTGAAAAACTGCACCAGCAGTCGCGACAGTCACTTGAGGCGCATGGGCAAACGGCACAAGAAATTGCCGCGCATCTTAATCGTGTGTTTGCTGGCCAGACGGTTTATACCGATGGCTGGTACCAGGACTTTGTCTGGTTGCATAGCTTGTATGAAGCGGCTGGACTGAGTCCACGTTTTAAGCTGGAAGATTTAAGTGTGACGTTAACGCCTGAGCAACAGGCGGTCTGGCATGAGACCAAGCAAGCGGTGAGAGATCGTTTTGCCTTGCAGCAGCATAGAGCCTCTACCGATGCCAAAGTGTTGCAGCTAACCTGGATAACAACTGCTGAAATGGCTGCTGCGTTGACTGAGTAATGCTGGCTGTTGACATAACAAAGCCCCGATAAGGGGCTTTGTTGTTTTTAAGCGCTTATTTACAGCTCTTTTTGGCATCGACTTCAAACTCAATATCCACATCGGTCCATGTTTTACCCTGATGGAACGCCTGGGTACAAATACGGCCGAACTTCTCAAACGCGCTGCCACCATTAAAGTCTTTGATAATATCCAGCGTGCCTTTGGCTTGCAAATGACCATTTTTCTCGGTGACTTTCATCGGGATGACTTTGGTCACGTCGTTCATGGTCACGGCCAACTGTAAGTCATTGCCCTGAATTTTCTCAATTTTGGCGGTGATCTTGCCTGGATTGGCAAAGTTTTTAAACAGGCCAGTCACGACATTCATATTACGGATATTGGCCAGGGCAGGGTCCCAGGTGCCGCCTTTACCATTATTCAAGTCATTTGAGGTGTCCAGCGACGTGCTGTCAATATCAATGGTTGCGCCTTCGAGCTTGCCGGTAGTAGAGGCCAATTGATATTTTTTAAAGGTATTTTTGGTGACGACATACGATTTGTCTTGTGCGCCGAACGCGGTGAATGAGAACTTAAAGGATTTTTCATCTGGGGTGTAAATACAGCTGTTTGCCCATACTGCGCTGCTTAATAAACTGCCAATGATTGCTGTTAATGCACGTGCTTGCCACATATTCATATCCATTTCCTGCCTTATTGTTGATCTGGTTAAACGCGTAAATGATTGCGATTGCTCGCTTATTTATAGTAATGATAATCATTATCAATTGCAATCGTTACAGCAAAATTAGAAGGTTTATTTATCATAGCGTCCGCTCACACCTTACTGTTAGCCATAACGCCATATGCTTATGAGCTACATGAATTCAGTTACAATCAATGACTTTTTCGCGCTATCCATACCTGTTGTCAGATGACTCATCCAGCACATACAAACTCAACCTGGGATATTTTTTGCAAGGTCGTCGATAACTTTGGCGATATAGGCGTGTGCTGGCGGCTGGCGCGGCAATTGGCTGATGAATACGATCTCAGCATTCGTTTGTGGGTAGATGATCTGGCACTGGCAGAACGGTTTGCGGGGACGGGGCATGCACGTATCTGTTTACAGCATTGGATTGAGGCTGCTGATTTTTCGCAGGCAGCCGATGTGGTGATAGAAACCTTTGGCTGCGACTTGCCAGAGGCTTACCAGCAACACATGATCAGCCAGCGTTCCATGTGGGTCAACGTTGATTATTTGTCTGCAGAAAGCTGGGTAGACAGTTTTCACGCGCAACCCTCGCCGCAGGCCAATGGGTTGGTGCGCCATTTCTTTTATCCAGGCTTTACGCAAGCGACAGGTGGGCTGTTACGCGAGGCCAGTTTGCCAGCGTTGCAAGCCAGCGCGCATTGGCAGGATTTGGGCCTGGAACCGGCGCCCGATCAACTGACATTGTCACTGTTTTGTTATACGCACGCGCCCTTGGCAGCACTGGTAGAGAGCCTGCAGGCTTCAACTGTGCCTGTACGCGTATTAGTACCGCAGACGGTGGCGCCCATGTTGGCCGCGGTGCTTGGGGTAAATGATTGGCAAGTGGGGGAGTGCGTTAAACGTCAGCAATGCGCGTTTTTAGTCATTCCGTTTTTATCGCAAGCCGATTACGACCGTTTGCTGTGCCTGTGTGACTTTAATTTTGTGCGCGGTGAAGATAGCTGGATTCGCGCCTTATGGGCGGGCAAGCCGATGATCTGGTTGCCTTACCAGCAAAGTGAAGCGACGCACCTGGTGAAACTGAATGCGTTTATGGATCATTATCTGGCGCAGGCCGATACCGCGCTGGCAGATGTTATACGCAGGGCCATGCTGGCATGGGCACAAGGGGATTGGTTGCCTGCCCATTGGCAAACGTTGTTAGCCGTGTTGCCACAGTTTGCGCAGCACGCCAGTACCTTCAAATCAACGCAATCCCAACAGGCTGACCTGGCGACTAACTTGGTGATTTTTATTGAGAAATGTCGTACACATCGGGTATAATTCCGCGCTTTCAAATCCCGCATACAAATTAAGGCTTATTTATGAAAATCGCTCAAGACCTCCGCGTTGGCAACGTAGTGATGATTGGCAACGACCCGATGGTAGTTGTAAAAACCGAATACAACAAATCCGGCCGTAATGCGGCTGTGGTGAAAATGAAAATGAAAAACTTGTTGACTGAAGCGCCAAGCGAAAACGTTTACAGCGCACAAGACAAGTTTGATGTGATCGTATTGGAAAAGAAAGAAGTGACTTACTCTTACTTTGCTGATCCTACTTATGTATTTATGGACGCTGAGTACAACCAATATGACGTAGATGCCGAGTTTATGGAAGATGCGCTGCCATACCTGGAAGATGGTATGCCATGTGAAGTGCGTTTCTACGACGGCAAAGCCATTTCTATCGAATTGCCAACCACTGTCGTGCGTGAAATCACCTACACTGAGCCAGCGGTTAAAGGCGATACCTCAGGTAAAGTGATGAAGCCAGCCAAAATTGCGACTGGTTTTGAGATTCCAGTGCCACTGTTTGTGAGCCAGGGCGACAAGATCGAGATCGATACACGTACTGGTGAATACCGTAACCGTGTGATGAAATAATTCATCTTATCCGTTTTAAAAAAACCCCGGCTTGTCCGGGGTTTTTTATTGCCTATTGATTGCATCCAAGCGGTTGGAGTTTGGAGTAGCGGGGGAAATAATGCGTGCATTGTCAGGAATCATTCACTATTTGCCATGAATTTTTTTCAATGACAATCGTTGCAGCTTTACATCATTTCAATATTGGGGGATGCAATGCGTTGCCTGCAAGTTAATACTAAACATGTCTTACCGACATTATTGTTTGCTGGAGGAGTACTTTTCACCAGTCTACCAGCCAGTACAGCGGAGGATCCAAGATCACTCAAGCATCCGCTGATAGGCTACTGGGAGTCGCGTGTGCCTGAGAATGGTTGCCTGGAAAGCTATTGGTTCAAAGAAGACGGGAGCGCAGTATTTACCAGTGGCGATGAGCAGTTGGAAGCGCACTATGAGGTGACGCCGCAGCCTGATGCGCATGGTTTTTTTAAATTGAATCACCGTGTGATGCTTAGCAACAAGGCGCTGGACTGTACTAAACAAAGTTCTGAAATCAATAGTGAGCAAACCAGCTTTCTGTTGTTTAAGCCTGACGGCAGCAGTTTTATCTCCTGTGACAACGATGATCCCTCCCTTGAGAACTGCTTTGGTCCCATCGAGTTAAAGAAAAACGCGAGCAGAAGTTTGCGCTAAGCTTGGTAGGCAAGGTCTATGTGGCTGGAAAAAATGCGCTTATTCAGGCGGCTTGCCCCTGCGCTGGTGGTTTGCCTGGGGTTAACGGTCGGGCATTCTACTCAGGCGATTATTCATGGCCTGACATTCCCAGGGATGGCCATCTCCACCGTCAAGTTAAGCATTCAGCATGCACATTTCTTGCAATCAGTCGAAAAGTGGGAGTATTACGATTCGATTTGCAGTGCTGCAATTGTGGGCCTTAAGCCGCTGACGCTGATTACTGCCGCGCATTGCCTGAAGGAGGTGCGTGTCAGTGGTCCACAATCATTACCCGTGTTGTCCATCGCGCAACCTGAGTTGTTAGGGATAGAGCAAATCACTCTCAAACACGCTTTTTACCGGCCTTTTGAAGCGGTGTCCGAGGATTTGACGCAAGACATTGCTGTGCTGGTGTTTGATGCCAAAGTGCAAAGCCTGATAAGGCCATTGCGTATTCGAGTGGATGACAGCTTGCCGGATATACTCATGATTTGTGGCTATGGGCGCGGTGATAGTGAGGCAGATACCCGACATCCCCGTTGTGGAGAGCGCAAGCCCATCCGTGATCTGTCAGATTTTTATCAGGTGTTGCCCAAAGCGTATCGTGAGATGGACGAGATGTTACATCTGCAAGCACAAACCCAGTTTGCTTATACACAAGAGTTGGTACACGCCGAAAAGGCGCTAGTGGCGGTAAATCGTTTAAATGAGCTGAATCAATACGATCACACCATGCCCATGCCTACTGTTGGTGATTCGGGCGGGCCATGGCTGGTGCTTAATGCCAAAGGACAATATGAGTTATTAGCCATTACCAGTCTGGTTGAGCGTTTTTATAATCCCAGCGCACACTGGCCATTTTTCCAGAAGCAAGTGCCGCTTTCTGAGTATCCGTATATCGCCTATGGACTACGGCTAAGCCATCCCGAGGTATTGGGTTTTCTGCAATATGCCCAGCATAGCGGTGCTGATATACAGTTTACGTCAGCACCGCTATTCCGGCATGGTGGTCGCGAGTCTCAGTCAACTGATAAATGACATGGAGGCTGCTGCAATAGGTGCAGCGTAGCGCGTTCAAGGTGCGCTAGCTGCTGTTTGCTCTGTTCCAGGGCCTCAGATAAAGCCAGTCTGTGGCTTTTGGTCAGTAATGACTCAATATCGGTCATTTGGTGATGTTCGTCCAGCGTGATGTCGGCTCTCTGCAGGTGTTCAATGATATGACCCAATGCCAACGTGTGGTTGATGGTGGGGAACGGCTCTGTGCTATTCGCGTCTATTGCCAATTGTTGCTCGTGATGTGTTTGTATGACGCTATGGGCTAAAAATTGCAGGCCTTCCTGTGCCATGAATTTTGCGGCGTAACGGCCTTTCTCATGTACCGTAGCGCTATGAATTTCCCGCATACCAGCTGAATGAGCCACGATTGCCAGAGCACTCATCAAGAGCTTGTTAAGTACTTTCTGGTGGCAAAGGTAATGCGCGAGGTTTGCATAAAATTGCCCAAGTCTGCGCAATGTTTTATCTGGGGTATTATCGCTGTTGAGAAAGCCGACCAGGTTCACATTAATATAATGGTGCCAAGTGGAGTCGGCTACAATATTTCCTATACCGCACCGTTTGCCTTGATAAGCTGCAACCAGTCCGACCTCTTGCAAGTTAGCGCCAGCTGCCTTATTGGTGCCCCAACTAATGATTTCTGGTTTGATCTGTATGCCAGCATGTTTTGGCCAGTCCTGTTCCGGGAAATTGGCCGGGATACGCAGGGCACCTTCGTGGACATGATCGGGGAATACATCAATCACGCCGGCCGGGTTGTCAGCCGAGAGTGGGGCTGCAAATAATGGGTGAGGAATATATTCAGGGATAAAAGCGTTACCAAACGGACCACCGATATGTTCCTGTCGTATGTGCCAAATGTATTTTACTTTGGTGGTTTGTGGTTGATTGTCTTCTTGTTTTGGCATATTGGCCATGTCATCATCGCCAGCAGTGTCGACGTGATAGAGCCCCTGACTACTGTTTGTCTGGCTGACAGGATTACCCATCCATATACGCATGTCGCCGGCACGTGGAATATTTTTACCTAAGGCACGCCCGAGATTGTAATAATCTGCCTGTTCATGCATCCAATTCGAGTGGTCGCCAGTGACCAACACCCCACCACCAGCATCCATCCAATGTCGCAATAGCTTGATCTCTTCATCGGTAAATTCCTGGTCCTTGGCGTTCTTGTCGAAACTTGTGCCGCCAAAGTTGCCTGCTGCTTCCATATGATTACCGTAATGCATGCCAAATACCCATATCTGGGAGTATTTGTTAAGCAGCGATGCGCTTAAACGATGCGGGTTTTGCAGCAAGGCCGGGTTGTGAATGATGTTGCCATCGGCGTCATAGTCATAGTAGCGATTAATGACATCTATCTGATAGCGTGTAAAAAAGGTGCTTTGGTTTTCAAGCGTAGCCTTGAGCAGGCCCAAGCCAAATTCATCTTTAAAGCCGCGTCTTGCATTGCCTTTTGCTTTATTGGCTACGACCCATGACTCGTCGGCATCGTCGCAATAAAATAGAATGCGTATGGTGGCGCGGCCAGCCAATGTTTCGCGCCAATTGTCACGTAAGGTGAGATCTTTGAGAGTTGTCATCATATACACTTTGTTAAATTAAGTTAATTTTAGTGTAAAGGCTAAATGTCAGGACTGCAACTCTTTATGAGCGTCAATGCGATGGAGGAGGTTAAATGCGAAAACGGCGTCGACTCTTTGGGAGTCAACGCCGTTTGTGTCACGGTGTCATAATGCCAGTAGATTTTATATCATCTTAGGCATTCAGCTTGGCATTAATTTCTTGTTCGGCTTGCAGCCAGTAATCCATATGCTGATGACCAAAGCCACTTTTCTCGGCAATATAATAAGCAGCGACTTCAATCATTTTATAGCGTTCTTCGCTGGTGATAATCGCGGGCTTGGAGATTTTTTTACGGGTGCTTGCAGACTTGGCTGACTTTTCTGCCGTTGTTTTGGGCGCTGTCTTTTTGGCTACAGTGGTTTTTTTCACGGATGCATCAGGGGTTTTGCTAGTTGCCATACTATTCTCCTGGATATAGAGGTGAGTGAAAGCGTGGGCTTGTGGCCGCTGTAAAGCTATATTAAGAGTGAGCCGGGCTCAGCGTCAAGACATCATCGGCAATCTATTTGATCTACATTAAATTTTCACTGGTAATTTTTGTGTTTGAGGTTGAATTGTGTCGCGTGTTTGGCTTAAAAAGCCATGTTTGCCGCAAAAGCAACTTCCAAAGGCTGCCTATTTATGGTGTAGTTACCCGCTCATTGAATTGGAACAACCATATGTATAAAAAAGCACTCACCTCATTGACGATATTGTTCTTTATGATGGGGTTTATTACCTGCTTGAATGATATTCTGGTGCCATATCTGAAAGCCATTTTTGCCCTGACTTATAGCCAGGCAGCGCTTATTCAGTTCTGTTTTTTTGCGGCTTATGGCCTGACCTCCATCCCATTCAGTAAATTGATTGAAAACATCGGCTATCAAAAAGGCATGGTGGTTGGTTTTGCGCTGGCTGCGTTAGGTTGCCTGCTGTTTTACCCGGCCGTACTGTTACATACGTATGCATTGTTTTTAGGCGCATTGTTTGTGCTGGCCTCTGGCATTGTGCTGTTGCAAGTGGCGGCTAACCCATGTGTCTCTATCATTGGCCCGCAGGAAACGGCGTCCTCGAGGCTGACCATGGCGCAGGCCTTCAATTCACTGGGGACGTTTGTCGCGCCATTTTTTGGGGCTTATTTCATCCTGTCCGGTTTAACTAACTCTGTTTATGCAGAGGGCGTGGTTTACCCGTACTTCTTGATTGCTGCCGTATTAATTGTGATTGCGCTGGTGCTTTCACGTATTAACCTGACAGGGATGGAAACTCGCCAAGCCGATGACACTGGCTGGCTGGAAGTCTTGCAAGAAAAAAACCTGTTGCTTGGCGTGATTGGTATTTTTGCCTATGTAGGCGCAGAAGTGGCGATTGGCAGCTTTCTGGTCAGTTATGTGATGGAAATTCTGCACGTGCCAGAAACGGAAGCCGCGCCGTTAATCGCGCTTTACTGGGGCGGTGCCATGGTCGGGCGCTTTATTGGTATTTTCACACTGAAAGCGTTTGCCCCGGCCAAAGTGCTGATGATACACGCCTTGCTGTCAGCGCTATTGATCCTGGTCTCTATGCAAACTACGGGAGCTGTTGCGATTGGCAGCATGGTGCTGGTCGGTTTGTGTAACTCGATTATGTTCCCGACCATTTTTACCTTGAGCATCAAAGACCTGAAAGCCGGGCAAGAGAAAAAAGGATCTGGGTTGTTGGCCACGGCGATTTTAGGGGGTGCGGTGGTGCCATTGCTGACGGGAATGCTGGCTGACCGCATTGGCTTGCATCACGCCTTTGTATTACCAGTCATCTGTTATGCCTATATTGCGTGGCTGGGGATCAATCACCTTAAAGCACAATCATTGTGACTAACAAAAAAGCTGCCTACAGGCAGCTTTTTTGTTTGATGACATCACTATCACAACATTAGGCAGACGTTCCGCCAACGGTTAAGCCATCAATTTTCAACGTCGGCTGGCCTACGCCTACCGGCACGCTTTGGCCTTCTTTGCCGCAAGTGCCCACGCCGCTATCCAGCGCCATGTCATTGCCTACCATGCTGACTTTGGTCAACACGTCCGGGCCGTTGCCAATCAGGGTAGCACCTTTCACTGGATAGGTAATTTTGCCGTCTTCGATCATATAGGCTTCAGCGGCGCTGAATACGAATTTACCGCTGGTAATGTCGACCTGGCCGCCGCCAAAGTTGGCGGCGTAGAGGCCTTTTTTCACCGACTTGATAATCTCTTGCGGGTCTTTGTCGCCGTTGAGCATATAGGTGTTGGTCATGCGCGGCATCGGGATGTGCGCGTAGCTTTCGCGGCGTGCGTTGCCGGTCAGGCCCATGCCCATAAGACGTGCATTCAGTGTGTCCTGGATATAGCCACGCAAAATGCCATCTTCAATCAGCACAGTGTTTTGTGGGGCATTGCCTTCGTCGTCCATGGTCAGTGAGCCGCGACGGTCTTGTATCGTACCATCGTCAACAATAGTGATGCCTTTGGCAGCCACCTGCTGGCCGATCATATTGCTGAAGGCGCTGCTGCCTTTGCGGTTAAAGTCGCCTTCTAGGCCGTGGCCGATGGCTTCGTGCAGCAAAATGCCTGGCCAGCCATTGCCTAGCACAACGGTCATGCTGCCAGCCGGGGCAGGGCGAGCTTCTAGGTTAACCAGTGCCTGATGCGCGGCTTTGCGGGCGTAGTCTTGCAAGACGTCATCAGTGAAGTAGCTGTAATCAAAACGGCCACCGCCGCCGCTGGAACCTTGTTCGCGACGGCCGTTGTGTTCGGCAATCACTTGCAGCGACAAGCGCACCAGTGGGCGAACATCTCCTGCCATGACGCCGTCACTGCGTGCCACCAAGACAACTTCATATTCTGCGGCTATCGAGGCCATCACTTGTGTGATACGCGGGTCTTGCGCTTTGGCATAACGCTCGAGTTTTTCCAGCAGTTTGACCTTGGCATCAGCACTCAGGCTGGCAATCGGGTCTTGCGGCAAATACAACGGCGTATGGCTGCGCGTAATAATGCTGTGGCCGGTTTTTTCCTGGCCCAGGTTGGCAATGGCGCGCGTGGCACTTGCCGCTTGTTGCAGGGCATCAAGATGAATGTCGTCGGAATAGGCAAAGGCGGTTTTTTCGCCACTGACGGCACGGACACCTACGCCCTGGTCAATATTAAAGCTGCCGGATTTGACTTGGCCTTCTTCCAGCCCCCACGACTCACTACGGCTGTATTGAAAATATAGGTCAGCATAGTCGATGTTGTGCGTCATCATGCCGGACAATACATTGGTTAAAGCGCTTTGATCCAGTCCGGCCGGGCGGAGTAGCAAGTCGTTGGCAGTGGTGAGTAGCGTTTGCATAATGGGCTAAATAGTGAGTTAACTTGTTAAATCGTTATGGTTGGAGTCTAGGACTGGCTAAAGAGTGCCATACAGGCACTCAGCGTTTTCATTAAATTGCCTTAATGGTTTTGTGTTTAAGCGCTGGGAGGCTTTGGCGCAGGTTTTTAATATAGTTGCGGTTAACGTTAGCGACTACAATCCCTGAGCCACGCGGCAGGCGATCCAGCACCACACCCCAAGGGTCCACAATCATGCTGTTGCCATGTGTTTCGCGGCCAGAGAGGTGATACCCCCCTTGCGCTGAGGCGATGACATAACTCAGGTTTTCTACGGCACGCGCACGCACCAGCGTTTCCCAGTGGGCTTTGCCGGTGGTTTCGGTAAACGCTGAGGGCACAACGATCATATCGACTTCGCCCATGGCGCGGAACAGCTCCGGGAAGCGCAGGTCGTAGCAAATCGACAGGCCAATACGGCCAAATGGCGTATCCACGGTCACCACGGTGTCACCAGGTTCTATGGTGTTTTCTTCATGGTAATGTTCGGTGCCCATATCGAGGCCGAACAAGTGGATTTTATCGTAGCGCGCCACTTGCTCGCCTTTTTCGTTGTATACCAGGCAGCTATTGCGCACTTTGTTGGCGTAGTGACTTTCCAGCGGCACCGTCCCGGCGACAATCCAGATTTTGTAAGCCTTGGCGGTTTTGCTTAAAAACTGCTGAATCGGGCCATCATCTGGTTTTTCGCGAATGGTCACCTTGTCGAAATCTTTCAGGCCCATGATGCAAAAGTATTCCGGCAGCACCACCAGTTTGGCCCCGACCTTGGCCGCCGACTCGATCAGCCGTTTGGCTTCGACCAGATTGGCTGTTACGTTAGGGCTGGACGCCATTTGGATTGCCGCAACTTTAACGATGTCATCGTTAGCGGCGGATTTGAGTTTTTTAGTTTTTTTCTCAGCCATGGCAAAGGTTCCGTTGAAATAATAGTGATAGTGGCATTAATGCAGACTTTTCAAAGGTTGAGCAGAGGGCGTACTGGGTGCCTTTTTATCAACTTCTGCTTCCTGTGGATTATCCCATGTGCCTGTAATCATATACTCACTGGCGCTGATTTTGTTAAGCGGATCCTTGAGTAATTTTTGTGCCACAAACGCAGCCACGCCAACAATCGGGCCGCCTGCCAAAGCTGCCAGGGAGACCGAGTCGCTAATATGGGGCACGACTTTGACCTTCAAGCGTTGCGTTTCGGTTTTTAAGTTGGTTTCACCCTTGATGCTGGCTTCGGCCGCCGGACCCGTCATAAACAGGTCGTTGCTGCGCAAAATACCATCTTTAATATTGGCGGTAGAGTTGATTTTGTCAAAAGCAAAGCCTTCGCTAAATAAATCACGGAAATCCAGGGTTAACCGGCGCGGCAGGCTTTGCAAGCTCAGCAAGCCGAGCAGGCGGCCCACGCCTGGCTGCACTTTTAAAATCTGGCCTTTTTCCAGTTGCATGGTGAAATTGCCATCCAGCCGCTCCACTGCAAACTCATGCGGGCTGCCCGGCCAGCCCAGTTGACCATTCATGCTGCCGGTCCCGCCTTTGACCATTTCGCCGCCGGGCTGGAAGCGTTGCAGGGTTTTGCCCAGGTTACTGGAGTTGAGGTTGAATTTGAGCATGGTTTGCGGGCTGCGTACCGAGTTGCGCCAGGTGCCGTCTGCGGTGAGCTGGCTATCACTGTTGTTGATATTCATGCGCTGTATTACCCAGCTCTCGCCACTGTTATAGGCTTTTAAATCCAGGCTGCCCAGTTGTTTGTCACCAAACTGGAAGTCCTGCGCTGTAATATCCAGCTCAGGGTAGGTCATATCCAGGCGGCGTACTTCGGCCGGATTCGTATTGTTGTCGGTATCCATGCTGCGCGGGATGCGCAGGTAATTCAGTTTGGCTACCAGTTTGCTGGGTTTGCCTGATAACCAGTCAGCGTCACCCGCAAGTTCCTGGCTTTGAATTGACAGTTTCAGGCGTTCTCTTTCCGGTGCAATATTCAGTTTGATCTGATGCAGGTTGCGGTCAAACACGTGCAGGGTGCCTGCGGTCAGCTCAATCTGATTTAAAGCCAATGATGAGGCATCGGACGTCTGGCTGCCACTTTCCTGGTTCAGGTAGGTTAACCATTCATCGACATTCAGCTTTTGAAAGTCGGCACGCAAGTTAATGCCATCGCCAGCAGGCAGGCGTGGCGGTGTGTTAATGGCAATTTCACCTGCACTCACGGTTGAAGGGCTATTAGCATTACGCAAAAAGTTGGCATGTATCCAGTCGTTATAGTGAATGGCAATTTTGTCTGGCTGGTTGCTCTCCTGGCGGAAACGGATACTCAGGCTGGCGGGTGTTTCAACGCTCTTTTTGGCCGGTTCTGGCAGGTCAATGGCCATGCCAATTAATTGCGAGCGGATGTCCAGCCGGATATTCGGTGCCTGGATCAGTAAATTACTTTTCCAGTCAGTCGTGCCATGCAAGGCGCGGGTAATCGGGTTGTTATCCAGTTTTCTGAGTGCGGCGTCGGTGATGCGGCCGCTGCCCTGGATAATGACGGATTTGTCCGGCCGGGTGCTCAGGCTGACGCTGGCAGGATTGTCAAACATCGACAATTGCATGCCTTGGGCTTGCAGGCCTTTTTCGTTGAATTTTAAATGGCCATTGATATTACTCATTTCCGGCATGGCGATTTGCGGGTTAGCGGCAATATGGCCATTTTTGATGTTGTAGTCGCCTTGAAACTGGCTGGCATCTACATCATTGAGCGGCACTTGCAAGGCCAGTTTGAGGTCGGCATTGCCAGTTGTTTTTAAATAGTCAGTAAAACCCATGGTGACTTGCCGCACCGGGCTAGTGTTGATGAATTTCACCCCTTGTTCGACGGTGCCGGTGGCTGCCGCTTTGATATTGAGCATCGGCCAATCGGCATCCAGTTGCGGAATTTCTACCTGTGCTTGTGTAATGTGCTGACCAACCGTGGAACCGTTTTTCACAGCGATATCCATGCGTTTGCCTTCAAATTTGAGGAAGGCGTCGATATTTTGAATCACCGGCCAGTCAGTGCCATACTCCAGGCTGGCACGATCGACTTGTGCGGTGACTCGGAACAGCCCCAGTGATGGATCAGACTGATGCGCTGCATTCACATAGGGGAAGTCTTGCACGCGGCCTTTGACAATGACTTCGCCATGCCTGATCTGACCACTCAGGATAGAGGTGTCCAGCCAGTGCAAGGTGCTTTCACCCAGGATCAGCGGATAATAAAAAGGGGCAAACTTGGCATCGCCGCGCTCAATCTGGCTTTGCAGTTGTATGGTGTCGCCGCCTGCGGCGCCCAGTTGATATTCCAGATTGGTGCGCAAGGCCAGGTGGGGATTGCTGAAGTGCAGGTTGCGCGTGCTGATCAAGGTTTTCTGGCCGTTATGACTCCACGCCACTTCGCCTTGTAGCTGGTCTATGGGCAATGCCCAGCGTAGCACGCCGGCCAGCTCAATGGTCGCCTTGCTGGTATCCAGTTCCACGCTGCCTGCATTGGGGCGTACTGACAATTGCCCTGACCAGTTATCCAGGCCGGGGATGCTGGCGTAGGCTTGGGTATGCAGCCCATTAAAATTGGCGTCGACTGTGTAATCACGCCACTGATCTTGCTGGTAAAGCCAGCGCGCCTTGATTTGAGAGGCATTGCCTGCGGGGGCCATGTTTTCAAGATAAGTGGCTATTTTTGAATCAGGCGGTAACCATTGTGCAAATAAATGGCCTTGGGTCAGGCCGAATTTTTTAACCGTGAGCGTGCCTTCATGGCCTTGGCTATCCCATTGCAATTCACCATTGGTGTCTTCGAGCACCAAGCCCGGCTGCACGTTGGCAGAAAAGTGCTTGAGGGTGAGCATGAATCGTTGCTCAACACGCTGCCAGCGTAGCTCGCCAGTGACGGTTTTGGCGATAAATGTTTGCGTCTCATTGGCCGGCTTGACGGCTACATCGTTCAGCTGTACTTGCGCTGCCAACCGTTGCAATTGCAAGGCGTCAAATGCCAGTGTGGTGGTCAGGTTGCCTTTACCAGCATTTATTTTTAGTGGCAAGTCTAACCACGGGCTCCAGGCGGCGAGGTCAGTTTCTGGCAAGCGTAGCGAAATTTCGCCATGCCATGCTTCAGGTGCGGCCACATCATCACCAACCACGACTGACTCCAGGGTCATACGCTGCTTGGTCCCGGTGGAAACCAGGCTGTCTATATGGATGCTATGGCGGTGCAGCAGGCGTTGCCAGACCGGGGTCAGTATTTCAATATTCAAATCTTCTAGCAGGAGTGGCGGCGCCTGGCGTTGTTCATCGAGCCAGGTAATGGTGGCGTGAGAAATCTGGATGCGACGTTGCGCCAGCAGCCAGTTGGCAAAAGCCGGATTGCCTTGGCCAGACATGGAAATACCCGCTAAAAACAGCTCACCGTTGGCGGTACGCCTGATCACCAAATTGGGCGCATCTATACTGAGGCTGACCAGCGATGGGGAGAATAATGCCAGACTACTCCAGGACAGGCGGGTGGTGATCTTGGGCAACTCAAGTGCCGGGCGGTGTTCGGTATCAAACACCGTGACTTTGCCCAGGGTGACTTGTGGTGCCAGGCCGCGCCAGCGAATGGCAATATGGGCAATGGTGACCTGTTGCTTGAGTGACTGGCTGAGCGCTTGTTCAATCTTGCCGCGGTAGTCATCAATGTGGGGAAACACATAAAACTGAATGACACCAACAATGCCTGCCAGCAAGACAAACAAGACAATCAGTAATGAAGCTAGCCAGCGTTTGATTTTTTGCAGAGGCATATGGTGTTGAACAGCAGTGGCAGAAGTAATTGTTTAACTGACTATTTTACTCGAAAACAGTTGCGCAGCCGCAGTAGAAGAGGTGGGAAGTCGCGGAATTATTCAGCCAGAGCCTGAATGATTCGTTTAAAATGCCACTCTTTTGCAATATCGTTTTTAAATGAAAGTGATTGTCAGTGATTCAGTTTAAACAACTGACTTTTTCCAGAGCAGGTAAAACACTGGTCGAAGCGGCCAGTTTCCAGTTGCATCCTGGGCATCGCGTCGGTCTGACCGGGGCCAATGGCGCGGGTAAATCGACCTTGTTTGCCTTGCTGCGCGGTGAGCTCACGGCGGATGTGGGCGAGTTGCTCATGCCGCCACAGTGGGTAATTGCGCATGTGGCGCAGGAAACGCCTGCGCTGTCGCAATCTGCACTCGAATATACCCTGGATGGCGATGAAGAGTTGCGCACCTTGCAAGCGCGCCTGGCGCAAGCGGATGCCGGGGAAGGTAATGCAGGCGAAAGCCATGACCCGTTGCATGTCGCCGAATGGCATCAGCGCCTGGCGGATATTGATGGCTATAGCGCAGAAGCCAGGGCCAGTGCCTTATTGGCCGGCCTGGGATTTTCTCAGTCACAGTTAAGTCGTCCGGTCAGTGATTTTTCCGGGGGCTGGCGTATGCGCCTCAACCTGGCGCGTGCTTTAATGTGCCGTTCGGATTTGTTATTGCTGGATGAACCGACCAACCACCTGGATATTGAAGCCGTCATCTGGCTTGAGGGCTGGCTGAGTGCCTATCGCGGCACCTTGTTACTGATTTCGCATGACCGCGAGTTTCTTGATAACACTGTTAACCATATTCTACATATAGAGCAGCAACAACTGACTTTGTATCGCGGTGGCTATAGTGATTTTGAGCGCCAACGTGCAGAAAAGCTGACATTGCAGCAAGCCAGCTATCAAAAGCAACAGCAGCAAATGGCGCATTTGCAGAAATATATTGATCGTTTTCGTGCACAGGCGACCAAGGCACGCCAGGCACAAAGCCGCATCAAGGCACTTGAGCGCATGGAGCGTATCAGTGCTGCGCATGTAGATTCCCCGTTCAGTTTCAGTTTTCGTGACCTGGGTTCGGCGCCTGATCCTTTACTGGTGATGAATCAGGCGGGGTTGGGCTATGCAGGTCAAACCCTGGTCAAGCTGGGGCATCTGGCTATACGACCTGGTGAGCGCATCGGTTTGCTGGGTAAGAATGGCGCTGGCAAGTCCACCTTGATTAAAGCGCTGGCGCAGTCAGAAACCTTATTGTCGGGCGAGCGGGTAGAAGGTAAAGATTTACGTATCGGCTATTTTGCCCAGCATCAGCTGGAGCAACTGGTTGCCAGCGACTCGCCCTTGCAGCATTTGCAGCGGCTGGACACCAATGCCAGAGAGCAGGAGCTGCTGGACTTTTTGGGCGGATTTGATTTCCGCGGCGAGATGGCCAAAGCGCCTTGCGGCCCTTTTTCTGGCGGTGAAAAATCGCGCTTGGCATTGGCGATGCTGATTTGGCAACGGCCCAACCTGATTCTGCTGGATGAACCGACCAACCATCTGGACATTGAAATGCGGCACGCCTTGTCTATGGCTTTGCAGGCCTATGAAGGCGGCATGGTGATGGTGTCGCATGACCGTACGCTGCTGGCCACATGTTGCGAAAAATTTGTACTGGTGGCTGATGGGCAAGCCAGTGTGTTTGATGGCGACCTGGAAGATTACAAAGTGTCTTTACTCAAGGTGGCGCAAACTGAAGTCACTACGAACCGACCTGTGGCCGCCAAGCAGAATAGCTATCATCAGCAAAAAGCGGACCGACAGGCACGCCTGGTGGAGCGCAGGCCTTTGCTCAAAACGCTGGCGACATTGGAAACACAGTTGACCAAGCTCACGCAGGAAAAGCAAGATGTAGAAAACCGCCTGGCGGATAGTGCGATTTACGAGGTAGAGCAGCGTGAAACATTGCAGGCGCTGCTGATTGCGCAAGGTGAAAATCAAAAACAACTCGATGTCATCGAAGAGCAGTGGTTAGACGTGCAGGAAAAACTGGAAGCCCTGCCTGAGATTGAATAACACGGATAATATTAATAAAGGGAGCATCATGGAAATGACTTATGAAGAACGTTTGAGGTTTATGTATCAGCTATGCCAGGCGCAGACTTGTGCGGGTATTCAGTCTGAAGCACAAGCTGTAGAAGCCTTTGCCAATGTTGAAATCGAAGACGCTATACATTATCTGGCGAGCTTTTTAACGTTTAAAGCGATTCAGTCCGCTGACCGCCATCCGGCAGAAGAGCTGGAAAACGATTTTGATATGCTAGGTGTGTATCAATGCTTCGGAGTGATGGTGTATGCCTTCTTATTCATGCCACTCACTCAGGAAGGGCGTCATCCTGACTACGATAGGGCGCAGATTACCATCGGTAAAACCCTGTTTGATGGGCTTGCGCCAGAGATGCTGGCTGAGATTATTGAATCTGGCTTTCATAAGTTCAAACTGATTGCAGAAGCGGAGTCTGAACATTGGCAGGAGTACCGTGAAAACCTGGATAAAGTGACCATTAGCTATATGATTGCAACGACAGATGATGATAGCCCGCATAGTCCGGAAGAGGTGCTGCCACTGTTTGGTCAATTGCTAAGTCAGTTATGTGAGGCATTTACGGCTGATTAGCCGTTTAGTATTATAAAATTTTCAGGTATGCTTTAAAATTGTTTAACATTTTTGATACAGTTTGAAAACTTGGGTAAAGTTAGGCCATTTACGCTTGTTAATCAATTTAATTGTTCATAATATTCCAAGGCTAAATATTACGATAAGCCTTGTGTTATCTTTTAAAAAAGGACATAAATGAGCAAGCTGCTGTTGATTGACGATGATGTTGAATTAGCCAATATGCTGAAGGAGTTCCTGACGCAAGAGGGCTTTGCGGTGACGACTGCGCACGATGGTCTGACCGGCGAGCAATATGTGCTGGCAGGCAAATTTGATTTGGTGATTCTTGATGTGATGATGCCAGGTCAGGATGGTTTGCAGACGTTACGCAATGTCAGACAACATTCCGATATCCCTGTGCTGATGCTAACGGCCAAGGATGATAATGAGGGCCGTATAGAAGGGCTGGAGGGCGGTGCGGACGATTATGTCCAGAAGCCATGCCTGCCGCGTGAACTGGTTGCCAGAATTCGTGCCATTTTGCGCCGTCATACTAGTGACACGCCTAAAGGCAACGATATTGTGGTTGGCCAGTTGGTGGTGTCCAGCGAGCGCAGAAAAGTATTCTGGGCTGACAAGCCGATTGTGTTTACCAGTACGGAATTCAGCCTGATTGAAATTCTGGCCAAGCACGCCGGTACGATTGTGAGCAAAGAAGATTTGTCCATCAAGGCGCTGGGTCGTCCGTTGGTCAAATATGACCGTAGTATTGACGTGCATTTAAGTAGTATCCGTCAAAAAATATCAGAAGTGTCTGGCGGTGTGAATGTGATACAAACCATTTACCGCGTCGGATACCAACTTGTTAGAGAGTAAGTGAATTAAACGCGAGGGTTATGGGGCGCCTGTTCTGGAAGTTATTTTTAGCATTTTTTTTGGCGCTCATCTCCACCGATCTCATCGTTGGTAATATTGTTGAGTGGCAGACCCATCAACAATCTCCCATACATCATACAGTCTCGCAGGCTTGCACTTCAGTAAGCGACTGTGAGACCAAGCCAAATGCCTTAAAGCCTGAGTCTCAGTCAGTGAAGGCCGATCAACCGTCGGCTGAGAGGCAATACTTTAGCCTGCCTTTATATGTACTGATCTACAGCCTCGTCTCCAGCAGCATTTTTGCCGGAGTCCTGGCCTGGTCAATTTCGCATCCCATCAAGTTATTGCTTGATCATCTTAAGAGTGCCGCAGAAGGGGATTTGCTGGTCAGGGTGAGCCCCAAAATCACCGCCAGTCACGATGAATTTTCTGAGTTGGGTGAAGCATTTGACTTGATGGCATTGCGCCTCAATAACATGATTAAAAGCCAATCCAAAATGTTGCATCATGTTTCTCACGAGCTACGTTCGCCATTAGCCAGGATACAGATGTCGGTGGGCCTGGTGATGCAGAATCCCAAGAAAATGCAAAGCTCTTTACAGCGTGTTGAGCTGGAAGCGGTACGCATGGAAAGAATGATTTCAGAGTTGCTGGAAATCTTTCGATTTGAATCTGGCATGCAGAAGCTGCAAAAGACCGAGGTCGATTTAAAAGAACTACTGACCGGGATTGTGGGTGATGTGCTATTCGAGAAACATGAGGCCAAGCTGCATCTGGATATGCCGGAGGATGCTGTAGTCGTGGACGGCCAGTTGGAGTTGTTGCAACGGGCAATCGACAATGTGATCCGCAATGCCGTGAAATATGGCCCAGAGAGTGGCGTGGTAACGATTGAGTTGCAACACAGTGCACGTACCAGTGAAGTGATCCTGGAAGTGGAGGATCAAGGCCAGGGCGTCGAGCCGCAAGAGCTTGAGCAAATCTTCAGGCCGTTTGTACGCGGACGTCGCGCATCACAGGTGGACGGCCATGGCATCGGCTTGGCCATGACCAAGCATATCGTTGAAGCGCATGGTGGTTTCGTCAAAGCGACCAATCTCAGTCCGCATGGTTTTATGATCCGTATCCATTTGCCCGAAAAGCATGAGGCTCCTACCGATCAAGAGTCTAAAAATTGGATGTAACAATGCTAAAATAGCGGGTTTACGAATAACGCAGACGATAGCCGGATACTTTATGACAGCACAACATTCCAACCCAGACAGCACGACAGAGTCAGTCGTTGATGAGAATCACGTGATTGCAGAGCGTCGCGAAAAGTTGCGCCTGCTGCGCGAACAGGCGCAATCTGCACAAGTCGCGACGTTTCCTAACGACTTCAAGCCTGAGCATAAGGCCGCTGTTTTACAGGAGACTTATGCTGCCACAGAGAAAGACGTGCTGGATCCGCAAGAGATTGTGGTTGTGGTGGCCGGTCGCATGATGCTCAAGCGCGTCATGGGTAAAGCCAGTTTTGCGACGATTCAAGACAGCACGGCGCGTATTCAACTGTATGTAGCACGTGATGAAATCGGCGAAGAACTCTACGAGAGCTTTAAACACTGGGATATGGGTGACATTCTGGGCGCGCGCGGACGTTTGTTTAAAACCCGCACCGGTGAGCTGTCGGTGCATGTGACCGAACTGCGTTTGCTGACCAAGTCGCTACGCCCATTGCCAGAAAAATTCCATGGTCTGCAAGATCAGGAAATCAAATACCGTCAGCGTTATGTTGACCTGATCACCTCTGAAGAAACCCGCGCGACCTTTAAAGCGCGTTCAAAAGTCGTGGCGGCGATTCGCCAGTTTATGAATGACAACGAGTTTCTTGAAGTGGAAACGCCCATGCTGCACCCGATTCCTGGTGGTGCGTCAGCCAAGCCATTTGTCACACATCATAATGCGCTCGACATGCAGATGTTTATGCGTATTGCGCCAGAGCTCTACCTGAAGCGCCTGATTGTGGGTGGTTTTGAGCGCGTGTTTGAAATCAACCGTAACTTCCGTAATGAAGGCCTCAGCGTGCGGCATAACCCTGAGTTCACCATGATGGAATTCTACGCAGCCTATACTGACTACCAATGGCTGATGGATTTTACCGAGCAATGTATCCGTGCGGCAGCGATTGCGGCCAACGGTACGGCAGTATTGAGCTATGCTGGCAAAGAAGTCGATTTAAGCAAGCCGTTCGAGCGTTTGACCATTGTCGGTGCAATCCAGAAATATGCACCGCAATATACGCTGGCACAACTCAATGACGCGGACTTTATCCGTCAAGAATTATTGAAGTTTGGCGTAAAACCATTTGACCATGCTGGTTTGGGTTCACTACAGTTGTCCCTGTTTGAAGAAACTGCGGAAAGCCAGCTGTGGCAGCCAACCTATATTATTGATTACCCGGTGGAAGTATCGCCTTTGGCGCGTGCTTCAGACAAGCACCCTGAAATCACTGAACGTTTTGAGCTGTTTATTACCGGCCGTGAAATGGCCAATGGCTTTAGCGAGTTGAACGATGCTGAAGACCAGGCCGCGCGCTTCCATGCCCAAATGAAAGCCAAAGAGGCGGGTGACCAGGAAGCTATGTATTACGATGCGGACTTTATCCGTGCCCTGGAATATGGCATGCCGCCGACCGGTGGTTGTGGCATTGGCATCGACCGCCTGGTGATGCTGATTACGGATAGCCCAAGCATTCGCGATGTGATTCTGTTCCCGCATATGCGCGCAGAAAGCTAAACCAATCAAAATAACATGGAGCCACCCGATAAGGGTGGCTTTTTTGTTACTAATAGTCTGCCTGTAAGAAATATGTAAGGTTTGTCATCAAACTGTCATATTGAAAATTCAAAATACGTCCCGGATACACACATGTAATCTTATTAACAGGGGATAATAATGAATTTGAAGTTTCGTCGTTTGTTGATGGCAACCTTGGCCGGTGGCTTGTTAACAGGTTTGACGTCTGTCTCATATGCTGATTCAACTACTGACCTGGTGCAGGCATTGATTAGCAAAGGTGTTTTGACTGAAGAAGAAGGCGCTTTGCTGATGAAGGGCCGTACTAATGAAGTTGAAGTGCAGAAAAAGAAAGAAAGCAAGAACTGGACTAGCCGTGTGAATATCCGTGGTTATGTGCAGAACCGTGTCACGGCGATGATTGGTAATGATGGTGATGATCCTGCGCATCCTGTCGATTTGTGGTCTGACCGTTCGGTGGGTACTGATTCATCCATTAACCCAGATAAGAACTTTTTGATTCGTCGTGCACGTATCATTATTTTTGGTGATTTTGGTGATCATTTAAGCTACTACATCCAGCCTGACTTCGCATCGTCTGCCAGTGGCACTAACAACATTGCGCAGCTTCGTGATGCTTACGGCGATATCAATATTGATAAGGCTAAAGTACACCGCGTGCGTGTGGGCCAATCTAAAGTACCTTATGGTTTTGAAAACCTGCAATCGTCTTCTAACCGTTTGGCGATGGATCGTGTAGACGCAATGAACAGTGCAGTGCGTGATGAGCGTGATACAGGTGCGTTTTACTACTACACGCCAGAAAATGTTCAGGCATTGTTTAAAGAAATCAACGATAAAGGCCTGAAACACTCTGGCAACTACGGTATGTTGGCTGCAGGTTTGTATAACGGTCAAGGCGCCAACCGCAGTGATGTGAATGACAATTACCATGTAGTCGCACGTGCTACTTATCCGTGGAAAACTGAATCCGGCCAAATCTATGAAGCGAGTATCCAAGGCTATCATGGCGACTATGCACCAACAACAGGTCGTTATAATTTCAATGGTAATACTAACGTCAGTTCATCTGCAAACACTGGTGCAACACGTACGCCTACCATTGCAGCTGCGGATGCCAAAGGCTTTAAAGACCAACGCGTTGGGGTGAGTTTTGTGATGTACCCACAACCATTTGGTTTACAAGCTGAATGGAACTGGGGTACTACACCAGGTATGGATGCTGCTCAAAACAGAATTGAAGAGAAAAGCCTGCAGGGTGGTTATGTGCAGGCCATGTATAAAATCGACAATTTCCAATTCCTGGAGACGAATGGTACTTTGATTCCATTTATCAAATGGCAATACTTTGATGGTTACAACAAAGCGGAAACTAACGCGCCTGAGAACCATGTGAATGATTGGGAATTGGGTGTGGAATGGCAACTTGCACCAGAGGTTGAGATTATGGCTGAATACCACCGTATGAAGCGTAATAACCTGGTGACTGGTAACCGTGCTGGTACACTGGATTATCAAAGCTTCACAGCAGATGCATTGCGCGTACAAGTGCAGTACAACTTCTAACAACAAACGTATCAAAACTTAAATTGAAATCCCGCATTCTTGCGGGATTTTTTTTTGTTTTATATATAGTTAAAAGTAATATAAAAATAACAAATAATTATTTTTTAAAATATACATAGTCTGAAATAATGCCGTTTATTCAATGCAGTGAGGGGCGTCATGTCTACAGTATTAAACAAACCGGAAACAAAAACGGACGAGGCTGTACTGGCTATCGTGGCCGCCGCCATTACGGCAGTGCAGCAGGATACTGGTTATGGTTCGATTGAAATTACGGTACATGATGGGCGGGTGACACAAATTGAGCGGCGCGAGAAAGTCCGCTTTGATCACCAGGTAAAACCCAAGAAATAGTTGAAATGATTTTACTGAGCACTGACCAGGCTGCTGGAAGTCATTAATTTACGGGAGATAATACATGCAGTTAAAGAAAATAAGTCTTGCACTGGCAACCGCAGGTGTGTGGTGGCTGGGTAATGGCGTGGCCTCGGCAGCAGAAGAGGGTCAGCTGGCAGAGACACAAGTAGAGGATGCTGAGCAACAAAAAAAGGTAAAGGCACGCCTGGAAGAAATTAAAGCCGAAGAAAAAGCAGCGGCCAAAGCGGCCAATGGCTATTACGTTGAGCGTCGCAGTTATGGCACGCAAAAAGAAACCGAGCCACCGCGCTATGTGAAGCAGTTAAACAAGACATGGCTGAAAGACTACGACAGTTTTGCGGATATTGACTGGCTAGATATTGGTTTCGAATATCGTGCCCGTTACGAGCATCGTGATAACGATTTCAGACGTGCGCAAGAAAATATTGATGATCCACTCTTGTTGCGTTCACGTGCTTACTTGGGGTTGAAGAATATTCTGGATCCATTCCGTTTTGCCGTTGAAGTGCAAGACTCCCGTCGTAACCATAGTGATTACACACGTAGCAACGATACGCGCGATGTGGACAAGGCGGATGTGTTACAAGCGTATCTGGAGCTATATTACAAAGACAGTATCTTTGGTAAGGACGACCTGGGTAACAGCCGCCCATTTTGGGTGCGAGGTGGTCGGTTGGCCTGGGAAAGTCTGGATCGCCGCCTGATTGCGCGTAACGAATGGCGCAACACGACCAATACTTTCCAGGGCGTGCGTGCCAACATTGGTGAGAAAAAGAATGACTGGCAGTTGGAAGCGTTTGCCGTACAACCGGTTCAACGTTTTACCGATAAGTTGGATGAGGTTGATCACTCGCAGAACTTCTATGGCGTGATTGGTGACTGGCGTCGTTGGTCTGAATACGTGACTATCCAGCCTTATTATTTTCTCTTGAAGCAGAATGGCGACAAGGTTGAATACGATACCAATGGTAACTTGTATTCTGATCGTAGTGTTTATACAGCCGCACAGCAAAACCAGGCGACCATTGATCGCGAAATTCACACCGGTGGTGTGCGTGTGTTTGGTGTGGTGCCTGGCACTCAATGGGACTACGATGCCAACTATGCTCAGCAATGGGGTCACCAGCAACGTTTTATTAGCAATGCCATTGGCTATCGAAAGGTAGATCATGATGCTTTTGCCTACAATGCTGAGGTTGGTTACAGCTTCAAGCACCCATGGAAACCACGTGTCAGCGCTTCTTATGGTGTTGCGTCAGGCGATAAAACAACGGCGTCAGGCACGGACTTCAGCGACAACGGACGCTTTGACCGCTTGTTCGGTTTTGCCCGTCCATGGTCAAACAACGATTACATCCAGATGGAGAACATTCGTGCGTCAAAAGTACGCCTGGAATTTGATCCACAAGTACCTTACTTAAACAACGTTAAAGTCGATACAGGTTTCAGCTGGTACCGTTTGGATGATCCAACCGATCGCTGGAATGCGGGTGCTAACCTGCGTGACAGAACGGGCAAATCTGGCAGTGACCTGGGTAAAGAGTTTGACCTGCGCGTGCGTTTCCCACTGAATCAGTATGCTTCACTCAATTTGGGCTATGCGCACTTCTGGGCCGGTGATTTTGTGAAAAATGCGGTCAGTGCTAATGCGACAAACATTGCAACGTTTGACCAGAATCGCTCAAACAGCTCAGATTTTTTCTACACAGAATTAACCCTGCTCGGTTTCTAATAGAGGACTTATATGCAATTTAATCCAACTTTTAAGAAGGCATTGCTGATCGCTGCACTGATCACGCCATTAGCTGCCTGGGCTGCCGACGTCAACCTGCTCAACGTGTCTTACGATCCAACACGTGAGTTGTATCAAGACTATAACGATGCATTTGCCAAGTACTGGAAAGCTAAAACGGGCGACAATGTGGTGATCAAGCAGTCACACGGTGGTTCTGGCAAACAGGCGCGTTCTGTTATTGATGGTTTGCAGGCAGATGTGGTGACGCTGGCGTTGTCTTACGACATTGACGAAGTCGGCAGTAAAGGGCGCTTGTTCGGGCCAGACTGGCAAAAGCGTTTGCCACATAACAGTTCGCCTTATACCTCCACCATCGTGCTTTTGGTGCGTAAAGGCAACCCGAAAAACATCAAGGACTGGAATGATTTGATCAAACCAGGGGTTTCTGTGATTACGCCTAACCCGAAAACTTCGGGCGGTGCACGCTGGAACTATCTGGCTGCGTATGCCTACGCGCTTAAGCAGAACAATAACGATGATGCCAAAGCCAAGGACTTCTTGAAAAAGCTGTTTAAAAACGTGCCGGTGCTGGATAGCGGTGCGCGTGGCTCAACCACCACTTTTGTTGAGCGTGGCATTGGTGATGTGTTGCTGGCCTGGGAGAACGAGGCTTTCCTGGCGTTGAAAGAGCTGGGCCCAGACAAGTTTGATATCGTGGTGCCATCCTTGTCGATTTTGGCTGAGCCGCCAGTGACGGTGGTTGATAAAAATGCCAAGCGACATGGTACTGAAGCGGTTGCAAAAGCTTACCTGGAGTATTTGTATAGCGAAGAAGGTCAGGAGATCGCGGCGAAGAACTACTACCGTCCAACCTTGGAATCTGTCGCCAAGAAATACGAAAAACAGTTTCCAAAGGTCAATTTGATCAAGATTGATGAAACGTTTGGCGGCTGGCAAAAAGCACAGAAAACACATTTTGCCGATGGTGGTGTGTTTGACGAGATTTACCAAAAATAAGATTTGATTAACAGAAAAAGGCATTTACCCAATGCCTTTTTCTTTCTCTACAAAAGGAGAGTGTTTCATGTCAAAAGCATTAGTGATTGGTGGTGACCGTATTGAAGGCATCAAGCAGGTACTGCAAGCGCAGGGGATCGATAAAATTGATCACTGGACAGGCAGAAAGCCCGGAGATGTGAAGCGCGAGCTACCGGCAAACGTCAATGTGATTGTGTTGGTCACCGGCTGGCTCAATCATTCCATGATGTACCGTATCAAGCATGTGGCGCACAAACGCGGCCTCAAGGTCGTGTATACACGCAATAGTGCCGATGGTATGCAGCGCGTACTCGAAGCGGCCTGATCACGCGTTGCACGGTTACGCAGTCTTAAATATTAATTTTTTTTAAATTAGGTCTAAATTTATCCGTTTGTTTGGCCGATAACCCTAATGAGATTTCAGGTTTAATGACCTGACTCAAGAATTTTTCTGTGTCGACGGCTCAGAATAATGCGGTGATAGCGGTTAAAGGGTAAATAATGAGTCAAACCGGGATTGGCGAACTGGCAGCGCCACTCAGCGAAAATATAACGCAGCGGCAGTTTATGCGTCATCGTCTTGTGCGTAAAGTACAGGATCATACTCATTTTTTGGCGATGGCAAGCATGGTATGCGGTTTGCTGGGCTTTCCACATTACCTGTTAGACGTAGATAACAATGTCTGGCTGGCACAACTACTCACTTATCTCACATTTATTCTGGTGAGCTACAATTTGCTGCTCGAAAACGGCCGCACCAATCTGGCCATGCTCACTATGTCGCTGGTCACCATCAGTTTGTTTATGGTGCAACTTTCCCCTTATGCCGCCGATTTTAACGATACTGCGCATCTGCTGCGCATTGCGAATGACCTGCAGGTGCAACAAGACTCAAGGCTGGTAGAATACGCCTCAGGTGCTTTGCTGGCTTGCCTGATTGCCATTTCCTATTTATTCCAGCGTTCTGGCTGGCTAGCTACCAGTCAGGCAATTTTGTGTGTTGCGGTGATGATTCCCTTGATCCCGCTGCTGGGTTTTTTGTGCGGCATTGCCCATCCTTACGGCCTGATGCCACCATTAGCGACCCTGAGTGGTTTGTTATGCGCCTTTGGTTTATTGGCCAGGCACGCGTCGCATCCGCCCATGAGTTATTTATTGTTGATGGACGATAACGGTAAGCAGATACGCTTCAGCATTGTGTTCTTAAGCTTTTTTGCCATCATGTTGGCCAGGGCTGGCGTCGAGTTTGAAGACAATATGCGTGCATTACCGGCATTAGTGGTGGTGGCGATTCTGGCCATTGTCTATACCATGACGGTGACTTATTACCGCAAAGGGCAAAGCACCGACCTAGTGCTCCCGGCCACGGATATGGACTTTGCCAGCCAATTGGAAGCAGCGTTGGATAGTCAGCAGTTTTTTATGGTGTATCAACCGCAAGTCGATTTCAATACGGGTAAGTTAAAAGGCGTTGAGGCGCTAGTGCGCTGGCGGCATCCCGAAAAAGGCGTGATCTCACCTGAAAAATTTATTCGCGTGGCAGAACTCACTGGCCTGATTGTGCCTTTAGGCAAATGGGTGATGCGAACCGCTTGCACGCAGGCAGCGCAGTGGAACCATCACCCGGTATTGGGACAGATGGAAGTGGCTGTGAATGTGTCTGCTTTGCAGCTCAAGTCCGGCACGCTGGTAGAGGATATTTTACGCATCCTGGCTGAAACTGGCTTACCGCCACAGCGGCTGGTGGTGGAGCTGACTGAAAGCTCTTTTGTACAAGATGATGGCGAAAATGCCCGCATCATGCATCGCTTGAAACAGGCAGGCATCAAACTGGCAATTGATGATTTTGGCACCGGGTATTCGTGCTTGTCTTACCTACGCGATATTCCTGGTGACTACTTAAAAGTCGATCGTTCATTTGTCATGGAGTTGCCAGGCCATAACAAGGCCGAGGCAGTGATTCAGGCCATTGTCAGCCTGGGTAAGAGCCTGGATTACCGCATTATTGCCGAAGGCATCGAAAACGAAGCCCAGGCCAGCTTTCTCAAAGGCATAGGTTGCGATATCGCGCAAGGTTTCCTGTTTTCACGGCCGCTGGAAGCACCGGCTTTAGAGCATTGGGTGGCTAACGACCTTGCTGTCAGTACAGAATCTGTCAATCCATCATCATTGGTGGCGAATAGTAGTCGCTGAAGCGCTATATCTTTGGTTGCTTATATATAATTTCATGCCATTTCATAGCAAATCATCCATGAGTATCAATTTAATTTGATTTAAAGGATGATAAAACCCTGTTTTATTTTATGTTGGTCTCAATGTAATTGCGCCTATAGTAAAACAAAACTGCCTGCCAGCGCGGGCAATAATAATAGATCGAGACAGGGGGCAACATGTCAGTATCCAGCATTGACTGGTCAGCTGTAACTGTTCAGGAATGTACAACGCAACACCAGTACATGCGGCATCGATTTCTTAGAACGGTACAGAAGTATTCTCCTTGGCTGGCGCTCGCCAGCATTGTGAGTGTGCTGCTAGGGTTCCCATTGAGTGACCTGCACCACACGTTTGAATTAAGTGTGCTGCAGAGTGTGAGCTACCTCATTTTTGTGGTGGTGAGTTTGCGTGTCATCTACGACACCAGGCGCGAGCATCCCATGGTCAGATGGCTGATTGGCAGCGTGTTACTCGGCTATTTCCTGCAAACCTATTGGCTATTAAGCAGCCATGCCTCTTTTAGTCATATCGCCTCTATCAATAGCTTTTCACAAGTGGTCAGCCATGGCCAGATTGCGACCGATTTCGGTATGTCTTTGCTGGTGATCGCCGGCTTCTTGTTGTGTCACTATCAATGTAACCGGGCTAGCCAGGCCGTGCTTAGTGTCGCGTTGTTGCTGCCAGTGACTGGCTTGCTGGCGCGTGCTTATGGTATTCCGGATGCCTATGGGCAGCTTTCCATGTTGTCTTGCTTGGGCGGCTTGCTGTGTGCCTCGGCCTTGTTGGCCAAGCAGGTCTCTCAAACCTCAATGAGTTATCTGCTGTTGATGGACGATACTGGCAAGCACCTGCGCTGGATCGTCAGCTTGCTGTTTTTGTGTGCCATCGTGTTGGGCGGCGTGGGCGTGTATTTTAAACACGACTACCGTTTGACGCCTTTGATTATCACGCTGGCATTGATCTCAGTCGTCTGCATCATGACGTTTACTTATTACCGTAAAGGCGTCATGCATGAGCAGGTGTTACCGCCTGAAGACCTGGCCTTTGCCAGCGAGCTGGAGGCGGCGATTGCGCATCAGGAATTTTACCTGGTCTACCAGCCGCAACTGGACTTTATGACGGGTGAGCTCGTTGGTGTCGAAGCATTAATCCGCTGGCAACATCCGCAACAAGGCGTGGTGCCGCCTGCCAAGTTTATTGGCGTGGCCGAGTTGACCGGCCTGATTGTGCCCATGGGCGCCTGGGTATTAAAAGCGGCCTGCCAGCAGGTGGCTGCTTGGCAAGAAGGGGCATTGAGCAAGGCCAAAGTGTCGGTGAACGTTTCGCCCATGCAGTTACGCTCACCAGGCTTTACCGATTATGTGCTGCAAGTGTTACGTGAAACCGGCTTGTCCGCTGACCGCCTGGTGATAGAGCTGACCGAGAGCGCCTTGATTCACTCTGATTGTAAAGGCACTGATAGCTTGCAGGCGCTCAAGCAATTGGGCGTCAAGCTGGCCATCGATGATTTTGGCACTGGTTACTCATGCCTAGCCTATTTGCGCGACATTCCTGGTGATTATTTAAAAGTAGACCGGTCTTTTGTCAATGACGTGCCTGGCAAAGAGCGCTCTGAGGCGGTGACCAGTGCCATTGTGGTGCTCGGCAAAAACCTGCATTACCAGATTGTGGCCGAGGGGGTTGAAACACAAGCCCAAGCCGACTACCTGAAGAGCCTAGGTTGTGATTTGGTGCAAGGTTATTTATACGCCAAACCCATGGAAGAGCAAGCCTTGCAACAATGGGTGAGCGCAAGGCTTGCGTGAGTGCTGCTATCAGGCACGCAATCAGTTGCCCGCTGTAGTTTGAAACTTGTGATGGTTGAGTTTAGACCTGACCAGCTCAATATGCGCGCGTAGCTCGTAAGCATATTGTGAAAAGGGTACTGGTAACTTTACATTGACCACTTTGGCTTCAATATCATTGAGCTTGTCCAGACATTCCTGCACGTCTTCTGCACTTTTGATCTCCTGTAACTGGGTGTCCAGAAAGCGCAACTCACCGTAATAACGAAACAGTTTTCGTTTCACCAGCCACACATACACCATCGGGATAATCTTGGTCAGCGGAATCAGCAAGGCCAGTAATGGCAAGATCACGATCAAGGTCCGGTTCACAAATGTCGCCGCCCAAAATGGCAGATATTTATCAATAATCGGCAAGCCAGATTTGTAAAAATTAAGTGCCTGCGTACTCAGTGGAAAGTCGGTATCCTTGGCCGATGGAAACTCGCCCTTGCTATTAAACATGCTCGGGCCACCGTGTACTTCAGCAATCACTTTCATCATCAGGTAGACCAGGGCTGGGTGCATGTTTTCTTTCACCACCAGTGTGGCGGTCGGGGCGACCAGATGCACATCGTGGCTGGGAGTATTACGTGCCAAGTCCATGGCACCTTCGGGTAATACCAGGTGGTGCATAAACGCGAATTTGCGTGAAAAGGCTTCTGCGGTGTCCAGGCTGAGTAAGCGCAGGCGTTTGTCCGTCACCATTTCATGAATCATGCCCGAATTGGCGACATCGACAAACAGTGCGGCATCGAGTTTACCCTGGCGCAAGGTGGTGGCCGCCTCTTCACCGCCAATCTCGACAAGCCTGGTATTGCTGGCGTTAATTCCGCTTTCATTAAGCAGGGTGCTGACTAAGGTGTGCGTGCCATTACCCGCATAGCCGATGGCAATACGTTTGCCTTTGAGCGCAGATAAATGCGTAGTGCTGGCTTTGCAACGGCAAAAAATCCACACCGGCTGGTAATACAAACTGCCCAGTGACAACAATGAACCAGCGCCTTCGCTATGGGCCACGCCGTCCTGGATAAACGCAATATCAACGTCTGATTCAGCGTCTTTTAACAGGCGCAGGTTTTCGGTGTCACCAGAGGTCTTGCGCAACGTGAGCGTAATGCCTTCTTTTTGCAAATAAACACCGTAAATAGCGGCAAATGCGTTGTAGTTCAGATCGGACTCGCCGGTGGCGATCACAATTTTGCGAGGTGGCGCCGGGTCTATGAATTTATAGGCAAAAAACAGCGCCAGGCAGATTAGAAGCACCGACGGCAGCGTTGCTTCCAGCATCTCTCTGGTAAAGATTGAGGTGAATTTGTTATTGCGTGGATCAAATTTCATCGGTCAATATTCTGTGTATAGATGGCAGCAACCGCTTGGTTGATAGGGGGATTTTACAGAGGGTTGGCCAGAATGTCACAACTGACGATGATCGGCGGGCACCGGCAAAAAAACAGCCATTCACCGGCCGGTGAATGGCTGCCAGGATAAACCGCGTTAGGCGTGATAAGATGCTAGCCGTTGTAGGACTGCAATCATGCGGTCGATTTCTTCATAGGTGTTGTAAAACGCCAATGAAGGACGCACCGTGGTTTCTACCCCAAAGCGGCGCAAAATCGGTTGCGCACAATGATGGCCAGAACGCACGGCAATGCCTTCTTCATTGAGCGCTGCACCGACTTCTTCACTCTGATAGCCTTTGAGTGCAAATGACAGCACGCTGGCCTTGTGCTTGGCCGTGCCTATCAGGCGCAAGTTGGGGATCTGGCACATGGCGGCGGTGGCATATTCAAGCAAGGCATGCTCGTAGGCCGCGATGTTCTCAATGCCCAGGCGTTCCACATATTTCAGTGCTGCGCCCAAACCAACTGCATCGGCAATATTGCCGGTGCCTGCTTCAAACTTGGCAGGCGCCGCGTGGTAGACCGTTTTTTCAAACGTCACGTCCTGGATCATATTACCGCCACCTTGCCAGGCCGGCATGTCTTGCAACACATCTGCTTTGCCATACAGCGCGCCAATGCCAGTCGGGCCGAAGATTTTATGGCCTGAGAACACAAAAAAATCTGCATCCAGCGTTTGTACATCGGTACGCAGGTGTGAGACGGATTGTGCGCCGTCCAGTAATACCTTGGCGCCAACCCGGTGTGCCATGGCAATCATTTCTTGCGCCGGCGTCACGGTGCCCAACGCATTCGACACTTGCGTGAAAGACACCAGCTTGGTTTTTGCCGTGAGCAATTTCTGGTATTCCTCCAGCAAAATCTGCCCGCTGTCGTCGACCGGAATCACCTTGATCACCGCGCCTGTTTCCTGGCATAGCTGCTGCCAGGGCACGATATTGGCATGATGCTCAAGGTTGGAGACCACGATCTCGTCACCAGCGCCAAGATGCTTCTTGCCCCAGGTTTTGGCCACCAGGTTAATCGCTTCGGTGGTGCCACGCACAAAAATCACGTTATTCACCGACGGTGCATTGATAAAGCGGCGCACGGTTTCACGCGCATCTTCATAAGCATCCGTCGCACGCGCCGCCAGTTCATGCGCTGCACGGTGGATATTGGAGTTTTCGTGCTGGTAGAAATAGCTGATACGGTCTATGACTACCTGTGGTTTGTGCGTAGTTGCAGCGTTATCAAACCACACCAACTGACGACCGTTGACGCGCTCGTTCAGAATCGGGAAATCGCGGCGCACGCCATGCACATCAAAGGCTGGATGCGCAGAGGCGGGCAGGCTACCGATGACGGCTGGCTCAGCTTGCAAAAAGTAAAATGATTGCGCGCTGCCCGCAGATGGTTTGTTGGCCGGTTGTGTGGATGCTGCTGATGACGGTGACTGGCTCGCAGCTGTGCCCAACCAGCGATCAAGCTCCTGCTGATAAGGAATCTCAATGCCCAGCCCGGCAAAAGCGGCCGGTGCCAGGTAAGCGGCGTCAGGCTGCAATACATTCAGGTGTGCCGGATGGTTATGCAATGGATCGCTGCCCAGCGCTTCGACGCCTGGCGCATAGGTGAGCTGCTGCGCCTGTGCTTCTTGCGTGATAGGTTGGCCTTGCGACTGCACATAGCTTGGCGAGGCTGCGCCGATCGAGTTGCCGCCCGCATGCCCCAGCTTGGTGGTCAGCGAGTCTGTGGCGGGCACAGACGGTTGCGGGGTATGGCTACTGGCCAGTGATTGTGCCAAGTCTGCTGCGGCAAACGGGGCCGTGGCCGGAAAGCCCTCGGCGTAAAGATCATTCACCAGTTGCGTCAGGGTGGCGGTATCCAGCACCCCCGTGTTTTCCAGTTCGCGACCAACGCCCAGCGCAGCCGTCATTTTCGGATGCTCACCCGGCAGTGAGGCTAATATCGCCTCAGGCTCAAAGCTTGCTAAATCGATTGAATTACTTGTAGTCATAGTAATGGTCAACTCCGACATCTTCCAGTACGGCAATCGCATCTTCGGTCAGTACTGCCAGTGAGCAATACAGGGAGACCAGGTAGGATGCAATCGCTTTATGGTTGATACCCATGAAGCGCACGGACAAGCCCATGGTTTGTTGGCCAGGCAGGTTTGGTTGATACAGACCAATCACGCCTTGTTTGCTTTCGCCTACGCGCAGCAACAGGATTTTGGATTTGCCGTTGACGATAGGCAATTTGTCGCTAGGAATCAGCGGTACACCGCGCCAGGTCAGAAACTGTGAACCAAACAATGACACGGTTGGCGGTGGCACGCCACGGCGGGTGCACTCACGGCCAAAGGCAGCAATTGCTTTCGGGTGCGCCAGAAAGAAGGCAGGCTCTTTCCAGACTTTGGTCAGCAATTCGTCCAGGTCGTCCGGAGTAGGGAAGCCATTACGGGTTTTCACCGTTTGTGACTTGGCCACGTTGTTCAGCAGGCCGTATTCCTTGTTGTTGATCAGTTCGCTTTCCTGACGCTCTTTCACCACTTCAATGGTCAGGCGCAATTGCTCTTTGATCTGGTTGTGCGGGCTGCTATAAAGGTCAGACACGCGGGTATGTACATCTACCACGGTGTTGACAGCGTTCAACACATATTCACGGCCCCATTCTTCGTAGTCGACAAAAGTCGCTGGCAGTTCTTTTTCGTCTTTGTTGGAGCAATCGACCGTAATGGCGTTAGGATCTTTGGCTTTGTTGACGCGGTAAATACCAGCTTCTACCGGTACCCAATTGAGCAAATGCACCAACCAGCGTGGGCTGATGGTGCTGAGCATGGGCACCGATTTGGTGGCATTGGCAAGCGTTCGTGCGGCCACATCGCCTAAGGCGCTTTGGGTTGGTTGTTCAGACATACAATTATTCTCCTTATTAAGCTAATTAATTAGCGGCTAAAAACTGAGTGGTTAAAAATCAAGCAGCCACCGGAATCGGTTTGGCATCCGAATGTGCTTGTGTGACATGACTATTGGCGGGCACGCTGCGGGTCACCCAGACATTGCCACCAATAATGGAATGTTTGCCGATCGTGATGCGGCCCAGAATCGTGGCACCGGCATACACCACCACGTAGTCTTCCAGAATCGGGTGACGTTCAAACTTTTTGACCAGATGGCCATTGGCATCTTTGGGGAAGTTTTTGGCACCCAATGTCACGGCCTGATACAGGCGGACATGACTGCCAATAATGGCAGTTTCGCCAATGACGACGCCCGTGCCATGGTCGATAAAAAAGTGATCCCCAATTTGCGCACCAGGATGGATATCAATCCCGGTTTGCGAATGGGCAATTTCGGTGATTAAACGCGCAATAATGGTCAGGCCCAGACCATGCAATACATGAGCAATGCGGTAATGAATCAAGGCCAGGATGCCAGGGTAGCTGACCAGGATTTCATCGACACTGTCTGCGGCCGGGTCGCCCTGGTAAGCTGCTTCCAGGTCGGTATCCAGTTGCAGACGGATATGTGGCAACTGCTCGGCAAAAGCGTGTGTGATGGCATGCGCTTGCGTATTAAACTGGCTGGCGGGGCTGCCAGGTGCTTTAAAGGCGAGTTCCAGGCGTACTTGCTGCTGCAACTCACGCAAGGCTTTATCTAGTGTGGTGCCGACATAAAAGTTAATGGCATGTGCTTGTATATCAGAGTCGCCCAAACGATTGGGAAACAGGGACGCGGCCAGCCAGTCCACGCATTTCCCCAGGGCTTTGCGGGCGGGCAATTTGGGCGGCTGTGACAAACGCTGGCGCTGCTGCAAGGCGCTTTCGCGTATGCTGGCCAGTTGTTGCACGATGTGTTCAATCGCGATCTCTTCCATCGGCTATCCAATCCTGTATCTAAGGCATTGACTGCTGGGTACAGACGAAAAAAAAGCCAGCTGCCCCTCCTGGGGAAACTGGCTTCCAGGTGTCTGGTCAGCGTTAATCTTTTTAAACTATAAAAGAATCCATCGGCCTTGAACAGGCCTGTGACTAGAATCGTTAATTATTTGTTTATATGTTTTTATTCTTAAAACGGCTTTAGCGCGTGCTTAACGGGTCATGTATAGGTTCATTCGGAAGGATAGCTTAATATATCTTTATATTATAAATATATTATTTTTTATTCTTTTTAAAAATATAAGTTTGTCGTTATAGTGCTCTCCAGTTTGATAATAATAAAGGGAGTTATGTATGCCGTTTGTATTGCGCAGTGTCTTAGTGGCCGTGTTGTTCAGCAGTGTGTCACTGCAAGCCGCCGAGTTGTTGAATGCGTCTTATGATGTGACCAGGGAGTTTTATAAGGATTTCAATCCGGCGTTTGTGCAGTACTGGAAAGAAAAGACCGGTGAAACCGTGACAATTAACCAGTCGCATGGTGGCTCGACCAAGCAGGCGCGTTCTGTCGTGGATGGCTTGCCAGCAGACGTGATTACCATGAACCGCAGTGCCGACATTGATATCCTGGCACAAAAAGGCAAATTGATCCCGGCCAACTGGCAAACACGGTTACCAAATAATAGCGTGCCCAGCGCGTCACCAACCGTCTTTCTGGTGCGTAAAGGTAATCCTAAACAAGTCAAAGACTGGGATGACCTGGTCCGCCCAGGCGTGACGTCTGTGATTCCTAATCCCAAGACCTCAGGTAACGGTAAATATAGCTACCTAGCAGCCTGGGGTTATGTGACGCAAAAAGGTGGTGATGCAGCCAAAGCACGCCAGTTTGTGACAGAGTTATTCAAGCATGTGCCAGTGTTGGATACTGGTGGCCGCGGCGCGACCACGACCTTTGCCCAGCGTGAGATTGGGGATGTACTGGTGACCTTTGAAAACGAAGTCTATTTGCTGCAAAAAGAGCTGGGTGAAGACAAGTATGAAGTGGTGTATCCGTCTGTGACCGTGCTGGCAGAAAATCCGGTGTCATTAGTAGATAAAGTAGTGGACAAAAAAGGCACGCGTAAAGTGGCGCAGGCTTATCTCGAGTTCCATTTTTCACCGCAAGGGCAAGCATTGGCTGCCAAGCATTATTTGCGTCCGCAAGTGAGCGAAGTGGCGCAACCGGCATTCAAGAAGTTACATACGTTCACCGTCAAGCAGGTGTTTGGTAGTTGGAACGAGGCTGAAAATACGCATTTTAGTGATGGCGGTATTTTCGACCAGATTTATCAGAAGTAAGCAGATTTTTCAGAAGTACAAAGTAGTCTCGCAGGAAGGAGTCACGATGACGCAACGTCAATCAAATCAGGAACCAGAACACGTCATACAGCTACGGGCAGAGTTAAAGCATGCGCTGTCGCTGGATCTGGAAGAGCTGGGGCTGCTGGAAGCCAGTTCGGGCGAATATGAGAGCACCTTTATCGGTGTGCATCTCAAAACCGCTTTCCAGCCTATTTATGATGCCAAACAAGGCGATATCTACGGCTACGAAGCCCTGATCCGTCCGTCTTTGTTTGGCACGCTGGGCAGTACGCCAGAGTTTGCGTTCACCTATGCCGAGCAATCCGGCAAGCTGGTGCAGTTTGACCGTGTATGCCGCTCGCAGCACGTGTTGAATTACCGTGCGATTCACCAGGAAAACGGCCTGCTGTTTTTAAACGTGCATCCAAAATTGCTGCTTGAAGTCAGCGCGCACGGCAAGGTATTTGAGCAGATTCTGCATAAATATTCCGTGCCTACGCACCGGGTGGTGCTGGAGATCAATGAGTCCCTGATTGAGCAGGACAAGCACCTGATTGCGGCTATCGAGAACTACCGTGCACTGGGCTACCAGATTGCGTTTGACCATGTGGGTGGCCATCAGAGCAAGTTGTACCGCTTATGGAGCGCGCACCATGATTACATTAAGTTTGATGTGTCAGTGATTCACCAGGCAGCACAACAGCCTTCACTGGCTAAGGCCTTGAAGGGGCTGGTAGCGACGGTGCAAGACCTGGGCAGTACGCCGGTGATTCTTGGCATAGAAACGCAGCAGCAACTGGATATTGCCATTGCTTCTGGCGCGACCGTGCTGCAAGGTAATTTATTGGCGGCGCCAGTGGTGGCCAAGGTTATTAATGACCAGTACCAGCACCGTTCACCTAAAGTAGCGTAATCATCACTTCTTTAATATAACAGGCGCTTATAAATTAATGATTATCTATTCTTTTGAGATTTAAAAGAATCCAGCTACATTAGCGCCTGTTTACACTTGTCACCACACAATATGGCATCACAAAAAAAGAAACATTTACTTCCCGGCTTCGGGCTGTCATTGGGGGTCACACTGGTTTATTTAAGCCTGATTGTGCTGATTCCGTTAGCAGCTGTTTTTCTACGCACCACTGAGCTGAGTTTGCATGAGTTTTGGGCCGTGGTGACCACGCCACGGGTAGTCGCTACCTATAAACTGACTTTTGGTGCCTCCCTGCTGGCAGCCGTGATTAACCTAGTGTTCGGCTTACTCACGGCCTGGGTGCTGGTGCGCTACCAGTTTGTTGGTAAAAAAGTCCTCGATGCCTTGGTCGATTTACCGTTTGCTTTGCCGACTGCGGTGGCTGGTATTGCGCTCACCGCGATTTATGCGCCAAATGGCTGGTTAGGACAATGGCTGGAACCACATGGTATTAAAGTGGCTTTTACGCCGCTGGGCGTCGTGGTTGCGCTGACGTTTATCGGTTTGCCATTTGTGGTGCGCACGGTGCAGCCGGTGCTGGAAGACTTTAGCGCTGAGGCCGAAGAGGCTGCTGCCAGCCTGGGCGCCAACCGCTGGCAAACCTTTTACAAGGTTATTTTGCCAGCCATTTGGCCTGCTTTGCTCACCGGCTTTTCGCTGGCCTTTGCCCGCGCGGTGGGTGAGTATGGTTCGGTAATTTTTATTGCGGGCAATATGCCGATGATCTCCGAGATTACGCCGCTGATGATTATCACCAAGCTGGAACAATATGACTATGCCGGGGCAACCGCAATTGCAGTGGTGATGCTGGTGATTTCGTTTGTCTTGTTGTTGCTGATTAACTTATTGCAGTGGTGGAGTAATCACCGCCATGGTCATAAGTAATTGGCTATGCGGGCAAATGGCTGCACTCGCTTAATATTTAATTGAATAGAACATTTATGCATACCACACAATTTCAACAATATCAGGGCAAGGTTGCTTACAAGCGTGCGACCTCTGAACCGACCTGGGTACGCTGGGGGCTGATTGGCCTGGCACTGGCTTTTTTGGGGTTGTTCTTATTAATCCCGCTGGCGGCTGTATTTGCTGAGGCCTTGCGCAAAGGCTGGGGCGTCTACCTGGCAGCGATTACCGAAGCGGATGCTTTGTCAGCCATGAAGCTCACCCTGATTGCTTCCCTGATATCGGTGCCGCTTAACTTGGTATTTGGTGTCGCTGCGGCCTGGGCGATTACCAAGTTCGACTTTAAAGGCAAAAGCTTTTTGATCACCTTGATTGATTTGCCATTTGCCGTATCGCCAGTGATTGCAGGTTTAATTTTTGTGCTGATTTTTGGCCTGCAAGGCTGGTTTGGCGAGTGGCTGATTGATCATGATCTCAAAGTCGTGTTCGCAGTGCCTGGCATTGTGTTGGCGACCATTTTTGTGACTTTCCCGTTTGTGGCACGTGAGTTGATTCCGCTGATGCAGGCACAGGGCAAAGAGGAGGAAGAGGCCGCATTGGTATTAGGTGCCTCTGGCTGGAAAATGCTGTGGCATGTGACCTTGCCCAACGTGAAGTGGGGCCTGATTTACGGTGTGATTCTGACCAATGCGCGGGCGATGGGTGAGTTTGGTGCCGTGTCTGTGGTGTCCGGCCATATCCGCGGCCTGACCAATACCATGCCGCTGCATGTTGAGATTTTGTATAACGAATATAACTATGCGGCTGCGTTTGCTGTTGCTTCACTGCTGACGCTGCTGGCACTGGTCACACTGGTATTAAAAACATATGTCGAATGGCAGGCTTCGCGTGATGCTGCCAATATTGAAAAGGAAGTGACGGCTTAAGATGAGTATTACCATTCAACAGATTAACAAAGGCTTTGGCCAGTTTAGCGCGTTGCGTGATATCAACCTGCAAGTGCCGTCTGGCGAGTTGGTGGCCTTGCTGGGGCCGTCAGGTTGCGGAAAAACCACCTTGTTGCGCATCATTGCTGGTCTGGAATCCCCGGATAGCGGCCAGGTATTGTTTGATGGCGTAGATACTACCCATAGAGATGTGCGCGAACGCCAGGTAGGGTTTGTATTTCAGCACTATGCACTGTTCCGCCATATGACCGTGTTCGAGAACGTCGCTTTTGGCCTGCGCGTGCGTCCAAAAGAAACCCGCCCGTCAGATGCTGAAATCAAGAAACGTGTGCATGATTTGCTTAAGTTAGTACAACTCGACTGGCTGGCAGATCGCTATCCACCGCAATTATCTGGTGGCCAGCGCCAGCGTATCGCTCTGGCACGTGCGTTGGCCGTCGAGCCTAAAGTGTTGTTGCTGGATGAGCCATTTGGCGCGCTGGATGCCAAAGTGCGTAAAGACCTGCGCCGCTGGTTGCGTCGCCTGCACGACGAGTTGCATGTCACTAGTGTGTTTGTGACGCATGACCAGGAAGAGGCTCTGGAAGTGGCGGATACCATCGTGGTGATGAATCACGGCCAGGTCGAGCAGGTAGGTTCACCACAAGGTGTTTACGACCAGCCAGCCACGCCTTTTGTATATGAGTTCTTGGGCAATGTGAATGCGTTCGAAACACCACAAGGCAAAGGCTTTGTTCGCCCGTATGAAATTGCCGTGAGCCGCGTGGCAGAAGCCAACAGCATCCCCGGTGCCTTAACCTATGTGCATTCAGTCGGTTCTCTGGTGCGCCTCGAAATCAAGCGCACAGACAATGAGCAATATGTAGACGTGGAACTTGGGCGTGACCAGTTTAACCAGTTGAATTTTCAGCAAGGTGAAACCGTGTATTTGAAGCCAACGCAGTTGCGCGTGTTTTAAATATCCAACTCGATTGCGCTGAATCCAGGCGAGCCACTGTGCTCGCCTGTTTTTTTGCCTGCCTAGGCTAACACTTCAACAGGTTTTAAATCACAGTGTTAAAGTTGCACTTTTGTTATCAAATATTAAATTAAATCAATGTTTGATGACATAAACAGAATGACGTTATGATGCCTTATCACTCCATGATACTTGCTAACGTTATGTTGGTCGTGGCGGTGTCTATGAAAAAACAATGGTAGAGCGATGACGTACGACGAACATACCCCCGACGCTGGTAATCATCCAGAGTATGCTGAAATGCTGGTGACCGATGAATGGAAAGCCATTATAGCTGGCACACCGCCTGCGGTGATCCAGCAAGTTTATGGTTTGATTACTGACAATATGCAGGAGCTGCTCACTGCTTACCTGCATTACCTGGGCACCGACCCGGTATTGAGCAAGGTGCTTAATACGGATGAGATGCGTGCCAAATGGACGGCCGTGTTTGAAGAGTGGGTGTATCAGCTGTTTAGCATGCAGTTTTCGGATGTAAACCACTTCGTGCAGGAGCAGCATGCGCTAGGCATGAAATTGTCCCGAGTCGGCTACCCAGCGCATTCGGTGTCGAAAAGCCTGCGTATGATCAATGCCTGTATTTTGCGGCATATCCTCATGCAAGCGTGGACAGACCAGGAAAAGATGCAGTCGGTGATGTATGTGAATCATCTGATCGGACTGTCATACGAGATCCGTAATCATGGCTATATGCAATCGATTTCTGATCAAACCCGATTGGATGAGTCGTATCGGCTGGCGGTGATTGGCAGTAATATCGCCATGGAACGGGAACGGCAACGCGCATTTCTCACCGAATGGGAGCGCAATATCCTGGCCTGGTTTTACAGTCCGTCAGATATCGGTTTGCCACGATTGGCCAAGTCTGAATTTGGTATGTGGTTTTTGCACAAAGCCAGCCTGATGTTTGAACGCACGCCTAAACTGCAAAACATTGCCGAATGCATTGCCAAAATTGACCAACAGATATTGCCCAAGCTGGAAACCACGCAGTACGATGATCGTGCGGCGATTGGCAGTCAGTTCCAGTTGATTCAGCAAGACCTGGTCAAAATCAAGTTTGTCATTAATGAGATTTTTGATTCACACATTGAGCTGGATAACGCACGCGACAGCCTGACCCGGTTGTTGAACCGACGGTTTATCCATACCGTGTTATCGCGCGAAATTGCCTTGCAAAAACGTGCAGGTGCAATAGGCTTTGCCATCCTGATTCTCGACCTTGATCACTTCAAAGCTGTGAATGATAGCTATGGCCATGCTGCCGGGGACATTGCTTTGCAGAAGGTGGCGACCTTAATGACCGAATCTGTGCGGCCGTCAGACTTTGTATTTAGGTATGGCGGTGAAGAAATGCTATTAATCCTGGTTGAAGCGGATGCGAGCACAGCCATGCATGTCGCAGAGAATATCCGCAGCAAGGTCGCACAAGCGCGTATACAGGCGCCGAGTGGCGAACATATTGCACTCACCGTGAGTATTGGCGGCGCGCTTGCAAAGGGCAAAATTGATTATGAGTCTGTGATCGCAGAAGCTGATAAAGCACTCTACCAGGCCAAACATGCAGGCCGCAACCGGGTGATGATGAGTGCGTGATTATTTTTCACGCACGATGTTGCCTGAAATCACATAGCGTTGTTTGCCATCAATAATGGTTGAATATACCTTCATGGTGTTCAGGTTGATGACCTGGGTGACATTGATGCCTGTTTCTTCTACCCAAGTCGCAAAGTAAATCTTGTCAGCAATTTTAAGACGATCGGGATGTTCTGTTCCGCTTGCACCTTTTTCAGGTCCAGTTACACATGTCCATGTCATTGATTGATTATCTTTGACCAGAACACGATAGAAACTCCCATCCTCGTATTGGTAGATAAATTGACCAATATAAGCTTCATTTACGGGTGTACGTTTCTCAACGTACTGCAATCCATTTTTGTTAAAGTATCCTAATGCAACTAAACCTAGAAAGATCCAGCCAGTCAAAAATGGAATTGAGCGTTTTAGAACTTTGAGCGTACTCATTGTGGGGTGACTGGCGGTTACGAGCATACCCAGTCTTTTCTTGTAACGTCGCAAAGTGTCGTACCAAAGCATAATGATAAAAGTAAGACTTAGCCATGCGTAAAGTTCCGGGTTTTCTGTGCTTATACACCCAATTCCTAGGCTAAATGCCAAAGCACTAAAAACTGAATTTAGAGTTTCTGTGTATCGAAGAGCGTAAGGTACAGATTCAGTAAGTGTTTTTTGGACACACGGTTTCTTCGGATTCATAACGTAAGTTAAGGTCTAGGTTCTGGTGAATACCTGCAAAAGTTATGAGGTATGGAGTCGGAAGTATTAACCCTATATTGGAATATTTCAACAATAATATTCAGTTAAAAATATAGTTGGGAAAGGCTAGTATTGCTTCGTAAAATCTGACTATTTCCCCATAGTTTTGATGATGTCTTAGGTGCAGCACAGTGACATCGTTGGTTGTTAAGGTCCAATCGTGTGGGGATGATAGGTAATAAACGCATGTATACATGGTAAAGGGGCATTGGGGTGTACGTTTTCGATGGCCCGCTTGAATGATGAGTTAGGAGCATACAAAACTGTTTAATAAAAGCATATGTTCGCTATAAAGCCCAATTGTTATTAGCTAATGCTGGATGAGGGAGATGATGTTTTTTTGTATGTATGTAATTTATAAGACGCCTAAGTCCAAAAAATAGTGAGCCCAAAATAACAATAGCCACTAATTAAGAGTAAGTATTGCCCACATTGAGCCTATTATTGCGTTCGGTTGTTGTATCCATGAAAACACTGGTAGTAAACCAAGAATTTGCCAGCCACACAAAAAACCACAAAATCCTCTTATGAAGCGTAATATACCTATCATTCCCAAGCTCCTACGGTAAAAGTAAAAGTGAGAGGCGAGCGGTTTCGCCGCGAAGAGTCCCTCTTGATTAACTGATTGGGCTGCACTATGTTGCCCACCGAACGTCATATTTTCCGACCAGTTCATTTAATACTCTGTCTAAAAGGCGCTCACACTCTTCGGTGTGCAGAAGGTTTGCGCCGCCCATGCTGGTGCGTTCAATTTCCCAGTTCCGTTCGGGATAATTCACTTTCCTCAAGGCTGAGACTTCACAGTGGCAGTCTTTGTGAGGCCAGTCATGGCGTAATGCCAAATTTATGACAGCAATAAGGCTCTGCTCAGTAATGAGTGCTTTGCTCATGTGCAATCCCCCTTTGTTGTGACGCCCAATGTTTGAGTGATGAGTTAGGCAATTACGATTTCCCCTGAAGTTGATCAATCTTTTTTTGTTCCTCTAGGGCTTTCCGTTTGAAATAAAGTCCGATTAGACTTTTCTCATGACCTACTAACAATGCAATAAGACTAACAATTGGGGTAGCAAGAATTATAAAAAAGATAAAGTATTCATCGGTATTCGGCATGCCGTTTTTTTATGGCTAGAGTTACTGCTGTACCGAAGAGAAGTAGATTCAGAAGAATAGCTGCATATTTCATAAAAATCCTTTAATGCCTAACGTAATATATACACCGAAAGCGCTGTATAACTTATTTTCTGAATTGGATTAACTCTGTGATTATTTGACATATGATCATGTTTTTATTATCAATTCTTTTATGGCTGTAATTTATGAAACACATCAGATTGATGCGTTATTAAAGTTTTTTAACTGTTACAAACAAGCTGATTATCATCAAGCTTATCCAGAAAAGCAATATTTAAGATTTGAGTATGCAAGCATTAACGCCAAATTAGGGTTGGCGTGGAATTAAGATCAATAGTTTCTGTAGTGATCAGAGTTTGAGTGAGGAGGCATCAAAGGTCTGGAATCAGATGACCAAGTTTGTTTGATTTGGTTTGCAGATACTTGAGATTTTCCACGGTCGGTGTGGTCAGCAGCGGTACTTGCTGGTGAATACTGATGCCCAAAGATTGCAGGGCCGCACGTTTTTCCTGGTTGTTGGATAACAAACGGATGCGGTTGATTTCAAAATAAGCCAGCATGTCTGCAGCGGCTTCATAAGTGCGTGCGTCTATCGGCAAGCCAAGTGCCACATTGGCTTCTACCGTATCCATGCCCTGGTCTTGCAAGGCATAAGCACGCATTTTGTTGGTGAGGCCGATGCCGCGGCCTTCATGGTTTTTTAAATACAGGATCAAACCCTGGCCGGTTTCCTGGATCAGGCGTTGCGCGTGATGTAGTTGTTCGCCGCAATCGCAGCGCGTGGAGCCAAACACATCACCGGTCAAACACTCAGAATGCACTCTTACCAGTGGCTCGCTGGCGCGCTGCAGTTCACCGCAGGCCAGGGCAATATGTTCCACGCCATTGCGGTTATCCGTAAATACATGGATATCAAATTCACCAAACTGGGTAGGTAATCTGGCGGTGGAGGTATGGGATAAAAAAAGCATGTACGTGGGTGTTCGGTGTTAAAGGCTCAATCTCATATTGTAGCGGTTGTGCGTTTTTTAAAGTGCCTGTGATGAATTAATCTGCGATTTAGAACATGCAAATACAGGGAGCAGGCCTGAATTCAGCTTGGTTTAAGATGAATACTGTTAAACTTTGGTCGATTTCAGTGGTTTTCAGGAGTGCTGGGCCTATGTTCTGGATGCAACGCCGTATATGGATGGCGCTTTTCGCGCTGGTGCTTGTATTACTTGCACTGGTTTACCTGCCACGCGCAGATTCGGGTGAAAGCCCCGCCAACGCTGGGCGTTTATCGGCGAAAGGTGATATTTTGAGCTTGGAAAAAATCTCACAAAAAGCCAGAAGCTATAAACCTGGCGAGATTCTGGAGGTCGAACTTGAGAAAAAGCATGGGCGGTATATTTATGAGGTTGAGATACTGGATGCCGCTAGCCAGGTGTGGGAGCTTAAACTGGACGCTAAGAGCGGGCAGTTACTCAAAATGGAGCAGGACGACTAAAGTATGCGTTTGCTGTTGGTAGAGGATGACGCTGTGCTCGGCGCCCAGACGCAGCAGGCACTCAAAGCGGCGGGCTATGCTTGCGACTGGCTGCAAGAGGGCAGTGAGGCCAGCATACAAGGTACGCTTGAGCCCTATGACCTGGCGATCCTGGATCTGGGTTTGCCGGGCAAGCCTGGTTTGGATGTGCTGGCTGAATGGCGTGCACAGCCTGGCAGTATGCCGGTAATCGTATTAACCGCGCGCAGCAGCTGGCAGGAGAAGGTGGAGGCATTTAATTTGGGCGCGGATGACTATGTGACCAAGCCTTTCCATATGGAGGAATTGCTGGCACGTATCAGTGCCGTGCATAAGCGTAGCGTGGGTGTAGTGAATGGCGCGCTGGTAGTGGCAGATTTAAGCCTGGACGAGCAGACACAAACCATCTGGCAGGGCGACACTGCGCATGCATTGACGGGTACCGAGTTCAGGTTGCTGCGCTACCTGATGTTGCATCCCGGGCGAATTTTTTCTAAAACCGAACTCACCGAGCATGTCTACGCCTATGATGCAGATAAAGACAGCAATGTGATTGAGGTCTATATCAACCGCTTGCGGCAGAAAGTCGGTGTCGACCGCATCCAGACCAAACGTGGTCAGGGCTATCTGTTTACAGGTGGCCAGACGTCAGGTGTGGGCGCATGAAGTCGCTGCGCAGACAGCTATCGCTGGGCTTGATGCTGAGCCTCGTTGGGCTGCTGACGCTGCAATGGGCGGTGGTCACCTTTACCATAGACCATTTAATCCAGTCGCAAATGACGGCGCGTATGCAACAAGAAGCCGAAGGCTTGCTGGCCGGCGTGTCGGTGAACGCGCGCGGAGAATTGGCGCTGGAGCCGCGACTGATTACAACCAGTTATCAGCGCCCCTTTTCTGGCCGCTATTTTATTGTGCTGCTAGACAATACAGGCAAGGACGCTGCACACAAGATACAGTCTCGCTCCTGGTGGGATGTGGATATGCCGGTGAGTGCACTCAAGGTCGGTGAGGAGCGGGTCAGCCATGTTAGCGGCCCGGAATCGCAACCGTTGCTGCTATTGGGGCATGCTTACCGTAAACAGCAACGCACCATCACGATTTATATTGCAGAAAGCCTGGTCGAGCTTCAGCAAAGCCTGCGCCTGTTTCATTGGTTGTATGGCGTGTTTTCCTTGCTGGGTTTGCTGGCGTTGCTGGCATTACAGCGCTGGATTGTGGTGAATACACTGCTGCCTTTGCAGCACATCAAGGAAAACCTGGCAAAAGTCGCTAGCGGTGAGGTACAGCAGATTAATGCCGGCGGCCCGTCTGAAGTCATGCCGCTGGTCAACGAGTTTAACCGCATCCTCAAAAGTACCAGCCAGAAAACCCGGCGTTCACGCCTGGCCATTGGCAATCTGGCACATGGGCTCAAAACCCGCCTGGCGCAGTTGCAATTGCTGGCGGGTAACGGATCCGTGGATGGGGATACGCAGTTACGGCAGATGATACAAAACTGTAGCGAAGAGATACACCATGATGTCGAACGTGAATTAAAACGCGCACGACTCATGGGCGATGTTTACACCAGCCAGCAGACTGATTTAGATGTAGAGTTACCTAAACTGGTGACCACTTTGCAGAGGATTTATAGCAATAAGACAGTGGCATTTGCCTGGCAGCACGATGGGCAGGCCCGCGTGATGGTTGACCGTGAAGACATGCTGGAGTTGCTAGGTAATGTGCTGGATAACGCCTTTAAATGGTGTCACGGTCAGGTGCAGTTACATGTATCAGTGCAAGACGTGATCCAGATTGTGGTTGAAGATGATGGCCCAGGTAGCAGCGCGCCGACATTGGATACGTTGTTGCAGCGCGGTATGCGTATGGATGAATCCAAACCCGGCAGTGGTTTGGGGCTGGCGATTGTGCAGGATATTGTGCAGCACTACCACGGCCAGGTGACGCTCACGCACTCTGAGCGACTGGGTGGTTTGCGCATCCAGATGACGCTGGCACCCACGTCGGTAGGCACCAGCGTTTAAGCCTTAAAACCAGTCGCGGTTGATGCTGTTGACCTTGCCGGTTTTGGCATCGATATATACTTCCCATTCGGCACCATTGCTATCGACAATTTCAACTTCGTAATCCCAGCCGGATTTGAATTTTCTGCGCTCCAGTTCGACCTCTTTCACCACACCGGGCTTGGCTGCCAGCGCTTTGCTTTGTGCTTCTTCATGTGAAATCAGGCCAAACGCTTTGGCTTTTTCAGACATCTTTTGTACGTCATCATCGTCTGCCAGCGCAGGTTGACTGGCCATCGCGCCTAAGAATAGAGCGATCATGAGCAGGTTAACGGATTTGTTTGAGGCTTTATGCATCGTGATCTCCATGTGATTGATTGAGTATTCACGATACTGCACGCGCCTTAATTCAAGCTGAAAACACAGATAGATGTTGCGGGCAGGCATTCAGTTTGGTGAAAGATTTGTGAAAGTCTGCTGTAAGGCAAGTGCGCTAGAGTGAACACCATCAAATCCGTCTCACAAAGGCGGCAATAGTGAAGTCTCAATTAAAGGAGCGTGCGATGAAAATAGTGAAATTAGTTGGTTTAATTGGTTTGGTTACTATGTCATTTGCTGGATCTGCAATGGCGGATCAGTCTGTTGTCACTCAAAACATTGCGAAAAGACCGGTGTTTGAGCTGTCTACTGCAAATGCAGATCAGACTTGGGAGGGCGCAAGCCTGAAGAAAGATATTCGCCTACAGGCGCTAAGTGCGCGCACAAATTTACAATTTGTAAGTAAACGCGCTTATCTTGCACCAGTAGCAACTGACTAACTATCAGGATGAATAGCCTGGTAGTTGCAGGTTAGGCTGGTGCTGTTTGAGTTGAGTAAACAACCAGCGTGTCTCAAGCAGTATCCAGACACGTAGCATGGCCTCCATCGGGTCAAAAGGCTTGGTTAAAAAGTCTTTTGCACCCAATGCCAGTGCCTTGCGGCGCGTGGCGATGGTAGCGTCTGCGGTGAGCACCAGCACGGGGAGGTATTCATGCGGTCCGACATGGTGTGATAGCTGGTCGAGGACGGCAAAACCATCCAGTACCGGCATCATGAGGTCCAGCAAAATCAGGTCGGGTTGAAACGCATTGACCAGGTCCATGGTTTTGGTCGAGTCGGTTGTGCTGATGACTTGCTCAAAGCCTTCCTTGGTCAGTAACTCTTCCAGCAGTCGCAGATTGGCCTCGGCATCATCGACGATTAAAATTTTGGAGGCACGTAGTTGTTCTATATTCATGGGGTCTCTGGTAGGAGTTTTAGTAATAACTGGTTAAAAGCGGCGACATTCAACGGCTTGGTAAAGTAATGCGCGATGCCTAGGGTGTTGAGGCGTTGCATAGTTTCCGGCAAGGCGTCTGCACTTAAAATCACCACCGGGATATGTTGCAAGTCTGTGCGGCTGGATTGAATATGCTGGATCAAGGATTCTCCCGAGCCATCCGGCAGGTTGAGGTCCAGCAGCAGCAAGTCTGGCTGCATATCGCGCAACCAGACCATGCTTTCTTGCACACTGGCCGCCAGGTGTAGCTTGAGGTGCCTGTGTTTGCTTAATATGGCTTCTATCAGGGCCTGGTTGCTATGGTTATCTTCTACATAGAGGATGTGGCGTTTGGCTGCGGGCGTAGCCGACGTTGCGCGGTGCGGCGCAGCGTCAATGGCAATCTCTTTGTTCATGGCTGTCACTGGGGTGGCCTGAACTGCCTCTGGCAGGCTGATCCAGAACAGGCTTTGGTCTTCGGCAACGCCGATTTGGCCGCCCATGGCATCCATCAGTTGCTTGCTGAGCACCAGGCCCAAGCCTGTACCTTCAGTCACGGTGCGCTCAGCCCCCAGCCGATCAAAGGGGGTAAAGAGCCGCGAGCGCAAGGCTGCTGGGATGCCTTGCCCCTGGTCTTTCACATCGACACGGATATGACCGTTTAGGCGGTAAGCACTGAAGATGACGCTGGTGTTTTCTGGACCATATTTCAAAGCATTGGCCAGCAGGTTTAAAATCACCTGCAGCAAGCGCTGACGGTCGGCGCGCACTTTCAAATCAGGCTCAAAATGCGTTTCTATGGTGATGTCGCGCACTTTTTCCAGTGGCTTGAGATAGTGGTAGGCTTCTTCTAGCAGTAGATTCAGGGCGATGACTTCCATAGACATACTGATATCGCCACTTTCAATGCGCGAAATATCCAGTACTTCATTAATCAGCTTCAGCAAGTGTTGGCCGGCATTATGAATCAGCGTGGCGCTGTCTTTTTGCCGCCCTTCGGGCAAGTCGTTTTCGAGGATCTGCGCAAAGCCCAAAATCGCGTTTAATGGCGTGCGCAGCTCATGACTGGTACGTGATAAAAAATTACTCTTGGCAGCACTGGCTTCTTCTGCCTCTACACGGGCCAGGTGCGCTTCCTGCGCACTTTGTGTCAGCAATTGCGAGGCATGCTCCAGTTCACTGGTGAGTTCACCCAACTCGTCACGGCTGATGCTAGGCAAGGCCAGAGGTTCGCCCTTGACCAGGTGTATGGCGCTATCGCGTATGGTTTTGACGCGGGCAACAATGGTTTGGGTAAACAGCCAGACGCCAATCAGCGAGCCGACTACGCCCGCAATCACGGCCATCAGCGTGATGCGTAAATTGCGCTTGCGTTCGTACACCACTTCTTTTTTGTCCTGGTTAACGATGGCGGATTCGCGCAAGCTCATGCGCTCAAGATGGGCACGCAGTTGATTTAAGGCATTGCCCTGTGAGCTGAATTTACCAATCAGTGCTTCATCAGCCTCTTCTTCACTGTGGCTAGCCAGGGTCGCCAGGTCGTCCAGGTTTTTGGCGACCAATGGATGAATCACTTGCAACAGGTGTTGTTGCGAGCGGTCATCCAGGTTGTGTTCCAGTGAACTCAGTAGGTGTGGCATGCTTTGTCTGGCGCTTTCGTAGCCTGTCAGAAACTGGCGGTTACCTGTCAGCAGGAAATCACGCACGCCGGTGGAGGCTTCGAGCAACAGGGTTTGCAGGGTCTGGATATCCTGCTGGATTTGTAGCGCATTTTGCACGCGTCTTTCCAGCAGTGCGGCTTGTTGTTCGCTTTCAAAAATCAGGGCCAGTGAGGCCAGCAATACGGTCAAGGGTAGGGCATTAAGCACAATGCCTTTGGTGGTCAGCGATAAATCCTGCCACAAGCGGTCCATGCGGTGGGTGGCATTCGTCATGGCATGAAGTATGACTTTCATCTGTTATAACCCATCACTTTTGAATCCGGCCTCAACGGCTTTGACGGCGGCCTGCGTGCGGTCGTTCAGGTCCAGTTTGCTTAGAATACGTTCAATATGGATTTTGACGGTGCCCGGCGAGATGCCCAGTTTTTGCGCTAATGCGGCGTTGCTTGCGCCTGAAGGCAGCAGCGCGAAGACTTCGCGCTCACGGGGCGTGAGTTTTTGCAGGTAGCTATCATCAATGGCTGTGGCGGTTTGGCTGTGTCCTTGCAGTGCGAATCCAAGTAGGCCACAGACACTATGTAGTAATTGCAGGTTGCTGGGACTTAAGGGGTTGCCGGTGATTAGGCCGAGTAACCCCACAGCGCGTTGCTGGCAGGCGATGGGCAAGTGGTAGCAATGCATGGCAGGTGAAGTGTTTGCTTGCAGGGTCCACAGGCTGGGCACAAATTGCGCGTGTACTTCAAAGTGTATGGGTTCTTTCAGCCATTGTCCCAGCGCGCCCAACATGGGCACACGAGCGCCGACCGGAAAAGTTTTTCCACGTTGCGCCAGTATCTTCAATGCCCCGGCATGCTGCTGGCTAATCAGGCCATGTGCCGCGCCGAATTGCATGCACAACTCATCAAGCAGCCATTGTAGTAAGTCTTCAGACCAGCCATGCATGAACAATTTCTGTCCAAGCCGTTCAAACAATCTGTCGTGAGCCAGTTGTACCTGCGATTGTTTAAGCGCATTGCGTAAGGCAAACGCGCTTTCTGTGGGTGGGGGGCTGTCATTCAGCATATGCCGTTTAGTATATACCGAACTACCTATATCGGTAGATTTTTTGTTGCCAGACCACGGGCACAATGCAAACCATCGTGAATGCATCAACATTCATACAAAACGAAACAACTGGTCTGAAAGACAATTAAAGGAGAAATAATATGCGTAAAGTAACTGCTATCGTTGCCGTGGTATTGGGTTTGAGTGTTGTGTTGCCTGTGCAGGCAGCTGACACTAATGTAGAGGCTGTGCAAAGAGCACATCAGGTAAATTTCCTGGGTAAGCGTCCTTATCAACAAGTGGTTGCCAAGGCTGATGCTGAGCAAGCATGGGTAGGGGCTACACTGCGTGTGGAGCCAAACAACCAGCAGCAGGTATTAAAACTGCACAACCTGGGCAAGCGTGCTTTCTAGTCAGTGTTGCGTAAGGTTGTTGGCACATAATTACCTTACACCTGCCCCAGGTGTATACACAAATAAATTATGTAGGAGCGATAAATGAGTAAATTATTATTGGCACTCTTGGTGACATTTGGTTTAATGGCTAATGTACACGCAGAGGAAACACTGGATCAGGACATGGGCGTAAAAGATTTGCATCATAAAAACTTTTTAGGTCAGCGTCCTTATGCCAAAACACCTGTAGCGAAACAAAACTCCGATGAAAAATGGGTAGGTGCGGGCATCGTGACTGACAAGCCGGAAAAAGGCTTCGATAAACATCAACAAATGCGTTTGAACTTTATTGGCAAACGTCCATATACCGGTAGCACCACAGCGGATTAATTCGCTGATACCGCTCTAACAATAACCCCGCATCATTGCGGGGTTTTGTGTGTCATAACGTCAATTATAAAAATTAACAATATAACAATAGTTTTGTTTGTGAAGGATATACACCATGTCAACCTCAGTGCAGGGGTCTAGCCTGCTAGACTTGTTCAAGCACATCAATCGAGACTTACCAGCCTCCATTGTCGTGTTTTTTGTGGCATTGCCACTTTGTTTAGGTATCGCGCTGGCGTCGGGTGCGCCGCTATTTTCGGGCGTGATTGCCGGGATTGTCGGCGGCATCGTTGTTGGCCTGGCCAGCGGCTCGCAACTGGGTGTCAGTGGCCCGGCAGCTGGCCTGGCTGTGATTGTGATGGCGGCCATTGGCAACCTGGGTTCTTATGAAGTTTTTCTGGCGGCGGTGGTGCTCGCTGGTGTATTCCAGTTTTTGCTGGGGCAGTTGAAGGCCGGTTTTATTGCCTACTTTGTGCCATCTTCAGTGATTACCGGCATGCTCACAGGCATAGGCTTGCTGATTATCCTCAAGCAGATTCCGCATGCATTTGGTTACGATGCGGACTACGAAGGCGATGAATCGTTTGACGCGTTTGCAGGGCATGATACCTTCAGTGATATTTTGCAGGCATGGGACCTGTTAACGCCTGGCGCAGTCTTAATTGCAGCCGTGTCTTTCGCGATTCTGATCCTCTGGGATACGGTGCTGACCAAAAAACACCGGATTTTCCAACTGCTGCAAGGGCCGATTGTGGTGGTGCTGGTCGGTATCTTGCTCAACGTGGCCTTTATGCGCGGCTGGTTGAATTTCACCTTGAGTGACGACCAGATTGTGCGCTTGCCTGTAGCGAGCAGCTTGGGCGAGTTTGCCAGCTTCTTTACCCATCCTGATTTCAGCAAGATCACGCAGCCGCTGGTGATTAAAACTGCGTTGGTCATGGCCATTGTCGCCAGCCTGGAAACACTCCTTTGTGTCGAAGCGACTGACAAACTGGATACACACAAACGTGTGACGCCGACCAACAAAGAACTCAAGGCGCAAGGCTTGGGTAATATTGTGTCAGGGCTGATTGGTGGTTTGCCGATTACGCAGGTGATTGTGCGTAGTAGTGCCAACGTGACTTTTGGTGCGCAAACAAAATTGTCTGCAGTCTTGCATGGTTTCTGGCTATTGCTGAGTGCAATTACCATTGCCAGCTTCCTCAACCTGATTCCTCTGGCTAGTCTGGCCACCATCCTGATTATGGTGGGTTACAAACTGGCTAAACCTAAACTGTTCAAGCAAATGTACCAGTTGGGCTGGGAGCAGTTTGTGCCGTTTATTGTGACGATAGTCGCGATCGTGTTTACCGATCTGCTGACCGGCATCGGCCTGGGCCTGGTGATTGCCATATTCTTCACCTTGCATCACAGCTACCGCAATTCGCACTACATCAAGCAAACGCGTTCTACCAAAGACGGCAAAGAGGTGTATGAGTTAGTGCTGGCGGAAGAGGTTTCCTTCTTTAACAAGGCCAGCATCCTGGAGGTATTGGAAGCCATTCCACCGAATAGCAAAGTGGTGATTGATTGTACCAACAGCAAATCAATTGCCTATGATGTGGTGGAGTTTATCCATGGCTACCAACAGCATGCCAAATTGAAAAATATTGATGTAGAAACCATTGATTTCAAACCACCCAAGCATATGCTGGGACATTAACCAAAAAGCATGGCGTATCAGCCATGCAAATAATTCATTAGTAGAGGATACACAATATGTACAAGCACCCATTACTCGACCGCGACAAAATGACCGCGCGTGAAGCACTGGATATCTTGATTGAAGGCAATCACCGGTTTATTACCGACCGCGAGCAGGACAAAGACTTCAAAAGCCTGATTCAAATCACTAAGGATAAACAACATCCGTTCTCGTCTTTTTTGAGCTGCAGTGACTCACGTGCACCAGTGGAGTTGTTATTTGACCAGGCGTTGGGAGATGTGTTCAGCGTGCGCCTGGCTGGTAATATTGCTTCAGACAAAGCCATCGGCAGCCTGGAGTTTGGCAGCAAGTACCTGGGCAGCAAACTGATTGTGGTCATGGGCCATACTTCTTGCGGCGCAGTCAAAGCTGCATGTGATGACTTTAAAGATGGGCATATTGGCGAGATTATCAACCTGATCAAGCCTTCTATCCGTCACGAAAAGACCATTACCGATCCGGCCCAGCGCAATTCAAAAAACAGTGATTTTGTAGAGAAGATTTGCGCCTTGAATGTGAAATACCAGATCGATACTATCATTCGTTGCAGTGACATTATTGATGATATGTTGCAAAGCAAGCAGATCGGTATTGTCGGCGCGGTCTACGATATCTCTACCGGTAAAGTGGACTTCCTGGAAGATACCTTTATTGGTTAATCAGCCATAGGCATGAAACAAAAAGCCGATGCATGCATCGGCTTTTTTATTGGGCTAACTGGCGGCAACAGGCTTAGTGATGGCCTTCTTTCGCAAGATTAATACTGTATTTTGGAATCTCTACCGTGACATCGGTGTCTTGCAAAATGGCCTGGCAAGATAAGCGCGATTGTGGTGTGAGTCCCCAGGCGCGGTCCAGCATGTCGTCTTCGTCTTCTTCAATCTCATTCAGGCTATTAAAGCCTTCGCGTACCACGACATGGCAGGTAGTACAGGCGCAGACGCCGCCACAGGCATTATCAATATCAATATCGTGCTTGAGCAGCGCGTCACAGATGGAGGTGCCTTTATCGGCTTCGATCACGGCCCCTTCAGGGCAGATGTCAGCATGAGGCAATATGGTAATTTTTGGCATGTTTAGAGTTCCAGTGAATCCAGGTTTTTGCCGGCAAGGGCTTTTTGTACTGAGGCGTCCATGCGTTTGGCAGCAAAGTCTTCTGTGGCATGGTTGAGTGCATCGCTCGCCTGTTTAACCGCATGGCTATCCGTGCCCTGGCATAAAGCCAGCAGGGCATCAATATGGGTTTGTATTTGTTGACGTTCGTCTGCATTAAGCAATGTGTCACCATCTTCAGCCAGCGCGGCTTGAATCGCTTCAATCAGGCGTTGCGCATCGACCACGGCCTCGCGCAGCATACGCGCTGCTTTGTCGCTTTCGGCTGCACCAAATGAATCCTTCAGCATGCTGGTGATCTGGTCTTCGTTCAGGCCATAAGAGGGTTTCACCGTGATGTTGGCTTCCACACCATTGGTTTGTTCACGCGCACTGACGGATAACAAGCCATCGGCATCGACTTGAAACGTCACGCGAATACGGGCGGCCCCAGCTGCCATCGGCGGAATGCCGCGTAGTTCAAATCGTGCCAATGAACGACAGTCACTGACCAGTTCACGCTCGCCTTGCACGACATGAATGGCCATCGCGGTTTGGCCGTCTTTATAGGTGGTAAAGTCCTGCGCGCGTGCAATCGGCAAAGTCGAATTGCGAGGAATCACTTTTTCTACCAATCCGCCCATTGTTTCCAGGCCGAGTGAAAGCGGCGTGATGTCCAGTAACAGTAATTCATCGCCACTGCGGTTACCGGCGAGCACGTTGGCTTGTATGGCTGCGCCAAGGGCGACGACCTTATCCGGGTCGAGGTTGGTCAGTGGTTCTTGCTCGAAGAATGCCTGCACCGCATGGCGGATATGCGGCATACGTGTTGCCCCGCCGACCAGGACCACGCCTTTGATCTCGTCTATGCTTAATCCTGCATCGCGCATGGCTTTGCGCGTCGGGCTTAAGGTTTTAATCACCAGGTGCTCGGTGAGCGCGACAAACTGGGCGACCGACAAGGTTTCATCGACCAGGGCGCCGTTGCTCAGTTTACAGGCGATGTTAGCTTCATGGTTATCGGTCAGCCATTCTTTGGCTTGGCGTGCCTTGGTCAGCAGCAGGCGGGTATCTTCTTCGCTGAGAGGTTTGAAGTCCTTGGTTTTACTGCGTACCTGATCCAGCACCCAGCAAAAAATGCGATGGTCAAAGTCATCACCACCCAAGGCAGAGTCGCCGTTGGTGGCCAACACTTCAAATACGCCTTTGCTCAGGCGCAGGATGGAAATGTCAAAGGTGCCACCGCCCAGGTCATAAATGACATAGACGCCTTCGGCGGCATTGTCCAGGCCGTAGGCGACCGCAGCGGCAGTGGGTTCATTGAGCAGGCGTAATACATGCAAGCCTGCCAGGCGAGCTGCGTCTTTGGTGGCCTGGCGTTGTGCATCATCAAAATAAGCGGGCACGGTGATGACCGCGCCTGTGAGTTCGCCCCCCAATGCTTTTTCAGCACGGGCTTTCAGGGTTTTTAAAATCTCGGCAGAAATCTCGACCGGGCTTTTCAAACCCGCACGCGTTTTGATTTCGAGAATGCCTTGCGAACTGTCATTCTCCACAAAATGATAGGGAATATGTGCTCTGTCGGTGATGTCGTGCAAGGCGCGACCCATAAAGCGTTTGACCGAGACGATGGTATTCACCGGGTCAAGACTTTGTGCTGCCTGTGCTTCATGGCCGACAATGACGGCATCCTGCAGGTAACGTACCACAGACGGCAACAGGGCGTGCCCATGTTCGTCATGCAATACGGTGCTCATGCCGCTACGTACAGTGGCCACGAGGGAGTTGGTGGTGCCCAGATCAATGCCCACTGCCAATTTGTGTTGATGCGGGGCAGGGGATAAGCCAGGTTCGGAAATCTGTAATAAGGCCATGAAACTCTAATCTTCCAACTGAGCGATCAGCTGATTCACATCTTCACTCACTTTATCAATAAACCGCAGCTTGCGTACCGTCAGGGCGGCCTGCGTCGGGGCGGCCACAATTTCATTGGCCACTTGCTGCTGCAAGGCCTTGGCTTGCGTGCGCATTTCTTTCAGTAACGCATCCAGCGCGGGGATGTCCTTGCCAAACCTGGCGTCATCCATGGCTTCACGCCACTCCATTTGCGCCATCAAAAAATCACCCGGCATGGCCGTGTTGTTTTCTTCATCGGTGGCAATACCTTGCAGTTGCAGCAGGTAGCGGGCGCGTGACGTCGGCTGTTTGAGCACCTGGTAAGCTTCGTTTACCTGCGTGGCCATTTGCATGGATTGCATGCGTTCGGCGGGTGACGCATTCACAAATTTATCCGGATGGACTTCTGCTTGTAACTTGCGGTACTGGGCATCCAGCACCGCCATGTCTAGCTCAAACTGTTGCGGTAGCTGAAAGAGGGCGAAGTAGTTTTGCATAGTCGATGGCTGTAAATACACGCATGCTGCATGTATTTACAGCAAACGTTAAACGGTAAATGACTCGCCGCAGCCGCACTCGTCTTTCACATTCGGGTTGTTGAACTTAAAGCCTTCGTTCAAGCCTTCCTTGGTAAAGTCGAGTTCAGTGCCATCGATATACACCAGGCTTTTCGGGTCGACAATGACCTTGATGCCGTGGCTTTCAAATGCCACATCTTCCGCTTGCATTTCGTCCACAAATTCCAGCGTGTAGGCCATGCCTGAACAGCCCGTGGTTTTGACGCCCAGGCGTAAACCGAGGCCTTTGCCACGGTTAGCCAGAAACTTTTCCACGCGGTTGGCTGCGGTTTCAGTCAGGGTAATTGCCATATGCTTAACCTTGTTTGGATTTCAAGTCAGCAATCGCTGATTTGATTGCATCTTCTGCCAGCACGGAGCAGTGAATTTTCACTGGCGGCAATGCCAGCTCTTCAGCAATCGCAGAGTTCTTGATCTCTTGCGCCTGATCCAGTGTTTTGCCTTTTAACCATTCTGTCACCAGCGAGCTGGAAGCAATCGCAGAGCCGCAACCATAAGTCTTGAATTTGGCATCTTCAATTACGCCTGCATCATTCACCTTGATTTGCAACTTCATCACGTCACCACACGCAGGCGCGCCGACCATGCCGGTGCCCACATTCGGGTCGTTTTTGTCCAGAGAACCCACGTTACGTGGATTTTCGTAGTGGTCCAATACTTTATCTGAGTAAGCCATGTTGTTGCTCCTATCAATTAAATCGCGACCAACAGGATTGTGCCGCTTTTTAATCCTTAAAAAATATTACTTAATTCGTAAAAATTGCAGATTTGACTGTCTGGCAAGGCGGAAGAGTGCGCCGTTTAGTCCATCTAAACAAGCACTTTGACAACGCCGCCAGGCGGTCAAAGATCAATTTTTAATGTTCCGCCCATTCTACTTTGGACAAATCAATTCCATCCTTGAACATCTCCCATAATGGGGACAGTTCACGCAATTTTCCAATTTTGCTCTTTAACAGATCAATCGTGTAATCTACATCGGCTTCAGTAGTAAAGCGTCCAATGCTGAAACGGATCGAGCTGTGTGCCAGTTCATCAGAACGGCCCAGTGCGCGCAGTACATAGCTAGGTTCCAGGCTGGCAGAGGTACATGCGGAGCCGGAGGAGACAGCAATGTCCTTGATTGCCATGATCAATGACTCGCCTTCAACGTAGTTAAAGCTGACGTTGAGGTTATGCGGCACGCGATGATCCAGGTCACCATTGACATAAGTCTCTTCAATCTGCAACAAGCCGTTCAGCAAACGGTCGCGCAGTGCTCGGATACGCTCGTTTTCGCTGGCCATTTCCTCACGTGCGATGCGGAAAGCTTCGCCCATGCCCGCAATCTGGTGCGTCGCCAGCGTGCCTGAACGCATGCCGCGCTCATGACCACCGCCGTGCATTTGCGCTTCAATGCGGATACGTGGTTTGCGGCGCACATACAAGGCACCGACGCCTTTAGGACCGTAGGTTTTGTGTGCGGAGAAGCTCATCAAGTCCACTGGCAATTTTTCCAGATCAATCGCGACCTTGCCGGTTGCCTGTGCCGCGTCGACGTGGAAAATAATATTATTGGCGCGGCATACATTGCCCAGCGCTTCAATATCCTGAATCACGCCGATTTCGTTATTGACCAGCATGATGGAGGCCAATACCGTGTCCGGGCGAATCGCAGCTTTGAATTTCTCAAGGTCAATCAGGCCGTCGGCTTCTGGTTGCAGGTAAGTCGCTTCGTAGCCCTCACGTTCCAGTTCACGCACGGTATCCAGCACCGCTTTGTGCTCGGTGGCTGCGGTGATAATGTGCTTGCCTTTGCTGCCAGCGTAAAAGTGCGCGGCACCTTTAATCGCCAGGTTGTTAGACTCCGTTGCGCCTGATGTCCAGACGATTTCACGTGGATCGGCATTGACCAGTTTGGCCACTTCTTCACGCGCGTTTTCTACCGCGTGCTCTGCGGTCCAGCCATACGGGTGGCTACGCGAAGCAGGGTTACCAAAGTCTTCGGTCAGGTAAGGAATCATTTTTTGCGCAACACGGGGGTCTACCGGTGTGGTCGCAGAGTAATCCAGGTAAATCGGCTTTCTTTCAGACATGTCTCATGCTCTTTCAATTAAAGTCTTATGCCGCAACGGCATTTAATCCTTTCAGACGCTGCACCTGTTGCTGCAACGCTGCTAAAAACTGTGTGATTTCTTCACTGGTATTGCTATCGCTCAGGCTGACACGCACTGCACCGCGTGCCAGATCTGGCGTGATGCCCATGGCCAGCAAAACATGGCTAGGCTCTGTACTGTCACTGGAGCAGGCTGAACCGCTAGCCACGGCAAAACCTGCTTTATCCAGGGCTGTGACCAATGTTTCGCCTTCAATATTCGTGATGGCAAAAAAGCTGGTGTTAGGCAGGCGCTTGGCCTGTGGCGCAAAAATTGTGGCGCCTAACTGGTTTAACCCCGCTTCGAGTTGCTCACGCAAACGCTGCACTGCCGTATGGCGCGTGTCCAGGGTTTCCATCGCTAACTGGCAAGCTTGAGCAAAACCAATCACGCCAGCGACATTTTCTGTGCCGCTACGAAGACCACGCTCCTGACCGCCACCATGCAGCAAGGGTCCAATGTCTACACGTTTATCAATAATCAATGCGCCGACGCCAATCGGCCCGCCAATTTTATGGCTGGAGATCGTCATCGCATTCACGCCCAGAGCGCTCATGTCGACGTGGATTTTGCCAAATGCCTGCACGGCATCAGTATGCAATAACGCACCATGTGCTTTTGCCAGTTTTGCCAATTCGGCGACTGGTTGTATGACGCCGGTTTCATTGTTTGCCAGCATGGCCGAGACTAAACCTGTGCGAGTGCTCAGTGCTTGTTCGGCCTGTGCCAAGTCAATCACGCCCTGACTGTCCACACCAATAGTGACCACTTTCCAATCATGCCAGGCCAGTGACTGTGCCGGGCGTGTCACGCACGGATGTTCAATGCCGCTGATCAGTAACTGTGACGGACTCAGGTTCGCCGTGATGCCTTTAATGGCAAAGTTATTGGCCTCTGTGCCGCCAGACGTAAACACGACTTGCGACGCCTGCACACCGACGCAAGCTGCAATCTGTTTCCTGGCCAGCTCTAGCGCTTCGCGTGCATTACGGCCAAACACATGGCGGCTGGTCGGGTTGCCCGTTGGCTGGCTCAACCAGGGCAGCATCGCTTCCAGCACCTGAGGATTTAACGCCGTGGTGCTGTTGTGGTCTAGGAAGACGTTTTTCGTTGTCATAGCCAAATATTAGGCGGCAATGGTTGCTTCAGAGCCACATTTTCTCGGTGCGAATACGATCGTACCTGCGCTTTTTTTGCGCTGCATATCAACCATGTCTGCCAGGCTGACACCGGACAAATAATCCAGAATCTTGCTATTTAATGACGCCCACAGCTCATGCGTCATGCAGCGGCCTTCGTCGTGGCAGTTCTCATTGCCGCCACATTGCGTCGCATCAATTTGTTCGTCCACGGCTGTGATAATGTCAGAGACTGAAATCTCGTGGTGCGATTTGGCAATACGGTAACCACCGCCTGGCCCGCGCACGCTGGAAACCAGACCTTGTTTGCGTAAGCGGCTAAATAACTGTTCAAGATAAGACAGTGAAATGCTTTGACGCTCACTGATGCCAGCTAAGGTGACTGGTTTGTCCGCTTCGTAGAGCGCGATGTCCAGCATTGCGGTAACAGCAAAACGTCCTTTGGTAGTTAATCGCATCTTGAGATGACCTTTTAAAACAGAGGTGAATTGTATAATAACCTACTGTTTTAGTCAATTATTATGCCCAAAAAGTTCAGGGCTTGATGTCGTGTTGCCAGAAGGTGGCTATTCGGGCTTTTTGGCAAAAGCCTCACCAACATTGGTATCGGTTTCAGTATCGCTCAGTTTGGCTAATTGTATTTTTAGTTCTGCGATCTCGGACTCTTGCTTGTGGGCATGGTCGAGCAGGCTGTTGATGGCCTTGATCATGGGGTCATTTTCATCGTTGCCAACCGCGTAGGCGCTGAAGCCCATTTTTTGCGCGGCATCCTGGCGTTGTTTGGCTTTTTCCTCTTCAAGAATACGCGCCGGGATGCCGACGGCTGTCGCGCCGTCTGGCACATCTTTGACCACCACCGCGTTCGAGCCAATCTTGGCATTTTTTCCAATGGTAATTGGCCCCAGCACTTTTGCGCCCGCGCCGATGACGACGCCAGACTCCAAAGTCGGATGGCGTTTGCCCTTGTTCCAGCTGGTGCCGCCTAAAGTCACGCCATGATACAGCGTGCAGTCATCGCCAATAATGGCTGTCTCCCCGACCACTACACCCATGCCGTGATCAATAAATACGCGGCGGCCTATGGTGGCACCGGGATGAATTTCGATGCCGGTAATCCAGCGCCCAAAGTGGGAGAGGGCACGCCCCAGCCAATACAGACGATGACTCCATAACCAATGGCTGAATCGATGCAGGATCAGGGCATGCACACCAGGGTAAGTGGTCAGAATCTCGAAATGGGTACGCGCCGCCGGATCGCGGTCAAACACAATCGAAATATCTTCTTTGAGGTGCTTAAACATGCGCGCATTATGCCATTAAGTTAGGCGCGCGTCTAAAGCTGGCACGGCTATTTACACTAAACGCGCAATTGCAAGCTTAGTATTTGCTGTGTTTTTTCGGGTTGACTGTCAGCGTCAAAATGCCACGCAATAAATTCACTTCTTCTTTCTCTAACCGGCTACGGCCATACAGGCGGCGCAGGCGTTCAAACAGCTTTTTAGGCGCGCGCGGGTTGATGTAGCCAATATGTTCCAGGACTTCGCGCATATGCTCGTAAAAACGCTCCAGGTCTTCCTGCGTGGCGAGCTCGGCTGGTTTTTCTTCGTAGTGTAGTTCCCCGGTCGTGATCGCCATACGTGTTTCATAACTCATGATTTGTACTGCTTGCGCCAGGTTGAGCGAAGTATACTCAGGGTTGGCCGGAATCGTCGCCAACACATGACAAAGATCAGCCTCGGCATTGCTCAGGCCGCTCATTTCCGTGCCAAATACCAATGCCACCTGGCTATGGCTCGCGACGGATTTTACTTCTTGTGCCGCTTCGCGCACCGTCATCACCTGCTGCGACAGCGAGCGTTCCTTGCCACTGACGCCAATCACGAACTGGCAATCGGCCAATGCCTCTTCCAGTGTTTCTGTCACCACGGCAGTTTCCAGTAAGTCAGCCGCATTTACCGCCAGCGAGTTTGCTTCGCTATCCGGAAAGTGCTTGGGGCGTACCAGGTAAAGGCGGCTTAAACCCATGGTTTTCATGGCGCGTGCAGTAGAACCAATGTTGCCAGGATGGCTGGTTTGGCATAAAACGACACGAATATTGGCAAAGATTGTAGATTCTGGAGTAGATGACATGGGTAAATGTTGCCGTTATGTTTGTGGCTAAGCGTGTAAAAAGCTAAAATAGCATTTTATCAGTTGAATCAAGATCCCACAGCATGCATCCAATCCTGAATGTCGCCATTCGCGCCGCGCGTGAAGCAGGCAAAATCATCAACCGTGGCGCCATGGACATCGGCGCCTTAAAAGTCGAGCAAAAAGACACCAATGACTTTGTCAGCGAAATTGACCGCAATGCCGAGCAAGCCATTATCAATGTATTAAAAGAAGCTTACCCAAACCACGGCTTTTATGGCGAAGAAACGGGTAAAACCAATAGCGAATCCGATAATATCTGGATTATCGACCCGTTAGATGGTACGACTAACTTTTTGCATAACTTCCCGGCTTACTGTATTTCAATTGCCCTGCAAGAAAAAGGCGTGCTGACACAAGCGGTGATTTACGACCCAGTGCGCAACGACCTGTTTACCGCTACCAGAGGCAGCGGCGCGTTTCTGAATAATCGCCGTATTCGCGTCACCCAGCGTACCAAATTGCAAGAAGCATTGCTTTCCACAGGGTTCCCATTCAAAGATTTCAGCTATCTGGATACTTATATCAATATCTTCCGCGATATGGCCAAGAAAACAGCTGGCTTGCGCCGTCCAGGCTCCGCCGCGCTGGATCTCGCCTATGTCGCCGCCGGTTTCACTGACGGTTTCTTCGAGATTAACCTGTCGCCATGGGATATCGCTGCTGGTGCGTTGCTGGTACAAGAGGCCGGTGGTATTGTCGGTGACTTTGAAGGCAATGAAAGCTGGTTACGTACCGGTAATATCGTTGCGGCGAACCCGAAAGTGTTTGGGCAAATGCTGCAAGTGATTGCACCGCACTTAACTGAGCGGATCAAGACACCGACATTGGTCGCGTAGTTTTTTGATTGGGATGGATAAGTAGACCCGGATAGAAATATCCGGGTTTATTTTTTGTGGGTGATTGGTCGGGACGGAGATTCCTTAATTAGTGGTTGTTTGTGGCGGTTTGTTTCGCCTTGTTGGCGAGTCACTTTCTGGTGCTTGTCCCCCAGAAAGTAACCAAGGAGGAAGACACCCAGCCATCACGGCCTAAAGGCTCCCTTGCGTTGCTCAACAAAATAAGCGGTCACGAAACTCGCCCTAGCAGCTTGCACACTACGCAAGCTGCCGCGGTGCTCAGACAGTCGCTCCCTTCTCCCTTGTTTTGTCTCCGCTACTCAGCGTGATGGAATGGGATTTATCTCGCCAAACTCACATTTCATAAATGCGGACGATCTAAAAACCAGATTCTTTTTCTTCAATTCGCGAACGGTTGCAGTCGCATGGTGTTTGGGTCCCCATCTGCCGCGCCGAGTAGCGCAGGCGAAGTGGGGGATGTCGACCATCGGCTGTTCGAGTTCCGCAACGAGCCACGTCTTGTGTGGCTTGTCAGGGCGAGTTTCGATGGACGCCCGCTTTGACGAGCAACACAGGAAACAAGCGGAAGCTGGGGTGTCTTGTTCTTTGCCTTCTTTCTTATGGACAGGCATAAGAAAGAATGGTCGCCGAAAAGGCGAAATAGATCGCTCATCAAACAACCTTCGCTTTGTGCAAGCAAAAAAAGCAACTCGCCAGCAAGGCGAAAGAAACTGCTATATAAACATATCTCTTTGAAGAATAACTTTCTTCCATCATCGTCTTTCTATCAGCACGCTCGGCAAAAAACATGCTTTTGTTGTAAGATGCACTGGCTATTTATTCCAACCTCTCTAAATCAAAGTTTCCCTGCATGGCCTTCGAAAATCACACCCCCATGATGCGTCAATACCTGACGTTGAAAGCACAGTATCCCGATATGCTGCTGTTTTACCGCATGGGTGATTTTTACGAACTGTTTTTTGAGGATGCTGAAAAAGCGTCGCGTTTGCTTGGGATTACACTGACCCGCCGTGGTGCCAGCAATGGCGAGCCGATTAAGATGGCAGGTTTGCCTTACCATGCAGCCGAAGGGTATCTGGCCAAATTGGCGAAAATGGGCGAAGCGGTGGCCATTTGCGAGCAGGTGGGTGATCCGGCAACGTCTAAAGGGCCGGTAGCGCGTGAGGTGACGCGTATCCTCACCCCTGGCACCCTGACGGATGCGGCGCTGCTAGATGAGACACGTGATAACACGCTGCTGTGTGTGGCCAAAGGGGAAGGTTTACTGGGTTTGGCGCGGCTCAACCTGGCCTCTGGTGAGTTTGTGTTGAGTGAAATCGCGCCCGGACATTTGTCGCAAGAGCTGGAGCGTATTCATCCTGCCGAGCTGGTGATTGCAGAGGACCATAGTTCAGAGGTATTGCAACAGTCACGTTGCGCTAAAAAGCGCTTGGCGCCATGGCAGTTTGACCTGGATACCGCTAACCGCAGTTTGACGCAGCAATTCAATACGCATGACCTGGGTGGTTTTGGTTGTGCTGAAATGCCTGCGGCAGTGACGGCGGCGGGGGCTTTGCTGGAATATGTGAAGCATACCCAGCGCACGGCGTTGCCGCATATTGCCGGTTTACGTGTAGAGCAGAGCCATCATTACCTGCAACTGGACGCGGCGACACGCCGCAACCTGGAAATTGATACCACCATTCGTGGTGAAGCCACGCCGACGTTGTATTCATTGCTGAATTCAACACAAACGGCCATGGGCGCGCGATTGTTACGTCATTGGTTGCATCATCCTTTGCGCAACCAGCACCTCATCCAGCAGCGTCATTTGGCAGTGGCTGAGTTGCTGGGGCAGTTTCTGGATAGTGCATTGCAGCAGGCGCTGCATCCGATAGGCGATATTGAGCGCATGACGGCACGGGTTGCTCTGAAAACGGCCCGTCCGCGTGATTTGTCTGGTTTGCGTGATAGTTTGTTGCAATTGCCTGCGCTGGTTGCGGCATTGCCAGGAGCCATGTCTCCTTTATTGCAAGGGTTGCTGGGTGAGTTGCAAGCGCCCTCTGATGCGTTGCAGTTGTTGGTGCAGGCGATTCAGGCGGAGCCTTCTGCGGTGTTGCGCGAAGGCGGCGTGATCGCCACTGGTTACGATGGCGAACTGGATGAGTTGCGTGCGATTCAGACCGATCATGGTGACTTCTTATTGCAATTTGAAGCTGCAGAAAAAGCCCGTACCGGTATTGCCAATCTCAAGGTTGAATATAACAGTGTGCATGGTTTTTATATTGAAATCAGCCGCTTGCAGGCCGAAAGTGCGCCACCGGAATATCGCCGCCGCCAAACACTAAAAAACGTTGAGCGTTTTATTACTCCTGAACTTAAAGCGTTTGAAGATAAGGTTCTGAGTGCTAATGAGCGTGCCTTGGCGCGCGAAAAAATGCTTTATGAGCAGGTGCTGGATGCACTGTTGCCGCACATTACCACGTTGCAACGTATCGCCACGGCGGTCGCCAGCCTGGATGTACTGGCCTGTTTTGCCGAGCGGGCACGGGCACTCAATTATGTGCAACCTGAGTTTCGTGCCGAGATTGGCCTCGATATTCAGCATGGCCGCCATCCTGTGGTGGAAAGCATTGCCCAGCCTTATGTGGCGAATGACGTCACGCTCAATGCCTATCGGCAATTATTGCTGATTACTGGCCCGAACATGGGTGGTAAATCCACCTTTATGCGGCAGACCGCATTGATCGTATTATTGGCTTATTGCGGCAGTTTTGTACCAGCACAAACGGCAGTCATTGGTGAGGTTGACCGTATCTTTACCCGCATTGGGGCATCTGACGACTTGGCCGGTGGTCGTTCTACCTTTATGGTGGAAATGACGGAAACGGCTAATATCCTCAACAATGCCAGTGCCAATAGCCTGGTGTTGCTGGATGAAATTGGCCGCGGTACCAGTACGTTTGACGGTTTGAGCCTGGCCTGGGCCGTGGCTAAACAGTTGCTGGAGAAAAACAAATCGTTGACCTTGTTTGCCACACACTACTTTGAGCTGACTCGCATTGTCGATGAAGCTAAGCATGCCGCCAATGTGCATCTGGATGCGGTGGAGCATGGTCAGGGTATTGTGTTTTTACATAAGGTAGAAGAGGGCGCCGCGACCATGAGTTACGGCATACAGGTGGCGCAGTTGGCCGGTATTCCTAAGTCTGTGGTGCAACTGGCCAAGCGCAAACTGCAACAACTGGAAAACCAAACCATTGCCGCTACACCACAAAATGATTTGTTTGCGGTAAGTCATGCGCCAGAGGAACCGCCTTTGCATCCCCTGGTCGCAGAGTTAGAGCGTATTCAACCGGATGACCTGACGCCCAAGCAGGCGTTAGAGTTACTGTATTCTTTAAAAAAACAATTGTGAGGATTTGACCATGCAAAAACCTGCGATCACGCAACAAGCCATTCATGAACTGTTAGCTAACCGCTGGAGCGGCCGTGCTTATGATGCAGACCAGTCGGTCAGCAAAGAACAAGTGGTTAGCCTGCTTGAAGCCGCCCGTTGGGCGCCATCCTGTTTTGGCGACCAGCCCTGGCGCTATGTTGTTTGCAACAAGGCCGATAATCTGCAAGCCTGGCAGGCAGCGTTTGATTGCCTGGTGCCTGGCAACCAAGGCTGGGCAGTTAACGCGCCGGTGCTGTTATTAATTTGCGCAGATACCTTGTTTGGCCATAACGATAAACCGAATAAGTGGGCCGCCTACGATACAGGCGCCGCGACTGAAAACCTGTGTTTGCAAGCCACAGCCCTGGGCCTGATGGCGCACCAAATGGGTGGATTCGACGCCGATAAAGCCAGGGCAACTTTCAAGGTGCCAGAGCGCTACCAAATTTTAGCCATGGTGACTGTAGGCTACCAGGCATCCGTAGACAGTTTATCGGGCGAAGTGAAAGAGCGCGAACTGGCTGCCCGTAGTCGCAAGCCACTGGAAGAGTTATTTTTTAATGGGGTCTGGCAAGGTCAATAATGTTGCATCTCTGTCTACGAGTAGATTAGCCCGTTTGGGTAGATTAGCCGCTGATCAATCATATTGTTGTTGAGTTATTTGACACGATGAATTAGCATGGGGCATAAATAAAATTTGTTATTAAAAATATGCCTGTTTATTCGGGTTAATTCTTAGAGGAGAGAGAATATGTTGATTTCGCGCTTTGCTAAAACGCTGGTCGGCGCAGCCTTGTTTGTAGGCATGTCTTTTGCCAATGCCGCTAGTTATACCTTTGTAGGTAGCTGGTCTGTGTATAACGATGATGCACCATACTGGAGCGATGTTGCCTATGATGCGACCAATGGTCCATTAGCCTATACCGCTCAAGAAGCCGCTGCACTGTTGTTTGGTGGCTCTGCATCAGACTACGTAATCAGTACTATTGATGCGTCTGCTGCAAACATCGACTTCCAGGCTTGGTATGACGTGATTGGTTACGGCGGTGCTGTATTTGCACAAGACTATAACAACAAATACAACGGAGCATACTACGGTCCAGTAGATTCATTCGTGTTGGGTGATATTCACTCTGCTGCTTCTGCCTTTGTTAGAGACAACAATGTCACTAATCTGAACTATGCATTCCGCGTGAATGCTGTACCGGAACCAGAAACCTACGGTTTGCTGATGGCTGGCCTGGGTGCTATTGTATTGGTGCGTAGAAGAAAAGCCACTGTGTAATTCATGCGCATGTGAACCATAAAAAAGTCGGCTTTGCCGACTTTTTTGTTTTTAAGGTTTGGGACGAGTCACCGATGAAAATTTCTCTGGCATCAGGCTTCGTCTGTTAAAATATGAGTCATAAAAACAATTTTTTGGACTGGAGATAGTATGGCGGTTGTAACACTGACCAAAGAAAACTTTAAAGAAACCATCGAAAGCAATGCGTTCGTGATTGTCGACTTTTGGGCGCCATGGTGTGACCCTTGTGTCGCATTTACGCCGACTTTTGAAGCTGCTGCAGCAAAAAATCCGGACATCGTATTTGGTATGGTGAATACTGAAACTGATCCGGAAATTTCTGAGTATTTCGAAGTGAAGCAGATTCCTGGATTGTTGGTCATTCGTGAGCGTGCAGGTATTCATGCGCAAGTCGGGGAGATTGGTGCACCGGCGCTGGATGAGATTATCAAGTGGGCACGTGAGTTTGATATGACGCCAGTGCGTGAATATTACAAAGCGGAAGACGCTAAGCAATAATCGCTGATTATTGTGTTTAAAAAGCCATGCATTGCATGGCTTTTTGCTTTTTGAGTGTGTCAATTAGTGATGTAATGGGCGTTGCTTTTTGCCTTTTCGGCGAGTTACTTTCTTTAGCTTGCCCAAAGCGAAGACTATTCTATGATCGATCTATTTCGCCTCTCGGCGACCATTCTTTCTTATGCTTGTCCATAAGAAAGAAGGCAAAGAACAAGACACCCCAGCTTCCGCTTGATTCCTGTGCTACTCGGCTTGCCGGGCGTCCATCGAAACTCGCCCTGACAAGCCACAAAAGACGTGGCTTGTTGCGGAGCTCGGACAGCCGATGGTCGAAGACTCCCGTCAATCCTGCGTTGCTCGGCGCGGCAGATGGGGACCCCGAACACCAGGCGAACGCAACTGTTTTCAGACTTTAGTAAAAGAATCTGGTTTTTAACCATCCGAACTAAATCAATGCAAGTTAGATGAGACAAATCCCATCTCATCACGCTGAGTAGCACAGGCGAAGTGGGGGGGCTCTGCCATCGACTGTTCGAGTTCCGCGGTGGCTTGCGGGGTGTGCAAGCCGCTAGGGCGAGTTTCGATGGACGCCCATTTTGTTGAGCAACGCAAGGGAGCCGTCAGGCCGTGATGGCTGGGTGTCTTCCTCTTTGGTTACTTTTTGGGGGACAAGCACCAGAAAGTGACTCGCCGAAAGGCGAAATAGGATATTGCTATAGCAAGCATTGGCTAAAGGCCTCTTTCTTGATCACTTTTAATCCACTGGCACTTTCGCCCGCGCCACCACATTCCTCAGTACAAAACTGGTATGTACGCCTGTAACACCTGCAATTTTGGTGATTTTATGCAGCAACAGATGCTGGTAATCATCCATGTCCTTTACAACCACTTTAAGCAAATAGTCTGATTGTTGGCCGGTAATCAGCAGGCATTCAAGCACTTCTGGAATCTGCGTGATGCTGCTTTCAAAATTGGCAAACCGTTCTGGTGTGTGTTGATCCATGGAAATACCAATCAACGCCATTAAGCTCAACCCCAGCTTTTTGGCATCGACCAGTGCCTGATAGCCAAGTATCAGGCCTGCTTGTTCTAATGCTTTGACTCTTCTCAGGCATGGCGCAGGGGAGAGGCCGATACGGTCAGCGAGTTCCTGGTTGCTGATGTGTCCATCGGTTTGCAGAATGCTGAGTATGGCTTTGTCGAACCGGTCTAATTTCATATAAATTTCAACTTTAATTTTATATTGAAATAATATTACAAAAATAATTAATTAATTGAAATAATATTTTTTAAATTGGCTATTTGTGTGGAAATTAGCAATTTAATTTTTCGCCAAACCTCTATCATGTCTCCTGTCAAAAACAAAACCGATGGAGCACAGCATGCAGACACAATCCGCACAAAAATATCAGGCCTTTCCCCCTGTGAATCTCAAAGACCGCCAGTGGCCGAATGCAGTCATCAGCCAGCCTCCGATCTGGATGAGTACTGACCTGCGTGATGGTAACCAGTCGCTGTTTGAGCCTATGGATGCGGAAAAGAAACTGCGTATGTTTAATATGCTGTGCCAGATGGGATTCAAAGAAATTGAAGTGGCTTTTCCTTCGGCGTCACAAACGGATTTTAATTTTGTACGCAGCCTGATTGAGGAAAAGCGCATCCCGGATGATGTGACCATAGAAGTGCTGACGCAGGCGCGTGAGCACCTGATACGCCGGACCATGGAGTCGGTGCGTGGCGCACGGCGTGTCATTGTGCATATTTATAATGCGATCTCGCCTACGTTTAGAGAGGTCGTCTTTAATATGAGCAAGGCCGAGGTGAAAGCCATGGCCGTCGATTCGGTGAAGCTGGTCAAGGCACTGGCAGTCGACATGCCTGAAACCGAAATCATCATGCAATATAGCCCGGAGACGTTTACGGCCACTGAGCTTGATTTTTCTAAAGAGGTATGTGATGCAGTCACCGAGGCCTGGGAGGCGACGCCAACACGCAAGGTGATTATCAATTGCCCGGCGACGGTAGAAGTGGCGAGCCCCAATGTGTATGCAGACCAGATTGAGTGGATGCACCGCAACCTGGCGCGCCGCGATAGCGTTATTCTGAGTCTGCATCCGCATAATGACCGCGGTACGGCGGTAGCTGCGACCGAGCTGGGTATCATGGCGGGCGCTGATCGCGTCGAAGGTTGCCTGTTCGGGCATGGCGAGCGTACAGGGAATGTTGACCTGGTGACAGTGGCGCTTAATATGTATACGCAAGGTGTGCATCCCGGCCTGGACTTTTCGGATATTGATGCGATTGGCCGTACGGTTGAAGAATGTACGCAGATTGAGATTCATCCGCGCCATCCTTATGCGGGGGATCTGGTTTTTACTGCATTCTCTGGCTCACACCAGGATGCGATTAAAAAAGGCTTTGCGACACAGCAGGCAGATGCGCGCTGGAACGTGCCTTACCTGCCTATTGACCCTAAAGACCTGGGCCGCAATTATGATTCGATTATTCGCGTGAATAGCCAGTCCGGTAAAGGCGGCGTGGCCTACCTGATGGAAAACCATTACGGTGTCGTCATGCCCAGACGCATGCAGGTGGAGTTTTCAGGCGTGGTCCAGCAATATACGGATCAGCATGGCAGTGAAGTCGGGCCTGCCGAGCTGTGGCAGCTGTTTAATGCACAGTATGTGTCTGCCATCGTGCCTCTGCACTTTCAGGACTACCAGCTTGAAACGCATGCACAAGGACAGGCCATCCGCATGCATATTGCCGTGAATGGTGTACCGACCATCGCCAGCGGGCAGGGCAATGGGCCGGTAGATGCGGCAGTTCATGCGCTGCAGAATATTGGCATACAGGTACAAGTACGCAGTTTCGAAGAGCGCTCACTGGGTGCTAGCCCTTCTGCTGGCGAAGCGACTGCCTGTGCCTTTGTTGAAGTCGTCTGCCAGGGCAAAGTCTGTTATGGCGTGGGCATGGATACTAATATCGTGACTGCTTCTATTAAAGCGATTTTCAGCGGCATGAATCGTTGTGGTGTACAGCCCGCAGGGATGGTTAAAATGGCCTGATGTGATTGACCGCCGCCTATCGTCTTAGGCGGCGTATCTTTACCAGTGGCCGGTGGAGATGAGTCTATAGATGAAATAGGCGCCAACCAGCATCATGGCATAGACCGGCAGGTTGCTTGCTGAGCGCCGTTGCTGGCTGCTGATGTGGGTGATGTAGCGATGGAAGGCGAAGGCAGCCAGTAGCCCAACGGCAGTGAGTATCATGTTGAGCGTTGAAGCCATGACCCATTGCACCCAGTCCATTGGCCCCTGGTTGCTGCCAAATACATGCACGGCAATGCCGATAAAGCCGCACACCATCAAGCCCAGGGTAAATGATGCCTGCACAATTTGCCAGGGGCTGTCCGGGCGGATAGTGCGGTTTTTGCTGTAACGGTTTGGATCCATGCGCTACTCCTTTCAAGCAACATGCGCCTAAGCGCCATTGATTGCTTTCAAGCCCGCACAGAGTGCGCGGGTGTTAACTGTTACTGCTTATTGTAGCCGGATTATTTGGTAAATAACCGACCGGGTCTACCGGTTTGCCTTTTTGGCGAATCTCGAAATGCAGTACCGGTGATTTGTTATTGGCTTGGGCTGGCAAATTGGCCAGTTTTTCGCCAGAGGCCACAAACGCGCCTTCTTTCACTAAAGAATTCCCTTGATGGGCATACACTGAGAGCAGGTTGCTGTTGTGCTTGATGATGATCAGCTTGCCGTAGCCACGTACATCCATGCCGCTGTAAATGACTTTGCCAGCCCCTGCGGCATTAATCACCTGGCCTGCATTGCCAGTGATATTGAGGCCTTTGTTGGTTTGGGCGTCAAAGCCAGTGCTGACTTTGCCCGCTAATGGCCATTGCCATTGAATATCCGCATCGGTAATTGCTTCAAGGTCCGTTGCTGTTGCCGTCTTGCCAGTGTCAGCAGGTGCCTGCGCATTGCTTGCTGCTGCAGTCGTCGCGGGTTCCGCAGCATTGTTAATGTCTGGGCGAACAATGGCTGAAGTCACGACTTCTGCATCATCTGGCGGATTGGCACTGTCATTGGCTTTGCTATTTGCCGTGCTGCTCGTTGCCTTGGCGTTCAGGCTGAGCACTTGGCCAACATGAATCTCGTACGGCGCCTGTAACTGGTTAACGTCGGCCAGCTTCATGAACGGGATGCCAAACTTACGGCCTATGCTGTACAGTGTGTCGCCTTTTTGCACCAGGTATTGATTAGCCCCCAGCGTTGCCGGCGTAGCCACTGGTTTATTACTCTCGGTACTGCCCGGGATATTGCTGACAGAGCTACTGCTGACCGGCGCCCGTGGCATGGGTGAGTTAAGGGCGCAGGCGGCAAGTGTGCAGCTGGTGCCCCATACCGTGAGCAAAGTGCGGAATCTCATGATAAAGCCGTGCCTCCCAACAATGGAACAAATTTGACCGGCTCCAACGCAATTTGTTGTACGCCTTGTGCGCTACGCTCGATCAGATGTAAGACTTGTTCTGTGGTGCCGACCGGAATCACCATGCGGCCACCCACGGCCAGTTGTTCAACCAGCTCTTGCGGTACATGGCTGGCAGCGGCAGTGACCATAATGGCATCAAATGGTCCATAACTTTTCAAGCCCAGGCTGCCATCGGCATGGTCCAGTTTAACGTTGGTGCATTTTAAGGTGCGCAAATGGTTTCTGGCTTTCATCACCAGCGGACGTATGCGTTCCAGTGAGTAAACCTCGGTGCTGACGCGTGACAATACCGACGTCTGGTAGCCGCAACCAGTGCCTATCTCCAGCACTTTATTGAGCTGTTTGCCATTGCGCAGGATTTGCGTCATTTTGGCCACAATATAAGGCTGTGAAATGGTCTGGCCGTAGCCAATCGGCAATGAAACATCTTCATAAGCGCGAATAGATAGCGCTTCATCGACAAAGATATGGCGCGGAATATCGGCCATAGCGGCGATCACTACTTCATCGCTAATCCCTTGTTCGCGCAGGCGGGTCAGCATGCGCTCACGGGTACGTGACGACGTCATGCCTATGCCGGTTTTATTGGATGTTCTTGGAATCGCCATAATACTTAATTCTTGGCTTGCAGCCATTGTTGCATGGCTGCGATTTGCGAATGCTTGGTCAGGTCTACCTGGATAGGGGAGATAGAAACATAGCCTTGTGCGACGGCATGAAAGTCAGTGCCTTCACCGCCATCATTGGGTTGTCCGGCGGCGCCTACCCAGTAAACCGTTTCACCACGCGGGGTTTGCAGCTTAATCACAGACTCAGCCTTGTGGCGTTTGCCTAGGCGCGTGATCTGACGACCCTTAATCTCTTGCAATGGCAGATCTGGCACATTGATATTGAGCAGGGTAGGCTCGGTAAATTCGCTGTGGTTGTATTGCTTGACCAGGTCGACCACGATTTTGGCTGCCGTTTCAAAGTGGGCTGGCTGGTGCTGCGACATGGAGACGGCAAATGAAGGAATGCCTAGCAGATAGCCTTCAGTGGCGGCCGCGACCGTGCCTGAGTAAATGGTGTCGTCGCCCATATTGGCGCCATCATTGATGCCACTAATCACCATGTCCGGCATGTCTTGCATCAGGCCGGTGAGGGCAATGTGTACGCAGTCAGTAGGGGTGCCGTTGACATAGTAAAAACCGTTGGCGGCTTGTTTGACACTCAAGGGGCGGTCTAGCGTCAGTGAGTTGCTTGCACCGCTACGGTTACGCTCAGGTGCCACCACCGTAATATCAGCGATTTTGCTTAGGTGGCTGGCAAGTGTGTTCAGGCCTGGTGCCAGGTAGCCATCGTCATTGGATAACAGAATTCTCATGCCCGATATTATATAAGGTTTACCAGGCTTGTCAGCGTCCGTACACGAAAGAATTTATAGTGAAAATGGCACCTGCATTGATGCTGTTAAAGCGATCTCACGCAGGCTGGTAACTGCGGCCTGTGTATTTGGAATATGCAATCACGCTGGCAAAGAAAATCAGGCTGAGGATGACTTCTACCACGGCCAGCCACCGCGCTACACCTGTCTCTGACCATGCCCTGACCGCGCCTTCGGTGAAGTAAAACAAAATCAGCATGCCTGACCATTGATAGGTATAACGTTTGCCGCGTAAAATGCCAAATAGCGGTAACAGTAAGGGCAGTGCTTTGAGAAACAGCAAACTACCGCCTGCGCGTAAAGGCGCCCAGAAAATCTCCCAACCTAGGCACAACACAATCAGGCCCAGCAGGCTGATACTGGCCGCGCTGCGGCTAACGGATAAAATGCGTGGAATCATGATCTACCTGCTTGTGCTAGGGCAACCAGTGCTTTACGTGCGTCCATCGCGTTTAATACCGGCTGTTCAAACTGAAAACGCAGCAGGCCTTGCGTTTCTTCGCCCTGATGATATTGCACATCAAAGCCTTCTGCATCCAGGCCGATCATTTCTGCATGGTCGGCTGTCACGCCATGCACATGCTGGCAATATTGCAGCAGGCTGTCTTTATGGTCTTCGTTCATATGGGAGACGATGCCGCCTTCCTGTGCCGCCAGCATGCTGTCAGCCAGGTCGTCATTGAGCGCATCGCCTTCAAACCAGCCCATGCGGCCAAAGCCCGCAATATAGCGTACTTGCTCAATCTTGATGCGGTAAAAATGAAAGTCATGCATATCAAAGTAACTGGCTGCTTGAGGCAGATAGCGTAAATAACGCGCACGCAAATCCTCATCCTGTTTGTCGCAATGAATCGCTTCGCCCATTAGGGTTAGCCGTGCATTGGCTTGTAAATCATCGGCACCAGAAAACACTAGCAAGGAGACTTTCGGGTTTTCCAGAATATTTTTGGTATGCTCAGCAATGGTGCTGATTAGAATCACCGGTTCGGCTTGCTGGTTGCAAACAAACGGCGCCACCGAGCCAAACGGAAAGCCAGGGTATTTCATCGAGTGCGTCGATAAAATGGCATGGCGGGTTGAAAACAAGAATTGGCGGGCTTCATGGGCGAGGGCAGCAGACATAGCGTTACTTTTCCTGAAAAACTGTTATTGCAATTTGAGTGCAGTTTCGGCCAGGCGTTTACCCAAGGCCATACACAATTTTTTTTCATCATCCGAAATCGGCTGGTCATCCAATGCGCCACCAATATGACTGGCGCCATAAGGTGTACCACCTGTTTTGGTGGTGCCCAATTGCGGTTCTGAATAAGGCAAGCCTAACATCAGCATGCCGTGGTGTATCAGCGGAATCATCATGGTCATCAGCGTCATTTCGTTACCGCCATGCAGTGAGCCGCTGGAGGTGAATACCGCCGCTGGTTTGCCGATGAGCGACCCCTTGAGCCACAAGCCGGACGTGCCATCGAGAAAATATTTCATCGGCGCGGCCATATTACCAAAGCGGGTAGGGCTGCCCAAGGCCAATCCGGCACACGCTTCCAGATCCTGCAAGGTGGCATACGGTGCGCCAGACGCCGGAATGTCTGCCTCTGTGGCTTCACAGTTGGCTGACACTTTAGGCACGGTGCGTACCCGCGCTGTCGCCCCGGCAACACTTTCCACGCCACGTGCAATTAATTGCGCCATCTCTTTGACGGCGCCGCCTTGTGAATAATAAAGAATCAGGATTTCGGTCATTGTTTAGAAAATATACGTGATTAGTCAAAGCTAAATCCATAAAACACATCCAGCGCGTTGTCTGAGCCGGTCCTAGTTTCGATGGAGATGCGCTTGGTCAGTTGATAGGTGAGTTTACCAACATTTAACAGGCCGACAATGCTTTTTTCATAGCCAACCACCAGGTTGCGGTTAATGCGTTTGCCGACGCTGACGGCATAGTTGGTGGGGCCGGTGCCACGCACGTCTATGCTGTCGAGGCCGACGGCTTGTGCAATTTTGGTTTGCAGGGAAACGGAGTCGCCTTGGGATAACAGTGCACCTGCTGCAACGGATAACAAGGCCATATCACTGCTGCCGACTTGTGACATGGGTTGCCCCAGTACCAGCAGTGAAATCTTATTTTCATTGCTGGTATCAGGCGTAGAGACCAGTTTAAGCTGCGGCGTTTGCAGGCTGCCATTGATTTGAATGCCGACTTTGGTACTTTCCACTTGCCTGGTCGCCAGCACATCCAGGCCGATATTGGGCAGCTTGCCGCTGAATATGAGGCGGCCGGTTTCGATATTGAGTGACTGGCCATAGGCGATATACGTACCGGTGATTTCCAGTGTGCCCGCGGCAGCCAGGTCATCCAGCAGGCCATTGAGTTGCATATTGCCACTTAAGGCACCGTTGAGGCCTTGACCACGTAACATAAACTGCTCGGATTCCTTGAAAGGTAATACCAGTGGTTTGTCGCCAAAGTCGAGTGCAAAGTTCTTAAACACCAGTTTCGACGTCGGTTCAGCCTGGCTGGTTTGTGGTGATTCAATCACGACATCTTCGTCCAGTTTGGGCTTATCCGCTTTCGGCAGTTCAAACAGGCCTTTATGTATCTTGAGTTTGCCGCTGAGCAAGGTTTGCCCACTGGCCATGCTGATGTTGGTATTGCCGCTCAGTTGTACCCAGCGATCTACCCGGGATAAAGCCTGTAATTTGTTGAATTGCATGGCGGCATCCAGTTGCCAGCGATCGTCTTTAAACACCAGTTGGCCGTTGCCATTGAGTTCGCCACTTTTGCCAGCAAAGTGTAGTTGGTCAATATTCACCTGGTCGCCTGATAGGATGGCATGCAGGTTGCCTTGTTCCAGCCACAGGCCTTGCGATGGGACTTGTAAGGCCAGCGCCTGGCCTTGAATGCTGCCTTGTAATTGTGGCTGAGCGATCATGCCGCTAGCCTGGGCATCTATGGTTAATTGCCCGGCTGGCTGCATGTCTGGCATAAGCTTGGCTAGCCAGCCTAGTTGCGAAATGTTGGCCTTGAGTTGTGCCGAGAGCGGGGCTGTGTGTTGAATCACGATACCATTTGCGGTCGGTGTGACGAGGATGTTGCCACTGAATTGCAGGTCTATCGCGCTGTCTGCGCTTATGCTGCTTTGCACGCTGACGCGATTGTTCTGCGCCTGGATATCTGCCAGTAGTGTCTGTATACCCAGCCCTTGCCAGCGTGCCTGGCTGCTGTCATAGGTTTGCCAGTCGCCCGAACTGCGCTCAAGGTGCAGTGCGCCGTTCAGTTGTTCATCTAATGCTAGCTTCCATTGTGCCGAAACACGCAAATGGTCTGCAGGTAAGGCTTCTGAATGCTCGGGTACCAGCCATGCCATCACCGCTTGTAATGGGAACGCCTTGAGTGCGCCTTGGCTGCTGAACTGCACTTTTTCGGCTGCTTGTTGTGTGAGCTGGTCGGTGACCTTGGCCGGGCGGTAGCGCAGCTGATCGAGTTGCAGCTGGCCTGAGAGGGCATTGACGACCAGGTTTTGCAACTGGAAGCCTTGTTCATTTTGCCATTGCAGGCTGGCAGGTTGTGCCAGTTGAAAGACCTTGCCATTGGCATCTTGCAATTGCGTGAGCTGTGCTTGCCAGGTGTTTGCTTGCCAACTGCCCTCTAACGCTAGTAACAGGTTGCGCTGCAATAACGGATCAGCATCATTCACTTTGAGCGCCAATTGGTGTTTCGCCAGCGTGCCTGTCAGGTTGAGTTCGGCGTCAATCGGGGGGCTATCGATGCCGCGCGCATTCTGCTGTGACAAACCGCGTAACTTGACCTGGTTTTTGAGCGAGCCCTGTGACTGGTCAGTGGCCTGACCCTCTGCCTCAAAGCCTGCTAACGTTAAGCCTTGTGGTAACTGCAATTGCTGGCCAGAGAGTTGATAGGTGGTTGCAAAGCCGCTGGCAGACTGTTGCACCGTGCCAGTGCCTTTTACCTGGCCCGCAAAGCCTGGCATCAGTTGCGCCAGGTTGGCGAGCTCGGCTTGCCATGACAACGTGGTGACCTCCACGGTAGAGATGTTTTTACCCGCTTGTATGGTCAGTTTGTTTTTATCCAGTTGCGCCAGCAAGTCCATATTCATTAGTTGTGTGCCTTGCAGGCTGGCACTGCCACGCACAATCAGCGGCTGCCCCTGCAAGCGGCTGTCTCCTGCGTCTATGGTTGCCAGCATCTGGCCTTGTTCGGTCAGGCTACCATCGGCGACAATTTTTAAATCCACCTTGCCAGCCAGTTGCGGATGGATATGCTTGGCTTGCAGCTGTTGTAGATGCAATAGTAAATGGCTGTTGCGTGTTTCATCCAGGCCAATACTGGCGCTGATTTGCAGCAGGTCTTCGGTCTGCCCGCTGGCTGGCACTATCGCAAATGGCCTGGCTTGTGGCTGGTAGTGATGGTTGGCGGTAATCTCCAGCCGGGTTAAATCACCATGTAGTTCGGTGCGCAGGTGATAAGGTAATTCGGTTTGCGGTTGTTGCACGTCCATCCAGCCATTAAGCGCGAAGGGCGCGGCATTTTGTATTTGAAAATGCGTGCTGACTTTGCCCCACGGGCTCAGCGCTTGTGCGATGCGGAATTGCAAGACCTGATTGTCGGCATCGAGGTCAAACTGAATCTGTGTAATCTCTGAAGTGCTTGCGCCCTGGATAATAGTGAGCTGGTCAATCTGGCCGGAGAGCAAGTGAAACGGCAACGGAATGTTGATACGCGCTGGTAGCGGTGTTTTTGCCGCTGGAGGCGTTGGCGTAACCTCGGTCGTGGGTTTAAAACGCAAAGTGATTTGTTTGGCGCGAAACTGCGAGACGGTGAGCTCGCCTTTGGGCGTGACCGCCAGGCGCATATTGGAATCTATGCCTTCCACTTTGAGTGTTGCGTTACCGAGGTCGGTTTCAAATTCTTTTAAACTGGTCATCAGCAGTACATTTGCCGCCCACACCATTTGTGGCGTGATGATCAACGATAAACAAAGCACACCAGTGAGCGTGAGTTTGAGCAAGCGCTTGAATGTGTTTACGAGTAACATCAGAAATTCACGCCCAGGTTAAAGTGCAAACGGTATTCTTTGGTTTCTTCGCCATAGGCAACGTCCACGCCTACCGGACCAATCGGGCTGCGCCAGCGTACCCCCAGGCCATAACCAAAGGCCGGGTCATAGTCTTTCCAGCTATTGGCGGCATGACCAAAATCGACAAATACGGCAGCGCCCCAGGATGAGGTCAGCCATTGCACAATTTCGCTGCTGCCAGTCAGTAACACGCGGCCGCCAACAATCGCATCGGCTTCTTTAACGCCGAGTGACTGGAAAGCGTAACCGCGCACGGATTGGTCGCCACCCGCCCTGAATAAGTAAGTCGCAGGCACACTGCGCGCGCCGGTGACGGTGCCAACTTCAATGCGGCCCAGCCATTGCGTGGATTGTGTCAGTGGGTAAAAACCCTGTAACCTGGCTTGCGACTGCAGAAAGCGGCCGTCAGACAGCTTGTCCAGCGGTGCCAGTTGGAACTGGGTGTTTAGTATCCAGCCCTTGGTCGGTGCCAGCGGATGATCCAGTTTGCGCACATTCAGGCCATAGGCCAGTGTGGCCGCCTTGTTAAATTGCGACGATTCGCCGTCCACGGTTAAAAATTCATATAGCAGATTCGCGCCGACATATTGCTCGAAAATGCCAGGCTGGCCCCAATAGCGGCGCACACCATTCTGCACGGCAGTGGTGATCTGACCTTCGAGGTCTGTGCGTGTCACGCTGTTTTGTATGCTGTCGCGGTAGCCTTTGTTATCGGTGAGAAAGGTGATGTTGGAGGTGACGGCTTGCAGCTTCTGTTCTAGCCGCAAGCTACTATCCCATAACAGGCCGCGGTCAAACAGGTTGCGGTCGGTGTAGTTAAATACGATACGGGCGCCGGTGTTGGTGCTGGCGCCTGCGCCAATGCGGAAGGTGTTCTGCTCCATTTCGTGCACAGTGACGTCAATGTCAGCACTATGATCGGCGTTGAGTGCTTCCGTCCTGGCAACTACGTCCACCGAGCGAAATTTACCTGTGCTCATAAAGCTGTTTTGTAAGGTCAGTAAATCGGATTGACGATAGGGCGCACCAGTTTTCAGTGTGTTGAGCGGACGCACCAGCGACTCTTTGTAGTGTTGTAGCCCATGTATGCTGACTTCGCCTATGCGTACCGCAGGCCCGGAATCCATGGCGAGGGTAATCAACACTTCTTGGGTCTGTGGATTGACCATGGCCTGCGAGGTAGTGATTTTGGCGTTTGGAAACTCTGCACGCAGCAAGGTGGCCAGTAACTCACGCTTGGCAGTACCCCAGGCTTGTTGGGTAAAGGTGCTGTTCACTGGCAGTGGCCAGCTTTTCTGCGCGGCTTCTAATGTAGATTGATGGCTGGGTTGCTGGATTTCGCCAGTGATCGAGACGTTAACCTGACTGACTTTGGCTTGCGGTGGCAGGCTGATATGAAATTCGGCCAGGTTGACGCTAGGTTGGACGGTGACGGTTTTGGTTTTAAAGTAACCTTCAGTGGCCACTAAATCGGCAATTTCTTGCGGGGTTTTTTGTATTAATCGGCGCCATTCACTGTCGTTCATGCGCGGGTTTTGCATGGCTTCGTGGATGGTCAGGTGTTTTTGCAGCAGCTCACGCAGTGCTGAGGTATCTTCTGGGGGCGTATCATTGGCGAGTGAAAAGCGTGTCTGGTAGCTGGTGCCTGATTTGACCTCAAACCAGAGCGTGTCTTGAGCATAGCAGGTTGCTGTCTGTGCTAGCAAAACCAGGGCCAGCAAAGTCAGCATGAGGTGCATTAACTGCTTGCACGTGGTGTTTGCCCAGAACAGGCAGCGAAACAAGATGTTTACTGCCTGTTCATAAGCGGGATGTTTTACATGATGAGCAAGAAAATCCCGGATCAAATCGACTTAGTCAACACTATTTAAATATGCTTCACCAGTTGACTGGCCTTGCCGGTATAAGTTGCAGGCGTGAGGGCCAGCAATGCTTGTTTGGCTTCAGCTGGAATCTGCAAGGTTTCAATAAAGGCATGCAAAGATTGCTTGTTGATGCCACCTTTACCGCGCGTCAGTTCTTTGAGTTGCTCATAAGGGTTTTCAATGCCATAACGGCGCATCACAGTCTGGATCGGTTCAGCCAATACTTCCCAGCTATTGTCCAGGTCTTCTGCCAGACGTTGTGGATTGACTTCCAGCTTGTTCAGGCCACGCAGGCAAGAATCATAGCCGAGCAAGGTGTAGCCAAATGCCACGCCCATATTACGCAATACGGTAGAGTCAGTCAGGTCACGCTGCCAGCGGGAGATAGGCAATTTTTCTGCCAGGTGACGCAATACGGCGTTGGCCAGGCCCAGGTTGCCTTCAGAGTTTTCAAAGTCAATCGGGTTAACCTTGTGCGGCATGGTGGAAGAACCGATTTCACCGGCTTTGACTTTTTGCTTGAAATAGCCGACCGAGATATAGCCCCAGATGTCGCGGTTAAGGTCAATCAAGATGGTGTTGATGCGTGACAAAGTGTCATACATTTCAGCCATGTAATCGTGTGGCTCAATCTGGATGGTCATCGGGTTATAGGTCAGGCCCAGTGATTCGACAAAGCGTTTGGCAAAGCCTTCCCAGTCAAAGTCAGGGTAGGCAGACAAGTGCGCGTTAAAGTTACCGACGGCACCGTTGATTTTACCTAACACTTCATTAGCATGCAGTTGCTTGAATTGACGTTGCAGGCGGTAGACCACGTTGGCCAGTTCTTTGCCCATGGTAGATGGGCTGGCAGTCTGGCCATGTGTGCGTGACAGCATAGGCTGGTCAGCCAGCGCATGTGCCAGCTCGGTCAGGCGCGCAATCACTGCTTGCAGGTTAGGTTGCATCACCGCATCACGTGCAGATTTCAGCATCAAGGCATGTGACAGGTTATTAATGTCTTCTGAGGTGCAGGCAAAGTGAATGAACTCGCTGGCCTTTTTAATCTCAGGGTTACCGTCAAATTTTTCTTTCAGCCAGTATTCGAGTGCTTTCACGTCGTGATTAGTACGTGCCTCAATCGCTTTTACTTGAGTGGCGTCGGCTTCGCTAAAGGCCGTGATGGCGGCATCCAGCTCGGCGATGGTTTCTGGGCTGAACGGTGCAATTTCAGCCAACTCAGGCGCTGCGCTCAGTGCTTTTAACCATGCGACTTCTACCAGTGCCCGGTATTTGATCAACGCATATTCACTAAAGAAAGGGCGTAAAGGATCGAGTTTGGACTGGTAACGGCCATCCAGTGGAGACAGGGCGTTGAGCGTGGTGAGAGACGTCATGGGTAAAAAACTTATCGATTCAAAAGCCGATATTTTACCCAATCCAGCCACGCTTGTCTTTGTTGAATGTGTTTTGCCATTCACGGCAGCAATGTAAACGCGTGCTGAATTTGTCGATTAAAACCGCTTTGTTTGGTAAATTGTGCTTGATTTAGCCGTGACATAATCGCTCACTGGGAATGAATTTCACATGAGACGCCACGTATCGCCATTGATTGCTCGACTGCTGACAGGCTTATGCCTGGCACTGAGTCTGCTATGGACGCAGACGCTGGCGGATGACTATGTGCTGGCCATGCTGGAAAAAATTCGGCAACGCTATGGCGAAGAGGCTTACCAGAATGTCATGCGCATGAATGAGATGTTCGCCCAGGTGGCGGGTGCCAGCGAGATGACCAAGGTGCATATGGTGAATGACTTTACCAATCAGCACGTATTGTTTGTGGATGATATTACCCTGTGGGGCATGGAAGATTACTGGGCCAGTCCGCTGGAAACCTTTGGCAAAGGGGCGGGTGACTGTGAAGATTTTAGTATTGCCAAATATACCTTGCTGAAAAAGCTGGGCGTGTCGCAAGACAAGTTACGGCTGACTTATGTCAGGGCGCGCATGCCTAGCGGATCTATCCGTCCACATATGGTGTTGACTTATTATGCCACGCCAAACAGTGACCCACTGGTCCTCGACAACCTCAATTTTGAATTATTGCCCGCCTCTAAGCGCGGTGATTTGTCTCCTGTCTTCAGTTTTAATGATAAAGGCTTGTTCGTGGCGAATAACCCGAATATGCGCGCTGGATCCCCTTCCAATATCTCCAAATGGCGTGATGTGTTGACGCGTATGCGACAGGACGGATTGGAATGATTAAAAACCTGTTAGAAATGTGGTTATTATGGAGGCGGAATGCTAGGCTAATGCGCAAAGCCGGCACGCACGGCGGGTTATGGCCGAATCCACCCCAGGAAAGTAAGAGGGCTTTCAAATGTCTTTGGTAAAACAGATACGAATTGCAATTTCTGTCATTATTTTAATGGTGGCGGCAGGATGCCTGTTCCTCGGTGTTTATGATGACCACCGCTATATGGCTGAGCAGTTGCAAAAAAAGAATAACGATAACGCCAACGGGCTGGCGATTACGCTTTCCAATATCCAGAAAGACAATGTCACGGTAGAGCTGATTATCAGCGCCCAGTTTGATATGGGGCACTATCGCCGCATTGCCATTATTTCGCCGGACAATAAGCTGATGATCGAGCGGGTGAACCGTCATCCACACTCCATCGCCCCGGCTTGGTTCCAGTCGGTGTTTTCCGTCAATATTCAGCCTGGCGTGGCCAATATCCAGTCCGGCTGGCAACAATATGGCACCTTGGAGCTGGAGAGTGAGCCGTCGCTGGCTTATGACCAATTGTGGGAAACCTCACGTCATGCCGTGTTGTGGACATTGATTGTCGCCTTGCTCAGTTATGTCGTGTCCGGCTTCTGGCTGAAACGTATCCTGAAACCATTGGATGACGTGATTGCACAAGCCGAAGCCTTGGGCGAGCGCAAGTACATCACCATTGCAGAACCTGCCACAGAAGAGTTCCAGAAACTGGTGCGCACCATGAATACGCTGTCTGACCGCGTTAAATCCATGGTGACGGCAGAGTCTGAGCGCCTGAATACCTTTAACCAGCAAATCAACTACGATGAAGTGACCGGTTTGATGAACCAGTCACATTTCACCAATACGGCTTCGGTTGCCCTCAAAAATGATGGCTTTGTCGAAGGTGTGTTGATTTTGGTGCAACTGCGTAACTTGCCTGACATCGATAAGCAAATGGGCTACAGCGTGACCAACCAGTTGATTAAAAAGGTTGGTGATGCCGTGCAGCAGCAGATGGAACATTACCAGGACGTGGTGTGTGGTCGCCTGGCTGGAGGCGTGTTCGGTATTTTCAGCCGACAGCCACTGGATGATTTTGCTGTCACTACCGAGCTCAAGCTGGTGCTGGAAAAGCTGAACGCAGCACAGCAATTGTTGCAGTTCCAGTTTGTGGTCACACATACCAAAACTAAAAAAGGCGATGACTTTGTCGATATTCATCGTGTGATGCAGTTTATTCTCGACCTGGCTGAAGATCAGGCGGCGATTCCTATGCGGGTGATGAATGCCAATAGCATCGTCACTTCAAGGAAAAACTACCTCAATCAATGGAAAGAGCAGTTCTTGCAGGCGATTGAGCAGAAGCAGATCAAGCTGGCCTGCTACCCGGTCATGCAGCGCGACCAGCAGCTGTATCACTACGAGTGCCCATTGCGTTTGCATATTGATGAAGGCGATCAATGGCTGGCTGCAGGTGCGTTTATTGATTGGGCCAGCCAGCTCGATATGATCAAAACACTGGACGGCTTGGCATTGGAATATGCCGTTGATATGCTGACGAAGAACAATGCCAGCCTCAGTGTGAACGTTTCTGCGGCAGCAATGCGCAGTGATGAATATAAAGATAAGTTGCAAGCATTAATCCTGACAGTGACAACGCCAGCCCGGTTAAGCTTTGAAGTCGCCGAAGAAGCAGCATTCAGCGATTTTGTGAAATTTAAAGAGTTTGTGCACCTGGTGAAATCCCTGGGTTGTATGGTCGGCATGGAGCATGTCTCCACTCGCCTGGCGCAATTGGGTGATTTGCATGAACTGGGCATGGATTACATCAAGTTTGATGCGTCACTCATCCGTGACATTCACCTGCGTCCGCAACAACAGTCTCTCATGCGCGGTTTGTGCATGATGGTACGCACCATGGGTATTGTGCCGATTGCCGAAGGTGTGCAAGACCAGCAAGAGCTGGATAGCTTGAATGCAATCGGTATTGAAGCGGTGACCGGCCCCTTTGTGCAGGAAAATTTACAATTTGGTGCACTATAAAAGTGTCAATTTTTGTAATTTCGGGGTGTTATGCCATATACTCATCGTTTTGACATGGCTTAACACCCCATACAATCAATAGTCGGTAAATCAGTCACTGATTTAACTCAGATAAGGATAATAATAAGTCATCTGCCATGGAAACGACGCCATACTTTAATAAGACCGCAAAAGACGCTCTGCTCGAGTGTCTTCTTTATATCTGTCGCCATAATCGACTGGCAACAACCCGAGATGCTTTAACTTCTGGCTTACCGCTGGAAGGGGGCAAGCTTAATCCTGAATTGTTTAAACGCTCAGCTGAACGTTTGCGGCTGGAAGTGACAGTGAAGCAGGGGGCGGTTGCAACATTGCTGCAACCACAGGCTGATGTCACCTTGCTGCTGAATAATCACCGGGCCTGCCAACTGATCAAAATAGATGAAAGCCAGCATTTTGCCCAGGTGGTATTCCCAGATTTGTCGCCCGATGCGGTAACCATGAGCCTGGCTGACCTGGCGGCGGAATATACCGGTTATGCCTTGATCACCAAGCAAAACTTTATGTTTGATGCGCGGACTCCAGAAGTGGGGCGGGTCAAAGTCAGGCACTGGTTTTGGGGGACATTGGCAGAGAACAAGGGCATTTACCGCGATGTGATGGTTGCAGCCTTGCTGATCAATATTTTTGCCTTGGCCATGCCACTGTTTACCATGAATGTGTATGACCGCGTGGTGCCAAACAAGGCAGTAGAAACATTGTGGGTATTAGGCATTGGTGTTGCGCTGATTGTGCTGGGCGATTTATTGTTGCGCTCCATGCGTGCTTATTTCCTGGACTGGGCTAGTGCACGTATTGATGTGAAACTCAGTACGCAAATCATGGAAAAAGTGCTTGGCACCCGTTATGAAGCCAAGCCTAATTCTGTTGGCTCTTTTGCCTCTAACTTACGCTCGTTTGAAAGCGTGCGTGATTTTATTACCTCCGCCACCGTAGTGACGCTGATCGACTTGCCATTCGGCATTATTTTCCTGATCGTCATTGCCTGGATTAACCCTTATATGGTGTTGCCAGCATTGATTGGTGGCGCGATTGTATTGATTTACTCTCTCAGCGTGCAAACCAAGATGCATGACCTGTCAGAAACCATGTACCGGGCCAGTGCCCAGCGCAATGCCACACTGATTGAAAGCCTGGTAGGCCTGGAAACTGTGAAGTCCATGGGCGTGGAAGGCCAGATGCAGGGCAAGTGGGAGAAAAGCGCGCTGTTTTTATCTGAAGTCGGCAGCAAGCTCAAACTATTGTCCTCTTCTATTACCAATGGTACCTATGCCTTGCAGCAAATTATTAGTGTTGCGATTGTGATTTTAGGCGTGTATTTAATCTCGAATGGGGATTTAACCATGGGGGGATTGATTGCCTGCTCGCAATTAACCAGCCGTGGCCTGGCACCGATTTCTCAAATCGCAGGCTTGTTTACGCAGTATCACACGGCGGCGACTTCATTGAAGTCATTGGATGAGGTGATGGGTAAACCGGTGGAGCGTAACAAAGGGGTTAATTTCCTATCCCGCCCAGCATTCAAGGGCGAAATCGAGTTTAAAAATGTTTCTTTTAAATATCCTGGCTCGGATGAGTTGGCCCTGAACCGGGTCTCTTTCAGGATTCGTCCAGGTGAGCACGTTGGCCTGATTGGCCGTATGGGCTCGGGTAAAACAACCATTAATAAACTGATTCTTGGTCTGTATCAGCCAACCGAAGGCGCGATCCTGATTGATGGCATTGATGCGCGGCAGATTGATCCGGCTGAATTGCGCCGCAGTATTGGCTATGTCCAGCAAGATAACCATTTGTTTTATGGCTCATTGCGTGAAAATATTACCTTGCGTCATCCGCATGCGGACGATCATTCAGTGCTACAGGCCGCACAAGTAGGCGGTATTGCAGAGTTTGTGAATGCGCATCCCAAAGGCTTTGACCTGGAAGTGGGCGAGCGCGGGGATACCTTGTCTGGTGGCCAGCGCCAGGGTGTGGGCATTGCGCGGGCGTTTGTGACGCAACCACAAATTGTGTTGCTGGATGAGCCGACCAGTGCCATGGATCACTCTGGTGAGGAAACCGTTAAACGCAACATTGCCCAAGCCACAGCTGATAAAACCATGATTGTGATCAGTCACCGTAACGCTATGCTGGAGCTGGCGGAACGCCTGATAGTGATTGATGCCGGTCAGGTGGTTGCAGATGGTAATAAAGAGGACGTCACTGCTGCGCTGCGCGCCGGCAAAGTAGGTAAGGCGAGATAACAATATGGCAAAAAAAATATTCGATCAATTAGGTGAAGTCACCAAGCCGGACAGTATCTGGGTGCGCCTCGGCAAGCCAGTGCATGCCCTGGTAGACAAAGTCATCAAAACCGAGACCGCTGAATCACGCACCTGGTCCGAGCAAGCACATGATGTGATGATAGAAGACACCATGTTGCATGCGAAACTGATTATGTACGGTATTTTGGGGATTTTGCTGGTGCTATTGGTCTGGGCCAGTGTCGCCAAGGTGGACGAAGTCACCCGGGGCGAAGGGCGTGTGATTCCGTCTCGCCAGATACAGGTTGTGCAGTCACTGGATGGCGGTATCGTTGTCGATATCATGGTGCAGTTGGGGGATACCGTAAAACGGGGTCAGCCTTTGATCAAGATTGATGAAACACGGGCTATTTCTTCATTAAAAGAAAATGAAAGCCAGTATTTATCCCTCAAAGCCAAAGAGGCGCGCCTGAAAGCGTTGGCCAATGGCGGCAGTTTTAATCCTCCCAGCGAAGTACAGCAAAAAACGCCTGATACTTACTTGCAAGAATTGCAATTGTTTAATGCCGCCAGGGATGAGCTCAACTCACAGATCAATATCGCCAGGGATCAGTTGTCACAGCGCGAGCGCGAACTGTCTGAAGTGCAGTTTAAGAAAGAAGTGGCGATTAAAACTTATGATTCCACCAGTAAAGAACTGGCGGCCAATCGTCCCTTATTAAATAGTGGCGCGGTATCAGAGATAGAGATCTTAAGGCTGGAACGTGATGCCAATCGTGCGAAAGGGGATATTGATCAGGCGTCGGCGCAGATGGGGCGTTTGACTGCAGCGATTTCTGAAGCCCGACGTAAAGTGTCAGAAGCTCAACAGTCGTTCCTGAGTAAAATTCGTACGGACTTGAACGAAACCACCGCCAAAATTAATAGCCTGACGCAATCCAGTCTCGCACTATCAGATAAAGTAAAACAATCTACCTTGACGTCACCCGTTAACGGTAAAGTCAGCAAGCTGTATTACAACACCGTAGGTGGCGTGATTCAGCCCGGCAAGGAAGTCATGGAGGTGGTGCCTTCTGATGATGCGCTGGTAATTGAAGCCAAAGTGCAAACCAAGGATATTGCGTTTATCCGCCCGCAGCAGCCTGCGGTGATTAAGTTGACTGCTTATGACTACACGATTTATGGCAGTTTGGATGGCGCAGTGGAAGATATTGCAGCAGATTCCACCATAGACGATAAAGGTAATGCATATTATGTCGTTAAGGTAAGAACAGACAAGAATAATCTGGGCGACCACTTGCCGATTATTCCCGGCATGGTGGCACAGGTTGATATTCTGACCGGGAAAAAAACAGTGCTGTCCTACTTATTAAAACCAGTGTTAAAAGCTAAATCTTACGCACTAACCGAGCGCTAATTACTATGAAGCATATATTTATCACTACCTTAAAACAGTCCATAGAGTCCTGGCTCAAGGCTTTTCCGCAATTGACGACGATTGCGGATGTTGTGTCAGCAGATGTCGCCGGGGCTTCCATTATCTGGGTACATGCACAAATTGAGCAAGGTAACCAGTGGCGCAAGCATGTGCAGCAGATATTAACCTTCTTGCCTTCTGCCAAGGTGATTGTGTTGTCGAACAACCCGGAGCAGGCCGAAGCCATGCAGGCGCTGGAATTAGGGGCGGTTGGCTATTTACACGCTTATGCCCATCAACACGTGCTGCAAGAGGTATACAGCGTTGTTTCACATGGCGGCGTCTGGTTAGGGCGGGATGTGCTCAAACATTTAATCACATTGACGACACGAGGTAATCCGCAGCCGGATGCCACGGAAGAAATATTAGATGGTTTGACCAAGCGTGAACGTGAGGTCGCACTTGAGGCAGCTAAGGGCAATAGTAATAAAGAAATTGCACGTGCTTTATCTATTTCTGAACGCACCGTAAAAGCACATCTAACATCTGTGTTCGACACCTTGAAAGTGCGAGATCGTTTACACCTGGCATTAGTCCTGCAAGGTAAATCTGCTCAGGGACACTTCTCCCACGATGAAAATGTGCAAAAAGATTCTTTGAATAAATTACATTTAAATTCATGATTGATTAATTATTTTAATTTATGTTTATTTTTGTAAATTAATGAATTTAATCAGATTTTTTCAAAAAAACTGCTGTCATAAAGATGAAATGTGTGACATTTTTCACTAAAAACCCATCTAAGTGACTACTCAGATGGGCTATTCGCCCTTGTGCCGACACAATTCCGTGGTTATACTGATTCTGGATGAATCTTTATAACTTGTTAAGAGTCTGCACATGAAACTAAAAAAAATCGCCTCGGCACTATTAATGGGTGTATTTTCTTTCTCGTCTATTAGTTGGGCTGCCAGTCCTGAGACGTTAGAGAAAATTATCGAAAAGGCTGTCTCCGAAAACCCGGAGGTTCAAGCCAGCTTCCACGCTTTCAAAGCCGCAGAGTTCGATGAGTCTGCCGCCAAAGGTCGATATCTGCCAAATTTGACGGTGGATCAAACGTTCAGAAATCAAGAGCGCCTGACGCCAAACGTTAATAACACCTTTACACCTAACCAGCAATCCACATTGACTTTGCGTCAAATGATTTTTGATGGTTTGGCGACACCTTCTGAAGTCGGCCGCCTGGATCACGTTGCAAAATCCCGCTTCTATGAATTGCAAGGTCAAATGCAAGGGGTTGCGCTGGATACGGCAACCGCTTATTTTGATTTGTTGCGTTATCGCCGTTTGGTGTCTTATGCGCAAGACAACTTTGTCGTGCACAAGCAGATTTTTGACAAGATCAAATCCCGCGTGGATGCTGGTGTAGGTAAGAAGGTTGACCTGGAGCAGGCAACTGGTCGTCTGGCCTTGGCTGAAGCAAACCTGCTGACAGAAACCACCAACTTGTATGATGTATCTGCTCGCTTTCAACGCCTGGTGGGTGAGTTGCCACCTGAAAGCATCAATGAAGTGATGTTGACCGGTGATGGCCTGGCTGGTAGTGCGGATCAGGTGTTGGATGCTGCTTACAAGCAAAACCCAAACATCCTGGCAGCGATTGAAAATATTATCGCGGTTGAAAAGTCTGTTTCTGGCAAAAAAGCGCCATTTATGCCTCGCTTGGACCTGCAAGGCCGTAAAGTGATTGATGTGAATGATGCGAGCAAAAACAGCACATTGGCAGCAGACACTCTGGAAGTGACAGCCAGCTGGAACATCTTTAATGGTTTTACTGATAAATCCAACCTGGATTCTGCAGTAGAAACCTTAAATCGTTCACATGACTTGCGTGACAAAGCGTGTATCGATACACGTCAGCTGGTGGCTATTGCTTACAACAACATCAAGCAGTTGAACGAGCAAGTGGCTTACCGCAAGCAACACCAAGACTCTATTGAAAATGCGCGTCTGGCCTATCGTAAGCAATATGATATCGGCCAACGTACCTTGCTGGACTTGTTGGATACAGAAAACGAATATTTCCAGTCCCGTCGTAACTTTACCAATGCGGAAATGGACCTCAGCACTGCTTATGCCAGAACCTATGCAGGTCAAGGCTTGTTGTTGAGCAAACTGGGTGTGACACGTGCTGACGTAGGTGAGTATCCACGTGAAGAGTATATGGATCGCGAGAATGTGTGTAAAGCGGTTGCGCCCACACAAGTAGTGCCTGACAAAGCTGCATTGTTAGCTAATGCCAAACCTTGGGAAGGTGAAGCCTTCAAACCCAAAACACAAGAAAAAGCGACGATGAAATTCACGCCGCGTATCTTGTTCCAGGCTAATAGCGCCATCATCTTGCCAGAGTCTTATGCCGATCTGGATATCGTATACGACGTTGTTAAAGAGTGGGGCAATGACAAGGTTGAAATCGCTGGTCATACTGACAAGCGTAATACCTCAAAAGAGAAGTACAACCTGGTCTTGTCAGAGAAGCGTGCAAAAGCGGTTGCTGACTACCTGGTTAAAAAAGGCATGGATGCCCAGCGCCTGATGGTAAAAGGCTATGGATTCTCACAGCCGATTGCTGAAAATGATCCTGTAAGTGGTAATGATGCCAACCGTCGTGTTGAAGTCATTCGCTTCCAGTCTGTCGCTCAGTAATATTGATCTGAGCTCCTGCTTGTTGGGAGTGTAAAAAAGCGGTGCCAAATTGGCACCGCTTTTTTTATATATGCCAGCGCGTGTTGGCAAGCGTAATGGCCTTTCAGGCTGGTCAGACATTGTACTTTAGTACAATAGATTTCTGTTTTGGATTGGCGTTTAATACGTCACTATCAGAATTGTCTCAATCTTAAGTGAGGATAAACATGGCTACAGTAATCGGAACTGTTACAAATATTCAAGGGATGGCTATCGTTGTAGATGCAAGTGGCAATCGCCATATGTTGAAAGTTGGTGAAGTGCTGCATGCAGGCGATAAAGTAATCACTGCTTCTGGCGCTGCTGTCGCCGTGAAACTGGCCAACGGTGAAACCGTGAATTTTGCCGAAGCGCAAACAGTCAAGATTACTGATAACCTGGCTCAGGTGGATGTTTCTGACGTCACTGAAAATGCAGTGAATCAAACAGTCTTTGACGCGGTGCTGACAGCATTAAATGAAGGCCGTGATATCACAGAGGTATTGGATAGCCCAGCTGCAGGTGAGGCTGGTAGTGATGGTAATACCAGCTTTGTAAACCTGGACAGAATCCAGACACAAAATGCCGGTGGCGCCAACTATGATGGTGGTACTGGTGCAGGTGGTGCAGCGACAGGCGGTAGCATTGCGCCTAATTATGTGTATCTGACACCAGCAAGTGGTGCGCCAGTAATTGAGTTATCAGATGATGATAATAACGATGGCTATTTAAACGCAGGTGAATTGGGTAATGCTACAACCACCAAAGCCACTGTGACACTGCCAGCGGGACTTGAACCAGGTGACACATTAAATGTGGTACATAACGGCGGTACGATCAGTGTCGTATTGTCAGCAGCTAATATTGCTAACGGTTCCGTTGAGTTGCAAATACCGGTTCCAGCTCAGGGTTCTACATTAACAGTAACGGCAAGCATTACCAATCAATCCGGCCAAACATCGCCTTCAAGCTCAGACTCTGCAATTATTGATACCAATGTTCCAAATGGTGGCAACGCTCCTATCGTCGAAATTACTGAAGATGCAAATAACGACAACTTTATTAATCGTGCCGAGCTTAATGGGGATATAGATGTAAAAGTGTCGTTCACGCCAAGCTTGGTCGATGTAGGGGATATTGTCGTTGTTAAGTCCAATGACGGTACTGTTAAACAGGTTGTTATCACAGCTAACGACAAAACAAATGGCTTCATTACAACAACTGTGCCAGCACAGCCTGATGGAGACACTGTTACGGTGACTTCAACCATCGTTGATGCAGCCAAAAATGAATCTAAACCAGGTAGTGATTCTGCAACTATCGACTTGAGCGCGCCAGATATTCCGGCGTTTGTCGGTGTTGATGATGTTGGTCCAACTCAAGGGTTGATTGTTAATAACTCAACCATTGATGATAACAAGCCTGAAATTCGTGGTTCCAATGGCAATCCTGGCGACACAATCACCATTTACGACAATGGCACCAAGCTCGGCACAGCCCTTGTTCAGCCTGACGGCACATGGACATTCACGCCAACAACACCATTGGTTGATGGCTTACACAGTATCACTGTCACTGCGACTGATCCAGCTGGCAATACCAGCAATCCATCGACACCGTTGAGTTTCACGGTTGATACAGTAGCGCCTAATACGCCTGCTTTTGAAGGTGTTGATGATGTTGGCCCAACACAAGGTGTGATCGTTAATAACTCAACCATTGATGATAACAAGCCTGAAATTCGTGGTTCCAATGGCAATCCTGGCGACACAATCACCATTTACGACAATGGCACCAAGCTCGGCACAGCCCTTGTTCAGCCTGACGGCACATGGACATTCACGCCAACAACACCATTGATTGACGGCGCACATAGCATCACTGTCACTGCGACTGATCCAGCTGGCAATACCAGCAATCCATCGACACCGTTGAATTTCACGGTTGATACAGTAGCGCCTAATACGCCAGCATTTGAAGGTGTTGATGATGTTGGCCCAACTCAAGGTGTGATCGTTAATAATTCAACCATCGATGATAACAAGCCTGAAATTCGTGGTTCCAATGGCAACCCTGGCGACACGATCACCATTTACGATAATGGTACCAAGCTGGGTACTGCCCTTGTTCAGCCAGACGGCACCTGGACATTCACACCAACAACACCATTAGTTGATGGCTCACACAGTATTACAGTGACTGCGACTGATCCAGCTGGCAATACCAGCAATCCATCAACACCGCTTAACTTTACTGTTGATACCGTTGCGCCTAACACTCCAGCATTTGAAGGGTATGATGATGTAGGCACCATCCAAGGTGTGATTGTTAATAACTCTTCGATTGATGATAACAAACCAGAAATTCGCGGCACGGGCGGCAATCCTGGCGATACGGTGACTATTTACGATAATGGCACCAAGCTTGGTACAACACTTGTTCAGCCAGATGGCACATGGACGTTCACACCAACAACACCATTGATTGACGGCGCACATAGCATCACTGTCACTGCGACTGATCCAGCTGGCAATACCAGCAATCCGTCCGCACCATTGAACTTTACGATTGATACCGTTCCACCAGCGCTGTTTATTAGCCTGGACGCGAACGTTGCAGGTGATGGCATTGTGAACGTGGCTGAATCTACAGCCGCAGCAATTCCAGTGACTGGTACAGTAAGCGGCCAATTTAAAACGGGTGACATTGTCACTGTGACCGTCAACGGTAAAGACTTCACAGGTGCTGTGACTGCGGCAGGTACCTTCTCAATTAATGTTCCTGGTGCCGATTTGGCCGCTGATGCGGACAAAACGATTGATGCGCGTGTTACGACATCAGACATCGCAGGTAATACCACGACAGCAACAGACACCCAGACTTACACAGTCAATCTGTTGCCGCCAGCATTGGCGATTAGCCTGGATGCAAACGTTGCAGGTGACGGCATTGTAAACGCAGCAGAATCTACAGCTGCTGCAATCCCTGTGACTGGTACAGTCAGTGGTGATTTTAAAGTGGGTGATGTAGTCACTGTGACCGTCAACAACAAGGATTTTACTGGCACAGTACAAGCTGGTGGTAAGTTCTCGATTGATGTTCCTGGTGCAGATTTGGCTGCTGACTCTGACAGTACCGTATTTGCGAGCGTGACAACGACTAATGCTGCGGGTAATAATGCGACCGCAACCGATACCCAGACCTACACTGTCAATGTATTGCCACCAGCACTGGCGATTAGCCTAGATGCGAACGTTGCAGGTGACGGCATTGTGAACGTGGCTGAGTCTACAGCTGCTGCGATTCCAGTGACAGGTACAGTGAGCGGCCAGTTTAAAACTGGCGACATTGTGACGATTACGATTAACGGTAAAGACTTTACTGGCGCAGTGGCGACAGACGGTACTTTCTCCATTAATGTACCAGGTGCCGATTTGGCTGCTGATGCAGACAGCACAGTATTCGCCAGCGTCACCACCACCAACGCGGCAGGTAACAGTGCGACAGCAACAGATACACAGACTTACACAGTCAATCTGTTGCCGCCAGCACTGGCAATCAGCCTGGATGCAAACGTTGCAGGTGATGGCATTGTGAACGCTGCTGAATCTACTGCTGCAGCGATTCCAGTGACTGGTACAGTGAGTGGCCAGTTCAAGGTTGGTGATACCGTGACTCTGACGATCAACGACAAGAGCTTCACTGGTACGGTATTAGATGGTGGCAAGTTCTCTATCAATGTGCCAGGTGCTGATTTGGCAGCTGACGCTGATGCCACTATTTTTGCGAGCGTGACAACAACAAACGCTGCAGGTAACAGCGCAACAGCTACTGACACCCAAACTTATACTGTCAACACAGCACCGCCAGCAGTTGCCATTAGTCTGGATGCAAACGTTGCCGGTGATGGCATTGTGAACGCTGCTGAATCTACAGCCGCTGCGATTCCAGTGACAGGTACAGTGAGCGGCCAGTTTAAAACTGGCGACATTGTGACGATTACGATTAACGGTAAAGACTTTACTGGCGCAGTGGCGACAGACGGTACTTTCTCCATTAATGTGCCTGGTGCCGATTTGGCTGCTGATGCAGACAGTACAGTATTCGCCAGCGTCACTACCACCAACGCTGCAGGTAATAGTGCGACAGCAACCGATACACAAACATACACTGTGAACGTATTGCCACCAGCAGTTGCCATCAGCCTGGATGCAAACGTGGCTGGTGACGGTATTGTGAACGCTGCTGAATCTACGGCAGCAGCAATCCCAGTAAGTGGTACCGTGAGTGGCCAGTTTAAAACTGGCGACATCGTGACGGTGACGATTAATGGTAAAGACTTTACTGGTGCAGTTGCGGCAAATGGTACTTTCTCTATTAATGTGCCTGGCGCAGATTTGGCAGCAGATCCTGACGCAACGGTATTCGCCAGCGTCACTACCACCAATGCTGCGGGCAATAGCGCAACAGCAACCGATACGCAAACATATACGGTGAATGTATTGCCACCAGCAGTTGCAATCAGTCTGGATGCGAACGTTGCAGGTGACGGCATTGTGAACGTGGCTGAATCTACAGCCGCTGCAATCCCAGTGACTGGTACGGTGAGTGGCCAGTTTAAAACTGGCGACATTGTGACGATCACAGTCAATGGCAAAGATTTCACTGGCGCAGTTGCGACAGATGGTACTTTCTCGATTAATGTGCCAGGTGCTGATTTGGCTGCTGACTCAGACAGCACCGTATTTGCGAGCGTGACGACAACAAACGCGGCAGGTAACAGTGCGACAGCGACCGATACTCAAACCTATACAGTAAACCTGTTGCCGCCAGCACTGGCGATCAGCCTGGATGCAAACGTTGCGGGTGACGGCATCGTGAACGTCGCTGAGTCTACTGCTGCAGCGATTCCAGTGACTGGTACAGTCAGTGGTCAATTTAAAGTAGGTGATGTTGTTACTTTGACCATTAACAGCAAAGAGTTCACCGGCACAGTGCAAACTGGCGGTAAGTTCTCAATTAATGTGCCTGGTGCAGACTTGGCAGCAGACTCTGACAGCACGATCTTTGCGAGCGTGACGACAACCAATGCTGCAGGTAACAGCGCAACAGCGACGGATACACAAGATTATAAACTGGCCGTAAATCCAAACCTGTTTGCAACGATTGCGCTTGATGCCAACTTTGCTGGCGACGGTATTATTAATATCGAAGAGGCTAAAGCGACATCAACTATTGCGGTGACTGGTACTGTTGGTGGTGACGCTAAAGCAGGTGATCCAGTCGTTGTGACCATCAATGGTAAAGATTACAACACAACTGCTATTACGCGTCCTGACGGTAAACTGGGCTTCAGCGTCAATGTGGCTGGTAACGAGCTGGCTGCTGACCCAGACAAGACTATCGATGCAAAAGTGACTGTTAGTGACAATGCTGGCAATAGCCTGAGTCAGTCAACACAATTGACCTATACCGTTGACCTGACACCGCCAGTGGCAACAATCGCGCTGGACGCTAACTTCGGTGGTGATGGCATCATCAACATTGAAGAAGCGAAAGCGACTTCAATTACGCCAG